>NZ_JBEXYN010000039.1:0-82391 GCF_040630935.1 Streptomyces sp. NPDC005722
ACGCGGGCCCGCTGGGGCCGGTGATCGCCGGGCTGCTGGTGCGGGAGCCGCAGGGCCGGTTGTCGGCGCCGGAGGCCGAGCGGATGCTGCGGGCGAGCGCCGCCGAGACCGAGACCGCGAGCGTCCCCCGCGAGAGCCTGACCCGGTCGCACACCGCGCCGACCACCGTCGTCCGGCCCCCGGAACCGGTCGCGCAGCCTGCGCCCCCGCACGCACCCACCCTTCCGTCGGGGGTCCCCGTCCCGGCGGAGCCCCCGCGGGCGCGGCGCCGCACCGGGGTCCGGGTGCTGCTCGCCGCGGTGCTGGCCGCCGCCCTCGCCGGCGGCGGCTTCTACGCCGCGCAGCACTTCGGCGGCTCCACCGGCACGCAGGGTGACCGGCCGGCCCCGAGCCACTCGGCGACCTCCTCGTCGCCGTCCTCCCCGGCGTCCTCCTCCCCGCCCCCCTCCCCGTCCGTTCCGGGCCCGTCGCCCGTGCCGGCCGGCTACCACCTCGCCGAGGAGCCCGAGCAGGGCTTCTCCGTCCCGGTCCCCGACGGGTGGACCCGCCAGGTGCAGGGCGAGCAGGTCATCTACGTCGACCCGAGCGGCCTGGCCGGCCTGCGGATCGGCACGCTGGACTACGCGGCGAGCGATCCGCTGGAGCACTTCGCGGAGGAGGAGCAGCAGACCATCCCCAAGGTGGCGGGGTACGAGCGGCTGCGGATGCAGAGCACCAAGTGGCGCGACCGCCCGGCCGCCATATGGGAGTTCACCTTCCAGGGCAAGGCCCGCGGCTTCCGGGCCATCGACCTCGGCTTCGGGGAGCCCGGCGGACGCGAGTTCGCCGTCTACCTCTCCGCGCCGACGGCCCAATGGGGTGATTTCCGGACGGTCTTCGACGACGCGGTGGCCGGACTCGTCGTCCACGACTAGCACACGGCGGGGCCGGGGTGGGACCACGGCCCCGAGTCAGGGATGATGGAGGTCTCCATCCCGCGGTCGCCGTTGGCAGGCGATGAGGGAGCTTCATCTTCAGCGACTGCAGAGGGAATTCATGGGCCAGGCGCACGACACCGACCAGCGGCTCATCGCCGACCGGTACCGACTCGGCGCCGTCCTCGGCAAGGGCGGCATGGGCACCGTCTGGCGGGCTGTCGACGAGACGCTCGGCCGTACGGTCGCCGTGAAGGAGCTGCGCTTCCCGCACAACATCGACGAGGACGAGAAGCGCCGCCTGATCACCCGCACCCTGCGCGAGGCCAAGGCGACCGCCCGCATCCGCAACACCGGTGCGGTGACCGTCTTCGATGTCGTCGAGGAGGACGACCGGCCCTGGATCGTCATGGAACTGGTCGAGGGCCGCTCGCTGTCGGACGCGATCCGCGAGGACGGGCCGCTCTCGCCCAAGCGCGCCGCCGAGGTCGGGCTGACCGTGTTGGACGTGCTGCGGGCCGCCCACAAGGAGGGCATCCTCCACCGTGACGTGAAGCCGTCCAACGTCCTGATCGCCGACGACGGCCGCGTCGTGCTGAGCGACTTCGGCATCGCCCAGATCGACGGCGACCCGTCGGTCACCTCCACCGGCATGCTGGTCGGCGCCCCCTCGTACATCTCGCCGGAGCGGGCGCGCGGCCAGAAGCCGGGCCCGCCCGCCGACCTGTGGTCGCTGGGCGCGCTGCTGTACGCCTCGGTCGAGGGCCGGCCGCCGTACGACAAGGGCTCGGCCATCGCCACGCTCACCGCCGTCATGACGGAGTCGCTGCAGACCCCGCGCAACGCGGGCCCGCTGGCCGACGCGATCCACGGGCTGCTCAACAAGGACCCGGAGCTGCGGCTCGACGACGCGGGCGTGCGCCCGCTGCTCACGGGTGTCGCCCACGCGCCGGACGTCCCGGTCGCCGAGGCCACGCGCACCATGCCGCTGCCGCCCTCCGACCCGCAGCCGACGCCCACCGACGCGCCCCCGGCCACCCGGGCCGCCGCCGCCGACCAGGCGGCGCTGCGGGCCGCGAAGGCCAAGCCGGAGCCCGAGGCGACCCCGGCGACCGCGTCCGCCCCGGTCACGCCCGTACCGGTGCCGGCGGCCGCCCCGGCCACCGCCCCGCGGCTGCCGCTCCTGGCGTCGATGGACGAGCGCCGCCGCCGCGCGGTGCTCTTCGCCGCGATCGTGGTCGTCCTCGTGCTGCTCGGGACGGGCATCGGCATCTGGGCCGGCCAGGGCGACGACGACCCGGGCGCCCGTCAGCCCGCCAATCCGTCCGCCCCGGCGAGCGCCAAGTCCGGTGACGACGGCGTCCAGGACGGCAAGTCCGGCGACGACAAGGGGGGCCAGGGGAGCGAGTCCGGCGACGACAAGGGCGGCGACGACTCCGGCAAGGGGAAGGGCGACGACAACTCCGGCAAGGGCTCGGACACTTCCTCCTCCGGGTCCGGCGACGGCTCCGGCAGCGGGAAGGACGGCTCCGGCGCGGTTCCGGCCGGCTGGACGACCTACACCGACTCCCAGGAGGGCTTCTCGATAGCGCTGCCCAGTGGCTGGGCCGCGAACAAGGAGCGGGCCGGCAACGGCTGGGTCTTCAACGCCCGCCGCAGCCCCCGGGTGCAGGTCGACTGGACCCACACCCCCGGCAAGAGCGCGGCGGACGCCTGGCGCCAGAACGAGGCCGGTGCCGCGGGCAGGTTCCCCGGTTACCAGAAGGTGGACATAAAGGACGTGAGCTACCGCGGCTACCGCACCGCCGCCGACTGGACGTTCACCTACATGTCCGGCGGCACCAAGATGCGCGCCGTCAACCGGGGCTTCGTCGTGGACGACGGGCACGGCTACGCCATCCTCTTCTTCGCGCCGGACGCCGAGTGGGACAGCAAGAAGACCACGGAGATGCGCGAGGCGCTCTTCAACACCTTCAAACCGGCCAAGTGAGGCCGCTCGGGCACGTATCGTGAGTCATTGCGGACTGTCCGCATCCACAACGGATCGGATCTGACGCTTTGGGGAGGCGTCGTGGACGACTACGCGGGACGCGTACTGGCCGACCGCTACCGCCTGCCGCGGCCGCCCGCCGACGAGTTCGAACTGGTGGAGACCAGGGCCTGGGACACGTTCAGCAACCAGGAGGTGCTGATACGCCAGGTCCTGCTGCCCGAGGTCGTCAGCGCCGAGCCGGGACCGCACCACGGGGACGGCGGGGACACCGCCCACCGGGCCCTGGAGGCGGCGCAGGCCGCGGCCGCGATACCCGACCACCCCCGGCTGGTGCAGGTCTTCGACATCTTCGTCGAGGACGGCAGTGTCTGGATAGTGAGCGAGCTGGTCGCCGCCCGCCCGCTGGCCGCGGTCCTCGCCGACAAGCGGCTGAGCCCCTACCGGGCCGCCGAGGTGGCCTCCGACGTGCTGACCGCGCTGCGCGTGCTGCACGCCCACGGCTGGGTGCACCGCAACGTCACCGGCCGGACCGTGCTGGTCTGCGACGACGGCCGGGCGATGCTCTCGGGGCTGGCCGTGGGCGCCGCCCAGGAGGCGCTGTGCGGCTACAACCCGGTGCCGGTACCCGCGATGGCCGGGGGCGGCGAGGCGCCCGGCGGCGGCTGGGAGGGCCCGCACTCCGCGCTGGAGCTCGAGCGCGCCCGTCAGGCCCGGCTCACCGTCGTCGGTCCCGTCACCGAGCGGTGGGCCCCCGAGCAGGCCACCGAGGTCCACGAGAACTGGCAGCTCGCCCCGCCCGTCGGCCCGGCCGCCGACCTGTGGGCACTGGGGTCGCTGCTCTTCCGCAGCGTCCAGGGGCATCCTCCGTTCCCGGAGGAGAGCACCGCGGAACTGGTCCAGCTGGTCATCGCCGAGCCGCCCGCGTACGCCGAGGAGTGCGGACCGCTGCGGCCCGTCGTTGAGTCGCTGCTGCGCCAGGACCCCGAGGAGCGGCCGGACGCCGAGGAGCTGCGCGGCTGGCTGCGCTCCCTCGTCCGCTCCGCGCCGGAGCCGGACGTGGGGCTGAGCACGGTGCCCGTGCCCGCCGACGACCCGCACAAGCTGCCCGTCGTACGCCGCCGGGGCGAACTGGTGCGCCGCCGCAAGGCCGCCGCCGACCCTGTGCCCGCCCACCCCGCGCACGGGCGCCACAAGCGCACCAAGGAACGGCGGCAGCGCTCGGGGCGCGGGCCGCGCAGCCTCGGGATCACACTGGTCGGGCTGGTGCTGCTGCTGATGGTCGCCGCCGTGGTGTACGCCGTGCTCTTCATGCCGCGCGGCGGGTCCACGGACGACGAGGGCGCGGCCGGTGCCACGCGGACCCTGCCCGCGCAGGTGCCCGGCGGTGACGAGCGGCCGCAGACGACCGCCCCGCCGCCCGGCAAGGCCACGCGCAGCTCCGCCCCGGCCACGAGTGCCCCGCCGGCCACGCGGTCGGCCCCGGCGGACGACGCCGCCACCACCGGCCTCGGCGGCGACTTCACGCTGCGCACCGACGCGGAGGGCTTCCGGCTCGCCGTCCCCAACGGCTGGCAGCGCACGCCCAGGAACGCCGACGGGCAGGTCCGCTACACCGGCGGCGACTACCAGCTGCTGGTCGTGCCCGGCCGTGACACCGTCGCCGACAAGGGCAGCGACCCGATCGTCTACCAGAACGACGAGCCCGAGCTTTCCGGCTTCCGGGCCTCCGGCTGGTCCTCGGCCTCCGGACTGCGCCGCCTGGACATGGGCGGGATCACGGCCGCGGAGGGCGAGTTCAGCTGGAGCGACGGCTCCGGGCGGCAGCTGTTCGCGCGCAACCTGGTGATGATCCGCGACGGCAGGTACCACGTCGTCCTGGTCATCGGGCCGGACGGCCGTCGCGCCGACGTCAAGCGGTACTTCGAGAAGGCCGCGGAGACCTACCGCACCACCTGAGCGCGGTGCCCGGACCGGAACCGCCCGGTCACGGCGCGCGTTGGAGAGGCCGTGGGTGCAGGGGAGTGAGCGGGAGCGGAAGCGTGCTGGCCGGACGGTACCGGCTCGGCGACGTCATCGGCCGCGGCGGCATGGGGCGGGTCTGGGAGGCCCAGGACGTCGTGCTGCGGCGTACCGTCGCCGTCAAGGAGCTGACCCTCGGCGCCCATCTCGCGGAGGACGACCGCGCCGTGCTCCAGGAACGGATGAAGCAGGAGGCCCGGGCCGCCGCCCGGATCAACCACCCCAACGTGGTGACCGTCCACGACGTCGTGGAACAGGACGGCCGGCCCTGGATCGTCATGGAACTGGTGGACGGCCGCTCCCTGGACGAGGCGGTGCGCGAGGACGGCCCGCTGTCCCCCAGGCGGGCCGCCGCGGTGGCCGCCGCCGTGCTGGAGGCGCTGCGCGCGGCGCACGCCGCGGGCGTGCTCCACCGGGACGTGAAGCCGGCCAACGTGCTGCTCGCCCGCGACGGCCGGGTCCTGCTGACGGACTTCGGCATCGCCGTCGTCGAGGGCGACTCGGCGATCACCCGCACCGGCGAACTCGTCGGATCCGTCGACTACCTGGCGCCCGAGCGGGCCCGCGGCGGCCGTCCCGGGCCGGAGTCCGACCTGTGGTCGCTGGGCGCCACGCTCTACGCGGCGGTCGAGGGGCGCTCGCCGTTCCGCCGCACGTCGCCGATCGGCACCCTGCAGGCCGTGGTGTACGAGGACCTGCCCGAACCCCGGGCGGCCGGCCCGCTGCGCCCGGTCATCGCGGCGCTGCTCGCGAAGGAGCCCGCCGCGCGCCCGCCGGCCGGGCAGCTGGCGACCACGCTCACGGCCATCGCGGCGGGCGGCCCACGGCGCCGCCGCCCCGGCGGGCGCCGCGCCGCGCTCGTGGCGGCCGCGGTCGCCGGGGCGCTGCTGGCGGGCACCGGAGGCGTCCTCGCGGTGGTCGAGGGGCGCGGCGACGGCACCGGCGACGCCACCGGGGTCCCGGCAGGCTACGTGCGCGTCCACGACCCGGCGGGCTTCAGCCTCGCCGTACCGCGCGGCTGGCAACGCCAACTGGACGGCGACCAGATCGACTACACGCCCGACGGCGGCGCCCACCGGCTCCGCGTCGGCGTCGGCCGCGCCGCGCCGGGCGTCAACCCGTACATGCACCTGCTCCAGCTGGAGGAGAGCGTGCAGGCGCTCCCCGACTACACCCGGGTGCGGCTGCACCAGAACACCTTCCGGGGCGGCGACGGCTGCCTGTGGGAGTTCACCTGGACCGACTCCAAGGAGCACCCGGGCCCGCGCCGTGCCGTCGACCAGGCGTACGTGACGGCCGACGGCCGCGAGTACGCCCTCTACATGGGCGCGCCGGCCGGTGACTGGGCGGCCTCCTCCGCCCGGTTCCAGGTGGCCCTGCAGACCTGGCGGCCGGAACCGGCCGGGTGACCGGTGGTGAGGCATCATGACCCCATGAGGGGCGACGGGGGGCGGCTGGTCGCCGGGCGGTACCGGATCACGGGGCGGCTCGGGCGCGGCGGCATGGGCACGGTGTGGCGGGCCGACGACGAACTGCTCGGCCGCCGGGTGGCGGTCAAGGAGCTGCACGCCGAGGGCGACGAGGACCGCGCCCTGCGGGAGGCACGCACGGTCGCCCGGATACGCCACCCCCATGTGATCGTCCTCTTCGACGTGGTCGAGCACGACGGCTCCCCGTGGATCGTCATGGAGCTCGTCGACGGCCGCTCGCTCGCCGACGTCCTCGCCCAGGACGGCCCGCTGCCCCCGCGCGAGGCCGCCCGGATCGGCGCCGCCGTCACCGGTGCGTTGCGGGCCGCGCACGAACGCGGCGTGCTGCACCGGGACATCAAGCCCGGCAACGTCCTCGTCGAGCACGGCACCGGGCGGATCGTGCTGACCGACTTCGGCATCGCGCGGGTGACCGGAGCGACCACGCTGACCGAGGCCGGGGACTTCGTGGGCTCGCCCGAGTACACCGCCCCCGAGCGCATGTCCGGGCAGGCCGCGGGGCCCGCCTCCGACCTGTGGTCGGTGGGCGTGCTGCTGTGCGCGGCGGTCGTCGGGCGGTCCCCGTTCCGCCGGGACTCGCTGGGGGAGGTGCTGCACGCCGTCGTGTTCGAGAAGATCCGGCCGCCGGAGCGGACCGGGCCGCTGCTGCCGGTCGTCGAGGCCCTGTTGCGGCGCGAGCCCGAGCGGCGGCCGACCGCGCAGGAGACGGAGGAACTGCTCGCCGCGTACGCGGAGACCGGCGTGCCGCCCACCGCGGTGCCCGCGCCCGCGCCGGGCACCGAGACGGAGCGCCATGACGCGCCGCTTGCCCGGCCCCGGCGCAGGCGGGGCCCGCTGGCGGCCGTGCTGGGCGTGGCGGTGCTGGCGGGGGCCGGCGTCGCGGCGGCCTCCCTGCTGCCGGACGGCGGTTCGACGGGCGGTGCCGCTCCGGACCGGACCGCCGTCACGAGCGGCGCACCCGCGCGGACCTCCCCGTCCGCCGCCTCCGCTCCGGCGGACCCCGCGTCGGCCGGCCCGTCGCTCCCCGCGGGCTTCCGCACCGTCGATGACCCCGCGGGCTTCTCGCTCGCCCTGCCGGAGGGCTTTTGGCGCTCCTTCGAGCCGCCGCGCGTCTTCTACTACTCCGCCGGCAAGGAGTTCCGCGTCGGCATCCGCACCCAGCGCCCGGACCCCCGCGGGCCCGAGGCGGTCATGCGGGCCCAGGACGCCGCCGGCCCGGCCGCCTACGAGGGTTACCGGGACGGCTTCGTCACCCCGACCACGCAGAACGGGCACCCGGCCGCGCTGTGGGAGTTCACCTGGGACGGCTTCACGCACGGCGTGCCGCGCCGCACCTTCGACCTGTGCTGGGAGGAGGGCGGCCGCCAGTACGACCTGTGGGTCTCCTCGCCGCTCCAGCAGGCCGAGCGGGGCCGCGACTACTTCGACACCGCCCGCGCCGCCTTCCGCGCGGGGTGAGCGCCCGCCCGGGGCGGGCGGGGCGCCTGTCGCGGCGTTCCTGCCAGCTTTTGCTGGCGTCATTGTGAAAACCGGCTACTGACGGGTATGCACGCGGTGTCACCGCGTCGTACGCTCCCGCCATGACGGACTCTCCTACTGCCGGTAACGGCAATCCGGTCGCCCCCTCCGGCACCAGGACCGCCGCCGACGTGGTGACCCCGGACCTCGTGGCACGGCTGACGCGAGGCGTGGCCGGCAGCGGCCGGACCGTGAACCACACACCGCTGACCGGCGAGAAGCTGGCGGAGCTCCCGGAGTCGACGCCGCAGGACGTGGCGGCGGCCTACGAGAGGGCGCGGGAGGCGCAGAAGGCGTGGGCGGCGACGCCGGTGCGCCGCCGCGCGGCCGTGCTGCTCCGCTTCCACGACCTGGTGCTGGCCCGGCAGTCCGAGGTGCTGGACCTGATCCAGCTGGAGACGGGCAAGGCGCGCCTGCACGCGCACGAGGAGGTGCTGGCGGTCGCCGTCGCCGCCCGGCACTACGGCGTCAAGGCCCCCTCGTACCTGAGGCCCAAGCGGCACACCGGCGCCATCCCGGCCCTCACCAAGGTGCGGGAGCTGCGGCACCCGCGCGGTGTCGTCGGCCAGATCGCGCCGTGGAACTACCCCCTCGAACTCTCCGTCGGCGACGCGCTGCCCGCCTTCGTCGCGGGCAACGCCGTCGTGATGAAGCCCGACACCGAGACCGCGCTGACCGCCCTGTGGGCGCGCGAGCAGTTGATCGAGGCCGGACTGCCCGCCGACGTCTGGCAGGTCGTCATCGGCGAGGGCCCGGTCGTCGGCCCGGCGGTCGTGGAGCACGCCGACTACGTGTCCTTCACCGGTTCCACCCGCACCGGCCGGGACGTGGCGACCCGCGCCGCGGCCCGCCTGATCGGCGCCTCCCTCGAACTCGGCGGCAAGAACGCCCTGCTGGTGCTGGAGGACGCCGACCTCGACAAGGCGGCCGAGGGCGCGGTCCGCGCCTGCTTCTCCTCGGCGGGCCAGCTGTGCATCTCCATCGAGCGGCTCTTCGTCCACGCCTCCGTCGCGGACGCCTTCCTGGAGCGCTTCACCGCGCGCACCCGGGCCCTGCGGCTCGGCACCGCCCTCGCCTACGGCGCCGGGATGGGGTCGCTGGCCGGGGAGCGCCAGTTGGAGACCGTCACCCGGCACGTGGAGGAGGCCGTCGCCAAGGGCGCCACCGTCCTCACCGGCGGCCGGGCCCGGCCCGACGTCGGCCCGTACTTCTTCGAGCCGACCGTCCTGGACGGCGTCGAGCCGCCGATGGCCGTGTGCGCCGAGGAGACCTTCGGCCCGGTGGTGTCCGTGTACCGCTTCACCGACGAGGACGACGCGGTCGAGCGCGCCAACGCGACGCCGTACGGCCTCAATTCCAGCGTCTGGACCAAGGACACCCGCCGCGGCGCCCGCGTCGCCGCGCGCCTGCGCAGCGGCACCGTCAACGTCAACGAGGGCTACGCCTCCGCGTACGGCAGCGTGCAGTCCCCGATGGGCGGCATGAAGGACTCCGGGCTCGGCCGCCGGCACGGCTCCGAGGGCATCCTCAAGTACACCGAGGCGCAGACCGTGGCGACGCAGCGGCTGCTGCCGATGGCCCCGTCCCTGGGCATGGACGACTCGGCGTACGCGGCCCTCATGAGCCGCAGCCTGCGGGTGATGAAGACGCTGAGGCTGCGCTGATGGAGGGGGAGCGGATGTCCTACGACTACGACGTGATCGTGATCGGGTCCGGCTTCGGCGGGGCCGTGTCGGCGCTGCGGCTGACCGAGAAGGGCTACACGGTCGGCGTCCTGGAGGCGGGCCGCCGCTGGACCCGGGAGTCGCTGCCGAAGAACTCCTGGCACGTCAAGGACTACCTGTGGGCCCCGGCGCTCGGCCTGTACGGCATCCAGCGCATCCACCTGCTGGACAACGTGATGATCCTGGCCGGCGCGGGCGTCGGCGGCGGTTCGCTGAACTACGCCAACACCCTCTACGTCCCGCCGAAGGCCTTCTTCGAGGACCGCCAGTGGGGCCGCATCACGGACTGGCAGGAGGAACTGGCCCCCTACTACGACCAGGCCAAGCGCATGCTCGGCGTGCGGCTCAACCCGACGATGACCCCCTCGGACGTCCACCTCAAGGCGACCGCCGAGCGGATGGGCGTCGGCGACTCCTTCCACATGGCCCCGGTCGGGGTGTTCTTCGGCGACGGCCGGGACGCCACGGGCGACGCGCGGGCGGTGCCCGGCGGCGAGGTCCCCGACCCGTACTTCGGCGGCGCCGGCCCGTCCCGGCGGGCCTGCACCGAGTGCGGGGAGTGCATGACCGGCTGCCGCCACGGCGCCAAGAACACCCTCAACGAGAACTACCTCCACCTCGCCGAGCAGGCGGGCGCCGAGATCCACGCGATGACCACCGTCACCGCCCTGTCGGAGAACCCCGAGGGCGGCCACGACGTCACCGTCGTCCCCACCGAGCGCCGCCGCAAGGCGGAGCCGCGCGTGCTGCGCGCCCGCCACGTGGTCGTCGCCGCCGGCACCTACGGCACCCAGACCCTGCTGCACCGCATGCGCGACGCGGGCCGGCTGCCGGGCCTGTCCGCCCGGCTCGGCGAGCTGACCCGCACCAACTCCGAGGCGCTGGTGGGCGCGCAGACCGACAGCCGCCGCTACCGCCGGCGCACGGGCGAGCCGCGGGTGGACTTCACGCGCGGCGTGGCCATCACGTCCTCGATCCACCCCGACGAGAACACCCACATCGAGCCGGTCCGCTACGGCAAGGGCTCCAACTCGATGGGCGGCCTGTCGATCCTCCAGGTCCCGCACGGCACCCGGCTGCCGCGCGGACTGGCCTACCTGGCGCACTGCGCGCGGCACCCGGTGCTGCTGATGCGGTCGCTGTCCAACCGCCGCTGGTCCGAGCGCACCATCATCGGGCTGGTCATGCAGTCCCTGGACAACTCGCTGACCACCTACCGCAAGCCCAAGGGCCTGGGGAAGGGCCTGCTCACCGCCCGCCAGGGGCACGGCGCGCCCAACCCCTCCTTCATCCCCGAGGGCGCCGAGGCCGCCCGCCTGCTCGCCGAGGAGATCAACGGCTTCGCGGGCAGCAACGTCGGCGAGTTGATGGGCACCCCGCTCACCGCCCACTTCCTGGGTGGCTGTCCGATCGGCGAGGACGCCGAGCACGGTGTGATCGACCCGTACCACCGGCTGTTCGGGCATCCGGGGATCCACGTGGTGGACGGCGCCGCGGTCTCCGCGAACCTGGGGGTCAACCCCTCGCTCACCATCACCGCCCAGGCCGAACGCGCCATGTCGCTGTGGCCCAACAAGGGCGACGCCGACCCGCGTCCGGCCCAGGGTGAGGCCTACCGGCGCGTCGCCGCGGTCGAGCCCAAGGCGCCGGCCGTCCCCGCGGAGGCCTTCGGCGCGCTGCGGCTGCCCGTGCTCCCCGTACCGCCGGTGCCGCCCAAGGCCTGACTCCGCCGGACGCCGACGGATGCCCGGACACGAGGAGGGGCCGCGCCCGCCGGGGACGCGGCCCTCGGGCCGCTGTTCCGGCCGCCGCCGGACCTCCCGGAGAGCGCCATGTGCGGCCCGACTCACTCGATCGAGGGTCGGATACCTGCTCAAGTGCCGCGAAATGAGTAGTGTGTTCCTCGCAGAGCGGCCGGTCCCGGGCGTCCCCGGAACCGACCGCCACTTTGAGGTGTGACCGGGCTGCTGTCCCCTGCCGTCCGGTCACTGATCACCGGAGCGAGGTCCCACGGCGCGACCGCATTGCTTCCACTCGCGCGGGCGCGCCTCATCGCTCCGGTGGCACCCCGCCCAGCTGCGTCTGAGCGGTGTCCACGCGTGGTCTTCGACGTCCTTGCTTCCCTGGCCCAGGGTGACCGCGCCTGGCTGGCACGGACACCGGATTCAACGAAGGCGTCCGTAGGCGGTCACGTGTCGTACGGGTGATGCCCCCCGAACGGGTCACAGGGCCGGTGCCGCGGGGGTTTCAGACCCGGCCGCGGCACAGCTCCAGCAGGGTCATGGCGAGTGCGGTGCCGGGCCTGCCCAGCGGGTCGTTGTAGCGGCGCAGGACGTCCATCTCGCGGGAGAGGTGGACACGGCGGCCACCGGACTCCATGCGGGCGCGCTGGATGCCGGCCGAGACCGTCATCCGTTCCCGCACCAGGGCGATGATCCGCGCGTCGAGGTCGTCGATCCGCTCGCGGGCGGCGGCGATGACGGCGGCGGGGTCGGCGGCCGGCGGAGCCGCGGGGTCGGTGGCGGGCGGTGCCGCGGGGTCGGTGGCGGGCGGTGCCGCGGGGGTGCTGCTCATGGGGTTCCTCCTGGGGGCCGGGCCCCCGGGCCGCCCGGGACGGGAAACGCCAGGCGCCCCGGGCCGTGTGGCCCGGGGCGCCTGGTGACGTCTGGATGCGTTCCTCGCTCAGACAGCACGACCATGGCAGCCGGACCAGCCGGTGCCATAGGTAAACGCGAAGTGCGTGCTGCTGAACATGGCGGACAGTGTGACTCCTCGGGCCGGGGAAGTAAAGCCGCGGGCCCCGGTAGAATCGGCAGGGACCCCACGTTCGACCCGCCGGAAGGCCCACCGTGGCATCAGCGACCCCAGCCGCCCCCGACACCGTTCTCGTCGTCGACTTCGGGGCGCAGTACGCCCAGCTCATCGCCCGCCGTGTGCGTGAGGCCCGGGTCTACAGCGAGATCGTGCCGAGCACCATGCCCGTCCAGGAGATGCTGGCCAAGCGGCCCGCGGCGATCATCCTGTCGGGCGGGCCCTCGTCCGTCTACGCCGAGCACGCCCCCCGGCTGGACCGTGCCCTCTTCGAGGCGGGCGTCCCCGTCTTCGGCATGTGCTACGGCTTCCAGTTGATGGCGATCACCCTCGGCGGCACCGTCGACAACACCGGCGCGCGCGAGTACGGCCGTACCCCGCTGCACGTCGGCAAGACCGGCTCCACGCTCTTCGAGGGCACCCCGGCCGAGCAGTCGGTGTGGATGTCGCACGGCGACACCTGCACGGCCGCTCCGGAGGGCTTCTCCGTCTCCGCCGCCACCGACCTGGTGCCGGTGGCCGCGTTCGAGAACGACGAGAAGAAGCTCTACGGCGTCCAGTACCACCCCGAGGTGCTGCACTCCGAGCACGGCCAGCAGGTGCTGGAGCACTTCCTCTACCGGGGCGCCGGCATCGCGCCGGACTGGACCACGCACAACGTGGTCGAGGAGCAGGTCGCCGCGATCCGCGCCCAGGTCGGCGACAAGCGCGCCATCTGCGGCCTGTCCGGCGGCGTGGACTCCGCGGTCGCCGCGGCCCTGGTCAACAAGGCCATCGGGGAGAAGCTGACCTGCGTCTACGTGGACCACGGCCTGATGCGCAAGGGCGAGTCCGAGCAGGTCGAGAAGGACTTCGTGGCGGCCACCGGCGTCCAGCTGAAGGTCGTCGACGCGCAGGAGCGCTTCCTGACCGCGCTCGCCGGGGTCTCCGACCCCGAGGAGAAGCGCAAGATCATCGGCCGGGAGTTCATCCGGGTCTTCGAGCAGGCCGCGAGCGAGATCGTCGCCGAGGCCGGCGCGCACGGCGAGTCGGTGGAGTTCCTGGTGCAGGGCACCCTCTACCCGGACGTGGTGGAGTCCGGCGGCGGCACCGGCACCGCCAACATCAAGTCCCACCACAACGTGGGCGGCCTCCCCGAGGACCTGCAGTTCCAGCTCGTCGAGCCGCTGCGCAAGCTCTTCAAGGACGAGGTCCGCATGGTCGGCCAGGAGCTCGGCCTGCCCGAGGAGATCGTCCAGCGCCAGCCCTTCCCGGGTCCGGGCCTGGGCATCCGCATCGTCGGCGAGGTCACCAAGGAGCGCCTGGACCTGCTGCGCGAGGCCGACGCCATCGCCCGCGAGGAGCTGACCGCCGCCGGTCTCGACCGCGACATCTGGCAGTGCCCGGTGGTCCTGCTGGCCGACGTGCGCTCGGTGGGCGTGCAGGGCGACGGCCGTACCTACGGCCACCCGATCGTGCTGCGCCCGGTCTCCAGCGAGGACGCGATGACCGCGGACTGGTCGCGGCTGCCGTACGAGGTGCTGGCCCGGATCTCGACCCGGATCACCAACGAGGTGGCCGACGTCAACCGCGTCGTGCTGGACGTCACCAGCAAGCCCCCGGGCACCATCGAGTGGGAGTAGCCCCCCGCGTGGGGCAGGCTTGGGGCGATACCGGGGAAACCTGGTATCGCCCCTGTCCATCTGCGGTACCTCGGGGTAACTTCCGCGCCATGACCGACACCGCGCCGCCGCAGCCCGTACCCCCCGACCGGCTCCATTTCGCGCTGCCGCCCACCTTCGAGGACCCCGCGGCCGAACGCCGCCACCGCAAGGAGCGGCTCGTGGTGGCGCTGCGCGCGTTCGCGGAGCTGGGGTTCGAGGACGGGGTGTCCGGGCACATCACCGTGCGCGACCCGGAGCTGGCGGACCACTTCTGGGTGAACCCCTTCGGCGTGCCGTTCCGGCACCTCACCGTGGGCGAGCTGATCCTGGCCAACCAGCACGGCGCCGTCGTCGAGGGCCGGCACCACGTCAACCAGGCGGCGTTCACCATCCACGCCCATGTGCACACCGCGCGGCCCGACGTGGCGGCCGTGGTGCACAGCCACTCGACCTACGGCCGGGCGCTGGCCGCGCTGGGGGAGCGGCTGGAACCGATCACCCAGGACGCCTGCGCCTTCTACGAGGACCACTCGCTGTTCGACGCGTACACCGGGGTCGTGGTGGACGAGGCCCAGGCGCGGCGCATCGCGGTGGTCCTGGGGGCGCACAAGGCGCTGGTCCTGCGCAACCACGGACTGCTGACGGTCGGCGAGACCGTGGACGCGGCGGCGTGGTGGTTCATGACGATGGAGAGGTCCTGCCAGGTGCAGCTGAGCGCGAAGGCGGCGGGCAAGCCGGTGTGGATCGCGCACGAGGACGCGATCGCCACCCGTGAGCAGTTGGGACATGATCTGGTCGCCTGGATCAACTACCAGCCCACCTATGAGCGGATAGTCCGCGAGAATTCAGAGCTTTTTGATTGAACGACGGCCGCTTCGCCTACGTATCTCCCAGGGCGCTCCTGGAGAATCGGTCCGGGAGGGAGTCCACGGCAGGTGCGTGCGAGAGGGCGGACGTCATGAGCGTGACGGGCACAACGGGCATGAACGGTATGCGGGACACGGAGCGGTACCCCAGTCAGGGTCCGTGGCGGGACACGGCACGGCGCTACGCCCTGCTGCCGCTGCGCATCTTCCTCGGCGTGACCTTCGTCTACGCCGGATTCGACAAGCTGATGTCCGACACCTTCTTCAACGACGGCGCCGCGGGCTCGCTCGTCGGCCTGCTGAACGGGATCCGCGACAGCGCCGCGATCCCGGCCATGGTCGACCTGGCCCTGAAGAACCCGCACGGGTTCGGCTACGCGATCGCCTTCGGCGAGATCGCCGTCGGCATCGGCACGCTGGTCGGCCTGCTCAGCCGGATCGCCGCCCTGGGCGGGGCGCTGATCTCGCTGAGCCTGTGGCTCACCGTCAGCTGGGCCACGCAGCCGTACTACTACGGCAACGACCTCGCCTACCTGATGGCCTGGCTGCCGCTGGTCCTCGCCGGCGCCCCGCTACTGTCCGTCGACGCCATGATCGCCGGACGGCGCGGCCGGGGACGGCGCGGCCTGGCCTGACCGCCGGGCGGCCCGCCCCCGGACCATCCGGGAGACGACCGAGCCGAGTGCCGCGAGCCCCAGACCCGCACAGGTCAGGGGCACCGCGGCCGCCGGGGACAGCGACACCTCGCCGGCCGCGTCGAGCAGGAACACCGCGGCCAGCCCCAGCAGGACCAGCCCGGTCAGCAGCGCCGAGGGCGCGAACGGATGCCTTCTCACGGGAACTGCACCACCTTCACCTGTCCGACGCCCATCTCCACGTCGAGTTCCACCGTGCCCCGCGACTTCCGGCCGTCCGCCGGGTCCAGGGTCACCTTCCGGTCGAGACCGGGGTGGACGTCGACGTCCTTCTCCTGCTCGCCCGGCAACTGCAGGTCGCCCACGCCCACCTGGACGTGCATCCGCAGCGTGACGTCCTCCGGAACCCTGACGACCAGCTGCCCCGCGCCGACCTCGGCCCGCGTCGAGACCGTGCGTCCGCCCGGCTCCAGCTCCGACAGGTCCAGCGTCGCCCGGCCGGTGCCCAGCTCGTACGAGTCCTGCACCGCGGAGAGCGTGGCGGGCGTCCAGGTGCGCTGCTTCCAGTCGGTGCCGACCGAGCGCGGCAGCGTCGTGGAGCCGACCAGCAGCGCGGCGGTCAGCAGCACCACGAAGACGGTGCCGCCGCCGAGCCGCCCCCACCAGGTGCTGACCACGAAACCCAGGCCGAAGACGGCCAGCGCGGAGCCGAGGCCGATCTGCACGCTGGTGGCCAGCGGCTCGGACGACCAGGACGCGGCCAGGCCGCCCGCCGCCGCGGCCGCGGCCAGGAAGAACACGAGCACGCCCAGCCAGGCGCCGTCGCGCCGCACCGCCCGGCGCCGGTCCCGCCACTCGCGGCGGTCGCGCTCCACGTCCGAGGGACCGTCGTCCGGTCCCCACAGGTATCCGCCCGGCCCCGGCACCGGCACCGCGTCCTCGACCGCGGTCTCCTTCCACCACGCCGACGTCGCGGGCTGCGGAGGCGGCTGGGTCGGGGGCGGCGCGACCGGCTGGGCGGGCGCCTCGGTCGCCTGCCGCCGGTGCACCGACCAGTAGACGGCGCCGGCGAAGGCCGCCAGCAGGCCCAGCGAGAAGGCCAGGTTCCCGCCGCTGCCCAGCATCGACAGGAAGAGCCCGCAGCCGACCAGCGAGACCAGCACCGCCGTCAGCGCCGTCCCCTCGACCCGCCCGGACAGCAGCCGGTGCGCCTCGCTCTCGGTCTCCCCCGCCGCGGGGACGAGCAGCCACGCCAGGCCGTACGCCACCAGCCCGAGACCGC
Source organism: Streptomyces sp. NPDC005722 (assembly GCF_040630935.1). Lineage (NCBI taxonomy): Bacteria > Bacillati > Actinomycetota > Actinomycetes > Kitasatosporales > Streptomycetaceae > Streptomyces > Streptomyces sp. NPDC005722. The sequence continues at coordinate 16,896 of NZ_JBEXYN010000039.1, forward strand.
CGGTGAGCGCCAGCACGCCGAGCACGATCCGGAAGACCACCGGGTCGATGTCGAAGTACCGTCCCGCGCCCTCGCAGACGCCGGCGATCACCTTCCGCTCGCGGCAGCGCGCCAGCCGCGGGCCCGGCGGCGACCCGGCCGTCTCCGTCTCCGTGTACTGCTCCGTCATGGGTCCATGGTGGCGGTCCCGGACGCGCGCCGGTATCCGGAACGACCCTGACCCGGCATGGGGGCCAACCCTGATACCCACCGTGCGCGAAACGTGTGACGATCGGGACATGCCAGCCGCCGGACCACCGACCAGCCCGCCCGACGGGGCGTCGTACTTCGCGTCGCCGGACCCGGCCGGATCGCCGGTCCGCAAGCTCTACCGCAGCTCCGAGGGCCGGATGATCGGCGGCGTCGCCCGCGGGCTGGCCGGGCACCTCGGACTGCCCGTGGCCTGGGTGCGCGTGGTCTTCGTGGTCCTGGCCACCATCCAGGGCCTCGGCATCCTGCTCTACGCGGTCTTCTGGTTCGTGGTGCCGCTCGGCGTCGGCGGGGTCGTCGAGGCCAAGGAACCGCGCGACGCGCGCTCCTGGCTGGCCGGACGCAGGCCCGACCGGGGCCAGATCGTCGCGCTGATCGCGCTCGCCATGGGCCTCGGCATCCTGCTGGACAACCTCAACCTCGGCAAGGCCAACGCCTATGTGTGGCCGCTGCTGCTGATCGGGCTCGGCGTCGCCCTGGTGTGGCGGCAGGCCGACAACGCCCGCCGTGCCCGCTGGGCCGAGCTGAGCCGGCGCAAGCGGCTGCTGCCCTTCGCGCGCGGCGCCGCCGGGGTGATCCTCGTCGGCGTGGGCGTGACCGGCTTCCTCGTCGTGCAGGGCTCGGTCAGCCACCTGGGCACCATCCTGCAGGCCGCGCTCGCCGTCCTGGTCGGGGTGGCGCTGATCGCCGGACCGTACCTCGTGCGCATGACCCAGGACCTGTCCGCCGAGCGGCTGGCCCGCATCCGTGCGCAGGAGCGGGCCGAGGTCGCCGCGCACGTCCACGACTCCGTGCTGCACACCCTGACCCTCATCCAGCGGCACGCCGAGGACCCGCGCGAGGTCGCGCGGCTGGCCCGGGCCCAGGAACGGGAGCTGCGCGCCTGGCTCTACCGGCCCGAGGGCAACGGCAAGGACGACGAACCGGCCACCCTCGCCGAGGCGGTGCGCCGCGCGGCGGCCGAGGTGGAGGACGCGCACGGCGTCCCCGTCGAGGTGGTGTGCGTCGGCGACTGCCCGCTCGACGAGCGCCTGGTGGCGCAGATGCAGGCGGCCCGCGAGGCCATGGTCAACGCCGCCAAGTACGGTGGGGACGAGCCCGTGCAGGTGTACGCGGAGGTCGAGGAGAGCAAGGTCTTCGTATCGGTCCGCGACCGCGGCCCCGGTTTCGACCTCGACGACGTACCGTCGGACAGGATGGGCGTCCGGGAGTCGATCATCGGCCGGATGCGGCGCAACGGCGGCGAGGCGCGGCTGCGCCCGGCACCGGGTGGGGGCACGGAAGTGGAGCTGGAGATGGACAGGGCCCAGGGACCAGGGAGGTCGTCATGAGCACGGAACGACGCGTGAGGGTCGTCCTCGTCGACGACCACCGGATGTTCCGCACGGGGGTGCAGGCCGAGATCGGCGAGACCGAGCGGACCGGCGTCGACGTGGTCGGCGAGGCCGCCGACGTGGACCAGGCGGTCTCGGTCATCACCGCGACGCGGCCCGGCGTCGTGCTGCTCGACGTCCATCTGCCCGGCGGCGGCGGGGTCGAGGTGCTCAAGCGCTGCGCCGGGCTCATGGGCGACGCGGAACAGCCCGTGCGCTTCCTGGCGTTGTCGGTCTCCGACGCCGCCGAGGACGTCATCGGCGTGATCCGCGGCGGCGCCCGCGGCTACGTCACCAAGACCATCACCGGCCCTGACCTGGTGAGTTCCATCTTCCGGGTCGACGACGGGGACGCCGTCTTCTCGCCCCGGCTGGCCGGCTTCGTCCTGGACGCCTTCGCCTCCACCGACGCCCCGCCGGTCGACGAGGACCTGGACCGGCTGACCCAGCGCGAGCGCGAGGTGCTGCGGCTGATCGCGCGCGGCTACGCGTACAAGGAAGTCGCCAAGCAGCTCTACATCTCGGTGAAGACCGTCGAGTCGCACGTCTCGGCGGTGCTGCGCAAGCTGCAGCTGAGCAACCGGCACGAACTCACCCGCTGGGCGACCGCCCGCCGCCTGGTCTGAGCCCTCGCGGCAAGGGCGTCACGCCGGACGCGTGGCGCCCGCGAAGGGCATCTGGTCGACCGGGGCGAGTTTGACGACGTCACCGGTGCGCGGGGCGTGGATCATCATGCCGTTGCCCACGTAGAGGCCGACGTGGCTGATCCCCGAGTAGAAGAACACCAGGTCGCCCGGCTCCAGTTGGGAGCGGGAGATCCGGGTGCCCGCGTTGATCTGGGTGTACGTCGTGCGCGGCAGCGAGACCCCGCCCGCCCGCCACGCCGCCTGCGTGAAGCCCGAGCAGTCGTACGCCGACGGTCCGGTGGCGCCCCAGACGTAGGGCAGCCCGAGGGCGCCGTACGCGAAGGAGACGGCGCGCGCGGCCCGCGCGTTGGGGGCGGCGGCAGGCGCCAGGCCGGTGCGGGAGCCGGTGGCGGCACGGCCGGCACGGGCCGGGTCGGCGGAACCGTGGCCGCCGGAGGAGAGCACCTCGGCGCGCTGGCCGGCGGTCAGCCGGCCCAGCAACTGCCGCGCGGAGGCCAGACGCTGCTCCACGGTGCGCTTGTGGCGGGCGAGTTCGGCGCGGGTGCCGCGCAGCTCCTCCAGCTCGGCGCCCGCTTCGGCGCGCAACTGCTCGATGTCCCGCCGCTGGGCCGACAGGGCGCGCAGCGCGGCGTTCTGGCGGCTGCTCATCCGGTCCAGCATCCCGGCGCGCTCCAGGTAGTCGCCGGGGGAGGAGGCGAGGGCCAGCTGGACGGCGGGGTCGATGCCGCCGCTGCGGTACTGGGCGGTGGCGAGGGAGCCGAGGCCGTCGCGGGTGCTGTTGAGGCGCTCGGTCCTGCGGGCGAGCTCGTCCTGGAGGCGCTCGATCCGCCCGGTGGCCGTGTCCGCCTTCTCCTTGGCGCCGTTGTACCGCTCGGTGGCCTGCTCGGCCTCCTCGTACAGCCGGTCCACCCTGGCCCTGGCCTCGTCCGTGGTCAGCCGGGGCTCCGCGTGCCCGGCCTCGCCGAACACCGTCACGGAGGCGGCGCCCGCCAGGGCGAGGCCGACGGCGGTGCGCGCTGCCGTGCCTGCGGGACCGCGGTCCCTGGGCCTTCTGTGCGACGCCACGCGCCGTCACTCCTTCCGGGCTGTCCGTACCTCCCCCCGGCGGTCCGGCGGCGGGCGGACGGGGACCGTCCACCGCCGGACCTTCGGCGGGGGCGGCCGTGCCGGGGACGGGGTCCGCGCGGCAGTGGGGATCGGCCACCTGGGGCAGGACGCTAAACCTGGACGCCGCGAGGGGGCTCCGGAGTGTGCGGGACTGGTCCGATTCGGCCGCGGACTGCCCGCGGATGACCGCTGTTCGACGGGTGACCTGGTCACTTCCGGTCCGTCCCTGACCGATGTGACGGAGAGCGGGACCTCGGTGCCGGGCGCTGGTATGGGCCTGGCTAGGGTCCTGAGCCATGGACGTACTCATCAACCTGATCGTCGGCCTGCACATCATCGGCATCGCCGCCCTCCTGGGCGGCTTCCTCACCCAGATGAAGGCCATGGGCCGCGGCGAGGCCCGTTTCGTGCCGGGCATGCTGCACGGCGCGCTGACCATGCTGGTCACGGGCGTGCTGCTGGTCGGCCTCAACCAGGCCGACGACCAGCCGGTGAACAACATCAAGATCGGCGTGAAGCTCGCGGTCCTGGTGGTGGTCCTCGGCCTGGTCTACGTCAAGCGGGACGAGGAGAAGGTGCCGGCGGCGGCCTTCGGCACCGTGGGCGCGCTGACCACCGCCAACATCTTCATCGCGGTGCTGTGGACCTGAGCCCGGCCAGCGGCCGGGCTCAGGCTCGGGCTCGGGCTCAGGTCATCCGGGCGTAGCCGTAGATCGGCATCTCCGTGATCGGGGCGATCTTCACCACGCTTCCGGTGTGGGGGGCGTGGATCATGTTGCCGCCGCCGATGTACAGGCCGACGTGCGTGATGTCGGAGTAGAAGAAGACCAGGTCGCCGGGTTGCAGCTGGTCCGCGCTCACCCGGGTCCCGAAGTCGACCTGGTCGTAGGTCACGCGGGGGATCGAGACGCCCGCGGCGCCCCAGGCGGCCTGGGTCAGGCCCGAGCAGTCGTAGGAGTTCGGGCCGGTGGCGCCGTACACGTACGGCTTGCCCAGCTGGGCCCGCGCGAACTCGATCGCCTTGGCCGCCTTGGCGGCGTAGGTGCCGGACGGGGCGGTGGAGCCGGTGGAGCCCGTGGACGAGCCCGACTCCTTGGCGGCCGCCTCCTGCGCGGCCTTCTCCTTGGCGGCGATCTCCGCGGCCTTCGCGGCGGCCTCCTCCCGGCGCTTCTTCTCCAGCGCCGCCAGCCGCGCCTTCTCCTGCGCGGTGAGGCTGTTGAGCAACTTCTGCGCCGCGGCGAGCTTCTGCTTGACCGAGGTCTTCTCCGCGTTCAGCCGCTGCTGGGCCTCGGTCAGCTTCTGCAGGCTCTCGACGGCCTCGGAGCGCTTGGCCGTCGTCTCGGCCTGCTCGGAGCGGAAGGTCTCCAGCGCGTGCTCCTGGCGGTCGGACAGGCGGTCCATCAGGTGCGCCTGGTCCAGGAACTGCTGCGGGTCGGAGGTGAGGAGGAAGGTCGTCGTCCCGTCCAGGCCGCCGCCGCGGTACTGCGCCGCGGCGTACTCGCCGATGGTGCGGCGGGCGGCGTTGAGCGTCTCGGTCCTGCGGGCCACCTGGTCCAGCAGCGCGTCGGCGCGCGTGCGCTGCCGCTCGGTCTGCTCCTTGGCGCCGTTGTAGCGCTCGGTGGCGGCCTCGGCCTGGTGGTAGAGCTTGTCGACCTGGGCCTTGACCTCGGTGATGGAGGGCTTGTCGGGTGAGGCGGGCGCCGCGCTCGCGCTCTCGCCGAAGAGGGTGACGGTCGCCAGTGCGGCGGTCGTGAGTCCCACCGCGGCCCGGGGGCCGGGGACGGTCAGCGCGCGCGGGCGCGGCTTGCGGTGCGTCGCCAAGTCAGGCGGCTCCTTCCGTGGACCGCCTACCGGGTTAGCTGTCGGGTTCGGGCTTCGGAAGGCCGCCCTACGGTGCGTACGGGCGCGCTGCGCTCGTACGGACCGATTCACCCCAAGGTCGTGGGTCCCCGGCTCCGGCGGTCGCCGGACTCAGCGGAGGCGGCCCGTGACGGCACGGTCGCCGCCGCGTGGAGCGGACCGCCTGATCCGGCACGGTAGTCAACTGCGGGGGTCCGTGGGAACCCTGGTGTTCGAATTGTCCGCAATCATTTCGTGACCTTCGTCATTCGGGGCCGCGAAAGGCCGTGACGCGTTCGCCCGGGACGGGCACCGGGCGACTTCCGGACGCCCCGGAGGGGGCGGGCTCGGGCAAGCGGCGCAACGCTGTCCGTCCCACGGCCTAGACTCGGGAGGCGATGAGCAGCCTCTTTGACGACAGCTTCCTGGCCGGCCTCGAACCGAAGGAGGAGGAGCCCCCGCCGCCTCCCGAGGAGGAGCCCGGCACGGTCCCCGACGACCTCTTCGAGGGGCGTTTCGACGCGCCCGTCGACCGGGACGCGTACTACCGGGACGGTGCCCACCGCCCCGTCGTGGACCCGGCCGCGCTGCTCGACGGGCTCAACGAGCAGCAGCGCGCCGCCGTCGAGCACACCGGCTCCCCGCTGCTCATCGTCGCGGGCGCCGGCTCCGGCAAGACCCGGGTGCTCACCCACCGCATCGCGTACCTGCTGGGCGCCCGCAAGGTCCACCCCGGCCAGATCCTGGCGATCACCTTCACCAACAAGGCCGCCGGCGAGATGAAGGAGCGCGTCGAGCAGCTGGTCGGCCCGCGCGCCAACGTGATGTGGGTCTCCACCTTCCACAGCGCGTGCGTCCGCATCCTGCGCCGGGAGTCCAAGAGGCTCGGCTTCACCTCCAGCTTCTCGATCTACGACGCGGCCGACTCCAAGCGCCTGATGGCCCTGGTCTGCCGCGACCTGGACCTGGACCCCAAGCAGTTCCCGCCGAAGTCCTTCAGCGCCAAGGTCTCCAACCTCAAGAACGAGCTCATCGACGAGGAGACCTTCGCCGACCAGGCCGAGAACCCCTTCGAGAAGAAGCTCGCCGAGGCCTACGCGATGTACCAGTCGCGGCTGCGCGAGGCCAACGCGCTCGACTTCGACGACATCATCATGACCACGGTCAACCTGCTCCAGGCCTTCCCGGACGTCGCCGAGCACTACCGGCGCCGCTTCCGGCACGTGCTGGTCGACGAGTACCAGGACACCAACCACGCCCAGTACACCCTGGTGCGCGAACTGGTGGGCACGGCGAGCGGAGACGCGCAGGAGGACGGCGAAGGGCCGGCCGAGCTGTGCGTGGTCGGCGACGCCGACCAGAGCATCTACGCCTTCCGCGGCGCCACCATCCGCAACATCCTCCAGTTCGAGGAGGACTACCCGCAGGCCCGCACCATCCTGCTGGAGCAGAACTACCGCTCCACCCAGAACATCCTGACCGCCGCCAACGCCGTCATCGAGCGCAACGCCTCCCGCCGTCCGAAGAACCTGTGGACGGAGGCCGGGCAGGGCCCGGTCATCACCGGCTACGTCGCCGACCAGGAGCACGACGAGGCGCAGTTCATCGCCGACGAGATCGACCGGCTCACCGACGCCGGCGACGCCCGCCCCGGCGAGGTCGCGGTCTTCTACCGGACCAACGCGCAGTCCCGTGTCTTCGAAGAGGTCTTCATCCGCGTCGGCCTGCCCTACAAGGTCGTCGGCGGGGTCCGCTTCTACGAGCGCAAGGAGGTCCGGGACGTCCTGGCCTACCTGCGCGTGCTCGCCAACCCCGAGGACACCGTCCCGCTGCGCCGCATCCTGAACGTGCCCAAGCGCGGCATCGGGGAACGCGCCGAGGCGATGGTCGACGCCCTCGCCTCACGCGAACGGATCACCTTCCCCGCGGCGCTGCGCCGGGTGGACGAGGCCTTCGGCATGGCCGCCCGCTCGGTCAACGCCGTCAAGCGCTTCAACGAGCTGCTGGAGGAGCTGCGCACCGTCGTGGACTCCGGCGCCGGCCCCGCCACCGTCCTGGAAGCCGTGCTGGAACGCACGGGCTACCTGGCCGAACTCCAGGCCTCCACCGACCCCCAGGACGAGACCCGCGTCGAGAACCTCCAGGAACTCGCGGCGGTGGCCCTGGAGTTCGAACAGGAGCGCACCGAGGAGGAGCCCGGCACGCTCGCCGAGTTCCTGGAGCGGGTCGCCCTGGTCGCCGACTCCGACCAGATCCCGGACGACGACGAGGGCGGCGGCGTCATAACGCTGATGACCCTGCACACCGCCAAGGGCCTGGAGTTCCCGGTGGTCTTCCTGACCGGCATGGAGGACGGGGTCTTCCCGCACATGCGCGCGCTCGGCCAGACCAAGGAGCTGGAGGAGGAGCGGCGGCTCGCCTACGTCGGCATCACGCGGGCGCGGCAGCGGCTGTACGTGACGCGGTCCACCATGCGCAGCGCCTGGGGCCAGCCCTCGTACAACCCGCCCTCGCGCTTCCTGGAGGAGATCCCGGAGCCGCTCATCGAGTGGAAGCGCACGGGTGCCTCCTCGGCACCCTCCGCCTCGGTGTCGGCGGCGGCCTCGATGCTGTCGCGTTCCCCGTCGAAGAGCGGCCCCTCCGGGTTCGCGACGCGGCGCACCCAGGACCGCCCGGTCATCTCGCTGGCGGTCGGGGACCGGGTCACGCACGACACGTTCGGGCTGGGGACGGTCGTCGCGGTCGACGGCAGCGGGGAGAAGGCGAAGGCCACCATCGACTTCGGCGACGAGCGGCCCAAGGTGCTGCTGCTGCGCTACGCGCCGGTGGAGAAGCTCTGACCGGACTATCGGGGTCCCGGTCCCGCCGTGGTGGGGCCGGGGCCGGGGCTCAGCGCGGGTCGATGCCGTGCTTCAGCATCCACTGCAGCGGGTCGATGGCCGCGCCGCCGGCCGGACGCACCTCGAAGTGCAGGTGCGGGCCCGTGGAGTTGCCCGAATTGCCGGAGTAGGCGATGACGTCGCCGGCCTTGACCGAACCCGAGCGGATCTTGGTGCTGCTCAGGTGGCAGTACCAGGTCTCGGTGCCGTCGGGGGCGGTCACTATCGCCATGTTGCCGTAGGCGCTGTTCCACTGGGTGCGCACGACGCCGTCGGTCGCGGCCATCACCGGTGTGCCGTAGTTCACCGGGAAGTCGATGCCGGTGTGGACCGACATCCAGTTCACGCCCGCCTGGCCGAAGTAGGCGCTCAGCCCGTGCTGCTTGACCGGGAGCAGGAACTTGGGGCGCAGCTGCTCCTTGAGGGCCGCCTCCGCGGCCTTCTTCGCGCGCTCCTGCGCCTGGCGCTCCTTGAGGTCGATGCGTTCCTGGTTGCGGCTGGCGCGGTCGGTGAAGTCGTCGACGTCCCGGTTGACCCCGGCGAGCTGCTGGTCGAGCTTGCTGGTCGGGACGTCGACCGCCGCCTCCGGGGCGCCGTCTGCCTGGGTGCGGCTGGTGTCGGGGTCGTCGGTGTTGACGGTGACGGCGGCCGCGCAGGCGACGCCCATCACCGCGACGGAAGGGACGGCGACCGTGAGCAGGGCCGAGCGCCGGGCCTGCCGCCGCCTGCGGCTCCCGCCGCCGCTTCCCCCGCGCGGGCGCGGCAGTGCGGCCACGGGGGCGCTCTCCTCGGAGTCGTGCTCCGGTTCCGCCTCCGGCTCGGTGTCGTCGTAGGCCTCGGGCTCGTACGCCTCGGGCTCGTAGCTGCCGGCCTCGTGGGGCTCGGCGTCGTGGGACTCCGGCTCGTAGTGCCCGGCCCGGTAGGGCTCGGCCTCGTAGGGGGCGGCCGCGTAGTGCTCCGGGGTGTGGGCCTCGGCCCCGTACCGCTCCGGATGCTGCTCGTAGGCGGCGGCCTCGGGAGCGGGAGCGTGGGCGTGCGCGGCCTCGGGCTCCTCGTAGGCGGCGTGGACGGCCGTGTGCTCGTAACCCGTGTAGTCGTACGCCGCCGTCGCCTGCGTCTGCGAGGGGTCCAGGTACCAGGTGCCGGTGGCCGCGCCCGTGTGGTCGGCGTAACCCGGGGTGCCGGTGGTCTGCCCGGAGGGCCAGTAGCCGGTCGCGGTGCTGTCGGCGGTGGCGTCGTAGGGGGCGGTGGCGTAGGACCCCGTGTCGTAGGCGGGGTAACCCTGGCAGGAGCCGAAGAGGGGATCGTCATCCGTGTGGGCGGCACCCATGGGCGCGTAGGAGGCGTCGGAAAGCCCCTCGTACCCATAGCCGCTGTACTCGGGGGCGTACCCCGCCGGATGACGGTCGTTCACCGCTTCTCTTTCGCCTCGGCAGCAGGAGAATTAGCGGCGACTGTATCCCCCTGCGGGCGACGCCCACAATCTTCGGCGGGATCTCGGTATCCCCGATGCCTTGTGTTCGACGGCCTTTCGATGCTTATGGGGGCAAGGCCGTCACGCGGCGTCCACGGCCCCCGACGCCAGCTCCTCGCCGAGCAGTGCCTGCCGGATGCCGGCGGCGATGGCCGCGTGGACCGGCATCGTCAGATGGCCGACCCCCGCGACGTGGACGTTGCGCGCGATGAGGTCCGGGTGGTCCAGGCGGGCGGCCTCGACCGGGCTCATCAGCTCGTCCAGATCGCTCCAGAACGCCACGAAACGGGTTCGGCAACCGGCCGCGGGCTTGGCGAGCTCCTCGATGAGGTCGGAGTTCGGCCGCATCTGGCGGACGATCGGGTGCGGGTTCAGCAGCGGCGCGGCCCGGGTCCCGGCGTGCGGGGTGCCGAGGGTGACCACGGTGCGCACCCGCGTGTCGCCGCCCAGGCGCTGGGCGTAGTAGCGGGCGATGAGCCCGCCGAGGCTGTGGCCCACGATGTCCACCCGGTGGTGCCCGGTCTGCTCGCAGATCTGTTCGACGTGGCGTCCGAGGAGGGCCGCCGCCGTACGGATGTCGCAGGTCAGCGGCGAGTAGTTGAGCGCCTGCACATGCGGCCAGCCGTGCCGCCGCAGCGACCGGCGGAGCATCGCGAACACCGAACGGTTGTCCACGAAGCCGTGCAGCAGGAGCACCGGGGGATGGCTCCGTCCCGCGGTGGGGAGGCGGGGCGGCTCCTCGGAGTCACCGACCGCCGGCTGCGGCCCGCGTTCCTGGAAGATTCCGGTCGGGTAGAGGAAGACATGACCGGTCAGGATGGCGATCTCGATCGCCGCGGCTCGTACGTAGGCCGCCTGGCGCACCAAGCGGTCTCCGACACCGAAAGACAGGACGCCCATGGCCTACCTCCCGTGGGCACACGGAGACGGCCCTGTCCCCCGTGCGCCGAGAACGCGACGGCCCGCGTCGCCTGCTGAACGGAGGACGACCACGGGCCGAACGCGTTTCTAACGTGAACGTGTCCCATGTGTGATTTCCCCCTCGGGGCCCTTCGTGAAACTGTCCGCACGGGGGATGCTGGCGATAACGTTCGTTCACACATGTGCCCGCTGAGCGCAGCAATCGTGTATGGAGGCAGCGATGGGAGTGTCCGGACCGATCCGTGTGGTGGTCGCCAAGCCGGGCCTGGACGGTCACGACCGCGGGGCGAAGGTCATCGCGCGGGCGCTGCGGGACGCCGGCATGGAGGTCATCTACACCGGTCTCCACCAGACGCCCGAACAGATCGTGGACACCGCGATCCAGGAGGACGCCGACGCCATCGGCCTGTCCATCCTCTCCGGTGCCCACATGACGCTCTTCGCCAAGGTGATCGAGTTGCTCCGCGAGCGTGAGGCGGAGGACATCAAGGTCTTCGGCGGCGGGATCATCCCGGAGGACGACATCGCCCCGCTGAGGGAGCTCGGCGTGGCGGCGATCTTCACCCCGGGCACCACGACCGGTGACGTCGTCACCTGGGTGAACGACAACATCCGCCATCCGGCCGAGGCCTGACCGTCGCCGCGGGGGTGCGGGCCGCGTCCCGCACCCCCGCCGGCCGGTCCCCGGCCGCCCCCCGTCGGCTGATGCCCGGCCGCCCCTCTCAGGCCAGCTCCGCGAGCATCGCGGCCCGCAGCCGCAGGGTGCCGACCAGCCGCTGGAAGGCCTCCGCCCAGTACGCCCCGGCGCCCGGTGAGGTGTCGGCGGACTCCGCGGGCACGGCGGCCAGTGGGGCCGCCCGGTCGGCCTCGGCCGGGTCCATGCAGCGCTCGGCCAGGCCCATCACCCCGCTGAAGCTCCACGGGTAGCTGCCCGCGTCGCGGGCGATGTCCAAGGCGTCCACCACCGCCGCCCCCAGGGTCCCGGCCCACGGCACGGCGCAGACCGCGAGCATCTGGAACGCCTCCGACAGGCCGTGCGCCCCGATGAAGCGGGCCACCCACTCCGCCCGCTCCGGGGCGGGGAGGATCGACAGCAGCTTCGCCGGGTCCCCGACCGGGCTGACCGCCGCCGCGGGGGCCGGGGTGGGGCCCAGCAGGGCACGGGCCCAGGCCGCGTCCCCCTGGCGCACCGCCGCCCGGCACCACGCGGCGTGCAGATCCGGCTGCCAGTCGTCGGCGACCGGCAGCGCGATGACCTCCTGCGGTGTCCGGCCGCCGAAGCGCTCCCGCCACGTGGCGAGCGGCGCTGCGTCCACCACCTGGCCGAACCACCACGCCCGCTCCCCGCGCCCGGCCGGGGGTATCGCCACCACGCCGTCGCGTTCCATGGCCGCGTCGCATTCGTACGGCGCCTCCACGCCGATCCGGCCGGCCGCCGGATCCCAGGCGACGCAGGTCCTGGCCCGTACGGCCATCCGGGCGGCGAGGGCGGAGCCGGGCAGGGCCGACAGCAGCTCGGCGGCGGTGGCCCGCACATTGCGGCTGCGGTCGGTGAGGGCCTGCTCCAGGAAGGGCTCGTCCTGCGGCGACAGGCCCTCGCGGAGCGAGTCCAGGAACATCAGCCGGTCCTCGGCGCGCTCGGCGGCCCATCCCGAGCGCAGCAGCTCCAGCGCGCGGCCCGGGTCGCGGGCCCGCAGCCGGGCCAGCAACGCCACCCGTTCGGCGAACAGGCCCTCCTCCCACAGCGTGCGCACGGCCTCCGGGTCGGCGGTGTCGGGCACGACGCCGGGCGCCCCGGCGCGCAGCGCGAACCGCCAGTCCGCGTTGAGCTCCGCCAGCCACAGTCCGCGCGGTCCCGCCAGGGCCAGGGCGTCCGGCCGCAGGTCGGTGCGCGCGCGGGCGGCGTCCAGCAGCGCGGGCAGCAGCTCCGGCGGGGCCGCCCAGCCGCGGGCGTTGGCCTCGCCGAGCCACTGGGGCAGCAGCTCGGCGAGGTTGGGGGCGGCGCCGCGCCGGCCGCCCCCGCCGCCGACCGAGCGGTCCGCCAGGAGCAGGGACAGCCTCCGTCGGGCCGCCTCGGGCAGCGGCGGCCGCGGGTCGTGGGGCGCCGCGGCCGGCCGCACCCCCGCCGTGGCGGGCCGCGCGCCGGCGCGGCGCCGCAGGACGGCGAGCGCGGCGGAGTCCAGCAGCTCCCCGGGCGTGCCGCCCCTGCGGTCGGTGCCGAGGAGCGCGGTGCCGACCAGGTCGGTCCAGGTTGTCGTCATCGGTCCTCCTTCGTCGTGGTGTGCACGTGGGCGGGCGGGGGGCTTCCGGGTGGGATCAGGTCGTCAGCGCTACGGGCTGGGCGTCCGGGCCGGGCCAGGCGGTGAGGGGACGCAGGCCCTGGTGGCCGAGTTCGCCGAAGAGGGTCACCGGGTGGCCGCCGGAGACCGCGGCGAGGCGCCACAGTCCCGTTGCGGTCCCGGTGCCGGCAGCCGCGACCGGGACGGCGTCGTTCCCGTCCGCGTCCGCCACCTGCCAGCCCGTGCCGCCCGGTATCGGCACGACACCGGCGAGCACGACCGGCCAGGCGTCCAGCCACGGATCGCCGGCCAGGGCCTGCCCGTACGCGCCGAGCGCCGCCGCGACCGGCACGCCCGGGGGTACGCGGCCCGGCAGCGGCGCGCCGTGCCGCGGCCCGAGCGCCGCCCGGAGCGGGCCGGCTCCCGGGTGGAAGGCCAGCTCCGCGTCGAGGCCGAGGCCGACCGGAAGAGCCGGCTCCGGTGCCCGTCCCGCCGCGCCGTAGGACAGCAGCAGTGCCGTCCGGCCCGTGGCCTCCCCGTGCAGCCAGGTCCTACGGGTGGTGAGACGGTCGTCGGCGGTGTCCTGCCGCGCCAGGACCAGCCAGCGGTCGCGCACCCTCGGCCCGGCGAGGAGCTCCGCCGAGTCCACGGTGAAACCGACCCGGGACCGGACGGTGGCCGCCAGGGGTGCGGGCAGCGCGTCCTGCCGCAGGCAGCCCCGGGCCAGCAGATGCAGCAGCGCCGTCTCCTCCAGCAGCCGGGACGGCCAGTCGCCCCCCGAGCCGGCCACCGCGCCCAGTTCGCGCACCCGCGCGGCGAGCCCGGGAGCCTGGGCGTCCACCATGCGCGCCGCCGTCTCCTCCCACGGCCGGTACCCCTCGCGTTCCGCGCCGGCCAGACCTCCCCGCAGCAGGTCCGCCAGCCGCCGCTCCAGCTCGCCGGCCCCGGCGGCCACCCGCCCCGCCCGGCGTTCGGCCCGTCTGCGCGCCGCCTGCGGGTCGCCCCCGGACCTCGCGCGCCCGCCGGGCTCCGTCCGTCCCCCGCGCGCGGCGCGCGCGTCCAGCCACTCGCTGACCCAGTCGGGCCGGCCACCCCCGTGCGCGGCCGGCCCGATCTCGCCCCCCGCCCACAGCAGGAGCAGCGCGACCGCGTGCTCGCACGGGAACGCGTGGCTGGGGCAGCTGCACCCGAAGGCGGGCCCCGCCGTGTCGACGACCGCCCGGTACGGCGCACCGCCGCCCGCGCACAGCCCCCACACCGCTGTGCCCGCACTCCCCGTCCCGGACCAGCGCACAGCCGCCGCCAGCTCCTTCCCGGCCCCGCGCGACGCCGCGTCGGGCGCGAGTGCCAGGACCTGGTCGGCGGTCCACCGCTCCGTCCGCTGTCCGTCCATCCCGTCCATGGCCACGACGCTACGGGCAGGCACTGACAAACCGGTCCGAGCTGCGGCTTCCTGACGGTGGAACGGGATTGTCAGTGGGGTGCGCGATGGTGGGAACGCGGACGTCCCACGGGGGCTGACGGGGCGTCCGCGCCATCCGCTCCATGGGAGAACAGGGGAGAACCATGTCCGTGGACACCGCACTCCGGCCGCACGCCGAAGACGCGTTCGCCCATGAGCTCAAGGCTCTCGCGGCGGCCGACGACCGGCCGCGCCCGGCCCGGTGGAACCTGTCGCCGTGGGCGGTCGCCACCTACCTCCTCGGCGGAGTACTGCCCGACGGCACGGCCGTCACCCCCAAGTACGTGGGTCCGCGGCGGATCGTGGAGGTCGCGGTCAGCACCCTCGCCACCGACCGGGCACTGCTGCTGCTCGGTGTCCCGGGCACCGCGAAGACCTGGGTCTCCGAGCACCTTGCCGCGGCCGTCAGCGGTGACTCCACGCTGCTCGTGCAGGGCACCGCGGGCACCCCGGAGGAGGCGATGCGCTACGGGTGGAACTACGCCCGGCTGCTCACCGGCGGCCCGAGCCGGGAGGCACTGGTCCCGAGCCCGGTCATGCGGGCGATGGCCGAGGGGCGCATCGCCCGGGTGGAGGAGCTGACCCGGATTCCCGCGGACGTCCAGGACGGCCTCATCACGATCCTCTCGGAGAAGACGCTGCCGATACCCGAACTGGGCACCGAGACCCAGGCGGTGCGCGGGTTCAACGTGATCGCGACCGCCAACGACCGGGACCGCGGCGTCAACGACCTCTCCAGCGCGCTGCGCAGGCGCTTCAACACGGTCGTGCTGCCGCTGCCCGCGACCGTGGAGGAGGAGGTCGACATCGTCAGCCGCCGGGTCGGTCAGCTCGGACGCTCGCTGGAGCTGCCGGCCGCCCCGGAGGGCGCGGACGAGATCCGGCGGGTGGTCACCGTCTTCCGCGAACTGCGCGGCGGGGTCACGGCCGACGGGCGCACGAAGGTGAAGTCGCCCTCCGGCACGCTCTCCACGGCCGAGGCGATCTCCGTGGTGACCAACGGCCTTGCCCTGGCCGCGCACTTCGGCGACGGCGTGCTGCGCGCCGGGGACGTCGCCGCGGGCATCCTCGGGGCGGTGGTCCGCGACCCGGCCGCCGACCGCCTGGTCTGGCAGGAGTACCTGGAGACCGTGGTCCGCGAGCGGGAGGGCTGGAAGGACTTCTACCGTGCCTGCCGCGAGGTGACGCCGTGACCGCCGCGGACGGGGTGGCGCTGCTGGGGGTGCGGCACCACGGCCCCGGGTCGGCCCGCGGTGTGCGGGCCGCGCTGGAGCTGCTGGAGCCGCGGATCGTGCTCGTCGAGGGCCCGCCGGAGGCGGACGCGGTGCTGGGGCTCGCCGCCGATCCCGGGATGCGGCCGCCCGTCGCGCTGCTCGCCCACGTCGTGGACGAGCCGTCCCGGGCCGGTTTCTGGCCCTTCGCCGAGTTCTCCCCCGAGTGGGCGGCGATCCGCTGGGCGGCCGGTCGCGGGGTGCCGGTCCGCTTCATCGACCTGCCGGCCGCGCACTCTCTCCTGCTGCGCGACGAGGCGGACGCGCCGCAGCGACCACAGGAAGAAGGAGAAGGAAGAGGAGAAGGGGACGGGGGAGCAGGGCAGTCCGGGGCGGCGGAGGACGCGCGGATCGACCCGCTCGCCGTACTGGCCCGGACGGCCGGCCACGACGACCCGGAGCGCTGGTGGGAGGACGCCGTCGAGCACCGCGGCCGGGACGGGCGGGATGAAGGGGAGGGGGACGGCGATCCGCTGGCCGCGTTCGGCGCGCTCGCCGAGGCCATGGGCGCGCTGCGCGAGACCTACGGCGACGGGGGACACCCCCAGGACACCGTGCGCGAGGCCCACATGCGGCTGCGGATACGGGAGGCGCGCCGCACGCACGAGCGGGTGGCCGTGGTGTGCGGCGCATGGCACGTGCCCGCCCTCGCCCGCACGGGCGGGGTCACCGCCGACCGGGCCCTGCTCAAGGGCCTGCCCAAGGCGAAGGTGGAGGTCACCTGGGTGCCCTGGACGCACCGCAGGCTCTCCCTGGCCGGGGGTTACGGGGCGGGCATCGACTCGCCCGGCTGGTACCGCCATCTGTTCGCCTCGCCCGACCGGCCCGTCGCCCGGTGGATGACCAAGGTCGCCGGTCTGCTCCGCGAGGAGGACCTCCCGGTCTCCTCCGCGCACGTCATCGAGGCGGTACGGCTCGCCGACACGCTCGCGGCCCTGCGCGGCCGCCCGCTGCCCGGACTCGGCGAGACCACGGACGCGGTACGCGCGGTGATGTGCGACGGATCGGACGTGCCGCTGGCGCTGATCCGGGACCGGCTGGTGGTGGGGGACGAGCTGGGCGAGGTCCCGGAGGGCGCGCCCGCGGTGCCCCTCGCCCGCGACCTGGCACGCGAGCAGCGCAGGCTGCGGATGAAGCCGGAGGCCCTGGCGAAGGAGGTGGACCTGGACCTGCGCAAGGACACCGACGCCGGACGCAGCCGCCTGCTGCACCGGCTGCGGATGCTGGGGGTCGGCTGGGGCGAGCCGAGCCGGTCGCGCACGGCCGCCACCGGCACCTTCCGGGAGAGCTGGCGGCTGCGCTGGGAGCCGGAACTCGCGGTGGCGGTCGCGGAGGCCGGGGTGTGGGGCACCACGGTGGAGTCCGCGGCCACCGCGTGGGCCGGGGACGCGGCGGTGAACGCGCGGACCCTCGCCGAGGTGACGGGCCTCGCCGAACGCTGTCTGCTCGCCGGGCTGCCGGACGCGCTGCCGACGGTCATGCGGGTGCTCGCCGACCGCGCCGCGCTCGACGCGGACGTCGCGCACCTCGCCCAGGCACTGCCGTCGCTCGTCCGCGCCCTTCGCTACGGAGACGTGCGGGGCACGGACGCCGGAGCCCTGCGCGGGGTCGCCGAAGGACTCGCGGAGCGGGTCTGCGTCGGGCTCCCGCCGGCCTGCGCGGGGCTCGACGCGGACGGCGCCGCCGAGATGCGCGGCCATGTCACGGAGGTGCAGCAGGCCCTGCTGCTCCTCGGCGACGACGCGTTGCGCGAGCGCTGGGCCGGCGCGCTGCGGAAGCTGGCCGTGCGCGACCGCGGCGTACCGGGACTGCTGCGGGGCGGCGCCGCGCGGCTGCTCCTGGACGACGCGCGCCTGGAGCCGGGAGAGGTGGCCCGGCTGATGGGGCTCGCGCTGTCCCGGGCCGCGGCGCCCCAGGAGGCCGCCGCCTGGGTGGAGGGCTTCCTCGCCGGCGGCGGGATGCTGCTGGTCCACGACGAGCGGCTGCTCGCACTGGTCGACGGATGGCTGTCCGCGGTGCCGGCGGCCGCCTTCGACGACGTGCTGCCGCTGCTGCGGCGTACCTTCGGCGGCTTCGACCCGGGGGTGCGGCGCACGGTGGGGGAGCTGGTGCGGCGCGGCCCGGGAGGCGGGGGAGCGGACGGCGGCGCCGGGGAGGGCCTGCCGGGTTTCGCCCCGCGGCTCGACGAGGAGCGGGCGGAGGCGGCGCTGTCCACCGTGCGGCTGCTGCTCGGGTCCGGCGGAGAGGACGGGGGACAGGACGTATGACGGACACGGGCAACGGCCCGGGCGTGGACGCCGACGAGCGGCTGCGCCGCTGGCGGATGGTGCTCGGCGGCGGCCCCGCCGACGGCACGGGGCGGCGCCTCACCGGCCGGGACACGGCGATGGACCAGGCGCTGGAGGCGCTGTACGGCACCACCCCGCGCGGCCCCGGGGCACCGCCGGCGCGCGGCGCCGGGCTGGGCGGCTCGGCGCCCCAGGTCGCCCGGTGGCTGGGGGACATCCGCCGCTACTTCCCCAGCAGCGTCGTGCAGGTGATGCAGCGCGACGCCGTCGACCGGCTCGGGCTGTCCGCGCTGCTGCTGGAACCGGAGATGCTGGAGGCGGTCGAGCCCGACGTCCATCTGGTCGGCACGCTGCTCTCGCTGAACAAGGCGATGCCCGAGACGACGAAGGAGACGGCCCGGGCGGTCGTCCGCAAGGTCGTGGAGGACCTGGAGCGGCGCCTTGCCACCCGGACCCGGGCCGCCCTCACCGGCGCGCTGGACCGCTCGGCCCGGGTGCTGCGGCCCCGCCACCGGGACATCGACTGGAACCGCACGATCCGTGCCAACCTCCGGCACTACCTGCCCGAGCACGGCACGGTCGTGCCCGAACGGCTCGTCGGCCACGGCCGCGCCGCGCGGGCGGTACGCAAGGACGTGGTGCTCTGCGTCGACCAGTCGGGCTCGATGGCGGCGTCCGTGGTCCACGCGTCCGTCTTCGGCGCCGTGCTGGCCTCGATGCGCAGCATCGACACCCGGCTCGTCGTCTTCGACACGGCGGTCGTCGATCTGACGGAGCATCTGGCCGACCCCGTCGACGTGCTGTTCGGCACCCGGCTCGGCGGCGGCACCGACATCAACCGCGCGCTGGCCTACTGCCAGTCCCTCATCGTCCGGCCCGCCGAGACGGTCGTCGTCCTCATCAGCGACCTGTACGAGGGCGGCATCCGCGACGAGATGCTCAAGCGGGTCGCCGCGATGAGGGCGTCCGGGGTGCAGTTCGTCGCGCTGCTGGCACTGTCGGACGAGGGCGCCCCCTCCTACGACCGCGCGCACGCGGCGGCGCTCGCCGCGCTCGGGGCGCCCGCCTTCGCCTGCACCCCGGACCTCTTCCCGGAGGTGATGGCGGCCGCCATCGAGAAGCGGCCGCTGCCCGTGCCCGACGCCGCCCCCGGCGGGTGACGCGGGGGGCCGGGTGGACGGGAGCGGCCTGGTCACCCTCGGTGAACGTCACGCGCCGGGGCGGCGTCGCAGGGCCCGCCGGAGCGCCGTTCGCCCCGGTCCCGGCCCCGTGCCCGGCGTCACGGGAAGCCGCCCGTTCGGCTGGTCTGTGACCGTTCTCACCGCTCTCGCACCATCTCCGATTTACTCGTGCCGCCCGCGCGGCGATAACCTGCGAGACGGACATGCCGCGTGCTCGGCCGACGTGTGCGCCCCCCGTACGACCGTTCGCATGGTTCGTTACGAAGACGTCAGCGACGACCGCCCCCGGCACGCACGCAGACAACGAACCCGCGATTACCAAGGACGGACGCGCGTGGACCTGTTCGAGTACCAGGCGAGGGACCTCTTCGCCAAGCACGGTGTACCGGTGCTGGCCGGTGAAGTGATCGACACGCCTGAGGCGGCGCGCGAGGTCGCGGAGCGACTCGGTGGCAAGGCTGTCGTCAAGGCGCAGGTGAAGACCGGCGGCCGCGGCAAGGCCGGCGGCGTGAAGGTGGCGTCGGACCCGGAGGACGCGGTCGTCAAGGCCGGCCAGATCCTCGGCATGGACATCAAGGGCCACACGGTCCACAAGGTGATGCTGGCCGAGCTGGCCCCGGAGATCGCCTCCGAGTACTACGTCTCCTTCCTCCTGGACCGCGCCAACCGGACCTTCCTGGCGATCGCGTCCGTCGAGGGCGGCATGGAGATCGAGGAGGTCGCGGCCACCAACCCCGCGGCCGTCGCCCAGATCCCGGTGGACGCCATCGAGGGCGTGACCCCGGAGAAGGCCCGCGAGATCGTCGAGGCGGCGGCCTTCCCGGCCGACGTCGCCGACCAGGTCGTCGAGATCCTGCAGACCCTGTGGAAGACCTTCCTCTCCGAGGACGCGCTCCTCGTCGAGGTCAACCCGCTCGCCAAGGTCGCCGACGGCCGCGTCATCGCGCTCGACGGCAAGGTCTCCCTGGACGAGAACGCCGACTTCCGCCAGCCGGAGCACGAGGCGCTGGTGGACCACGCCGCCGCCAACCCGCTGGAGGCCGCGGCCAAGGCCAAGGGCCTGAACTACGTCAAGCTCGACGGCGAGGTCGGCATCATCGGCAACGGCGCGGGTCTCGTCATGAGCACCCTGGACGTCGTCGCCTACGCCGGCGAGGGCCACGGCAACGTCAAGCCCGCCAACTTCCTCGACATCGGCGGCGGCGCCTCCGCCGAGGTCATGGCCAACGGTCTCGAGATCATCCTGGGCGACCCGGACGTCAAGTCCGTGTTCGTCAACGTCTTCGGCGGCATCACCGCCTGCGACGCGGTCGCCAACGGCATCGTCCAGGCCCTGGAGCTGCTGAAGTCCAAGGGCGAGGAGGTCACCAAGCCGCTCGTCGTCCGCCTGGACGGCAACAACGCGGAGCTGGGTCGGCAGATCCTGACCGACGCCAACCACCCGCTGGTCGAGCAGGTCGACACCATGGACGGCGCCGCCGAGCGCGCCGCCGAGCTGGCTGCGAAGTAAGGGACAGGTCACCACATCATGGCTATCTTCCTGACCAAGGAGAGCAAGGTCATCGTCCAGGGGATGACCGGTTCCGAGGGCACCAAGCACACCCGGCGCATGCTCGCCTCGGGCACCAACATCGTCGGCGGCGTGAACCCGCGCAAGGCCGGCACCAGCGTGGACTTCGACGGCACCGAGGTGCCGGTCTTCGGGTCCGTCGCCGAGGCCATGGAGAAGACGGGTGCCGACGTCACCGTCATCTTCGTCCCGCCGAAGTTCGCCAAGGACGCGGTCATCGAGGCGATCGACGCCGGCATCCCGCTGGCGGTCGTGATCACCGAGGGCATCGCGGTCCACGACACCGCCGCCTTCTGGGCGTACGCGGGCAGCAAGGGCAACAAGACCCGGATCATCGGTCCCAACTGCCCCGGCCTGATCACCCCCGGCCAGTCCAACGCGGGCATCATCCCGGCCGACATCACCACCTCCGGCCGCATCGGCCTGGTGTCGAAGTCCGGCACGCTGACCTACCAGATGATGTACGAGCTCAGCGACATCGGCTTCTCCTCGGCGGTCGGCATCGGCGGTGACCCGATCATCGGCACCACCCACATCGACGCGCTGAAGGCGTTCCAGGACGACCCCGAGACCGACCTGATCGTCATGATCGGCGAGATCGGCGGCGACGCCGAGGAGCGTGCCGCGGCCTTCATCGCCGAGCACGTCACCAAGCCGGTCGTCGGCTACGTCGCGGGCTTCACCGCGCCCGAGGGCAAGACCATGGGCCACGCCGGCGCCATCGTCTCCGGCTCCTCCGGCACCGCCCAGGCGAAGAAGGAGGCCCTCGAGGCCGCCGGCGTCAAGGTCGGCAAGACCCCGTCGGAGACGGCCCGCCTCGCGCGCGCCATCCTGCAGGGCTGATCCCCCCGCCTCCTCGACGGAGGCACGCACACGGGCCCGCTCCCTCCGGGGGGCGGGCCCGTGTGCGTCTGCGGGACGGCACGGAACGCGGCGCGCTCAGGGCGCGGGTGCCGAGGTGCGCTGCCCGACGGGTCCGCGGTCGGCGGCGACGCGGTCGCTGAGCGGCCCGAAGACCAGCCCGACCGCGGTCACCAGCGCGATCAGCACCGTCGCCACCACGGCGCCCACCGTGCGGATGCGCAGCCACTGCTCGCTCAGCTCGCGCACCATGGCCGCCGGGTACTCCGGCTGCGGCTGCTCGTCCAGCAGGTCGCCCAGCCGGACCGCCGCCCCCTCGCCCAGGGCCTCGCGCCCCCGGACGATGCGCCGCCTGGTCATGGAGGTGGTGGCCATGCACTCCGCCGCCGTGCGCCGCAGGCTCAGCCCGAGGCCGTCGTGGAGGAGCACGGCGTGCCGGGTGCCGCGCGGCAGCCGCTGGAAGGCACTGCGCTCCCGCGGCGGGGTGCGGTACCAGGGCAGCAGTTGCTGCCAGGGGGCCAGGGCGTGGTGGTGCGCCTCCGCGCGGATCCATCCGGCCGGGTCGGGGTCGACGGCGACCTCGGGCCACCGCTGCCAGGCCAGGTCGAAGGCGCGGTGCACGGCGTGCCGGGCCAGCGCCATGCTGCCGGTGAGCAGTTCGACCTGGCGGAGCAGGGCGGGGGCGTTGCGGGTGTACAGCCCGTCGAAGGCCGCCTGGGCGGCCTCGGCGATCCGTACGGCCTCGGCCGCCTGCGCCTGTGCCAGCGCCCGTTCCTGTGCCCGTACCTGCGCCCGCGGTCCCGGGACGGCCTGTTCGCCGGGCGGATCGGACGTGGGCGCGGTCGCGGACGAGGTCGCGGATGCCGGGTCGGTACGGCCGGAGCCGGGGGAGTCCGCCGCCCCAGCGGACACGGGCGGCTGCGCGGGCGCGGCGGACTCCCCCGGACCGGCCGCCGGTGCGGCCTGCGGGTCCTGCGCGGCGTTCCCGGCCGACGCCGGCTGGTGACGCCTTCGCTTCTTGACGGCCTTCGCGGCCTTCGTCGTGGGTGTGCGGCTCATGCGATCGACCACTCGGATCGAATGAAGAAACGCATAACGCCATATTCCGCGACACGACGGGCATTCGCATGCTGCCACGTCGAAAGGGGGTCTTGTTGGCAGCATGAGATCCGTGAGTGCCGCAAGCGCCCTGAGTCATGCCGTACACCGGATCCGGGCCGTCCACACGACCCTGCGCACCTCCGAGTCCGCCCCCGCCTTCACCGGCGGAGTCGTCGCGGCGGGCCTGGGCCTGGGCGGCTTCGCCATGCTCGTGCTCTTCCTGTGGGTCGTCTCCCCGTTCCCCGACAGCGGCCTGGACGGGGCGCTGCACGTCGCCGCCGACTGCTGGCTGCTCGCGCACGGGGGCGACCTCGTGCGCACCGAGACCCTCACCGGGGTCGCCGCGCCCGTCGGCGTCACGCCGCTGCTGCCCATGGCGTTCCCGGTGTGGCTGCTGTACCGGGCCGGGGCGGACGCCGTCGCGCCCGCCTCGGACGGCAAGGTCGCGCGGTCCGCCGTCGCATGGCTGATCGGCGGCTACCTGGCGGTGGGCGCCGGGGTGGTCGTCTACACCTCGTACGGGCCGGTGCGCAGCGACGCCCTCGCCGCCGCGCTCCACCTGCCCGTCGTGGCGGCCCTCGCGGCGGGTGCCGGGGCCTGGGCGGAGCGGGGACGGCCGCGGATCCCACCGCCCGCCTGGCTGTCCCGGGTGCCCGTGCGCGTGACGGTGCCGCTGCGGGAGGCCGTGGCCGTGCTGCGCTCGGCGGCGGGGGGCGTCTGCGTCCTCGTCGCGGGCGGCGCGGCGCTCACGGCGGTGACCCTGGCGCTGCACCCGGGCGCCGCGGGGGCGTCCTTCACGCGGCTGAGCGAGGCGCTGTCCGGGCGGCTGGCGGTGCTCGCGGTGGCGGTGGCGCTGATCCCGAACGCCGCCGTGTGGGGTGCGGCCTACGCGATGGGCCCCGGCTTCGCGCTCGGCACCCAGGCCGTGGTGCGCCCGGCCGGGGTGGTGGGGGAGCCGGTGCTGCCGGACTTCCCGCTGCTCGCGGCGTTGCCCGGGCCCGGGCCGGGGACGTCGCTGACCTGGGCGGCGCTGGCCGTGCCGGTGCTCGCGGGGATCGCGGTGGGGGTGCTCGCCGTGGAGCGCCGGGAGCCGTGCGGCCTCGGGCGCACCGCGGCGCACGCCGCCATGGGCGGGCTGGTGTGCGGGATCGCCATGGCGCTGCTCGCCGGGTTCGCGGCGGGGCCGCTGGGCACCGGGGCACTGGAGGAGTTCGGGCCGTCCTGGTGGCTCACCGGCGCCGCGGCGGCCGGGTGGACGGCGGCCGCCGGCACGCCGACGGCACTGCTGGTGCGCTGGGTGCGGGTCCGCCGCACGGCCGCCGCGACGGAGGACGGGCGGGCGGACGGGCAGGACGAGGGCGGGCCGGAGGAAGACCGGCCGTCCGACGTCCCGGCGGCTTCGGTGCTCCCGGGCGCGGCGGGCGACGGCGACGCGGCCCCGGGCGCCGCCCCGCCGGAGGTCTGAGCCTCCGTCCGGGGCGGGCGCGGCGACGCGTCAGGGCGTCTGGAGCACGTCGCGCAGCGGCGTCGGCAGCAGCTTCTCGCACGCGTCGCGCGAGGAGGAGGTCAGCGCGTCGCGGGTGCAGGCGTAGTAGTCCTTGTAGACCACCTGGGTCGTGAAGGTCACCGCCACGACGCACAGGGCCAGCCCGCCCATGATCAGACCGCCGAGCGCGGCGGGGCGCTGCGGCTTGCTGCGGGGGTCGGTGGGCCGCGGCGCCGGCGGGGTCGCCCCGCCCTCGGCCAGCAGCGCGGCCGCCTCGGCGCGGGCCTTGGCCCGCTCCTCGGGCTTCATCCGCAGCGCGTTGACGCTCCAGTACAGCGCGAGGGCGCCGAGCAGCAGCCCCACGTACGTCCAGCCGAGGAAGAGGGCGAAGAAGAGCCCCCACATCCCGCAGATCATCGCGTAGCGGGCACGCCGTTGAGCGGGGTCGGTGGGGTCGAAGCGGGGACCGTCCGGACGCCGGCCGCCGTAACCGCCACCGGGGCGGTCGCCGTAGCCGCCGTCCTGGCGGCCGGGCTGCCGGTCGCTCCACTGGCCGCCCCACGCCGGGGGCGGCGGGGGCGGGGTGGGCGGCGTGGGCTCGTCCCCGGAGTCGGAGGGCTGCTGCGGCCGGCGCGGCTGCCACGGCTGCTCGGGTGCGTCCTCCGGCGGCGGGGCGAACGGGTTGTCCTGCTCCTGGCCTCGGCCACTGCTCATGTTTGCCTGGGTCATCCCCTTGCCGTCGACTCCTCGAGTTGTCGGACGCGGCACTCCGCCGTTCTCACCCCAGACGCTACCGCCCGCGCGCTCCCCCGTCCCGTGGGGGCGGGCTGGTGTGCCGGTATCGTTGCTGACGGTCGACGGCCTCGTAGAGTTCCCCGGAATTCCGGCGATCTTCGAGTCGTACGATCCTCCAAAGCACCGGATCCCCGAGAGATGACCCGCAGTGGCCACAGTCTTTCCGCCCCTTTCCCGCCCCGCCCGACTCGTCGTGCTCGTCTCCGGTTCGGGCACGAACCTGCAGGCGCTGCTCGACGCGGGACTCCACGTCGTCGCCGTCGGCGCGGACCGGTCCGGCATCGCCGGGCTTGAGCGCGCCGAGCGGGCCGGGGTGCCGACGTTCGTCTGCCGGGTGGCCGACCACGGCGACCGGGAGGCGTGGGACGCCGCGCTGACCGAGGCGGTGGCCGGGTACGAGCCCGACCTGGTGGTCTCGGCGGGGTTCATGAAGATCGTGGGCAAGGAGTTCCTCGCCCGGTTCGGCGGCCGCCTCGTCAACACGCACCCGGCGCTGCTGCCCGGCTTCCCGGGCGCGCACGGGGTGCGCGACGCCCTCGCCTACGGCGTGAAGGTCACCGGCTGCACCGTCCACTTCGTCGACGACGGCGTCGACACCGGCCCGATCATCGCCCAGGGCGTGGTCGAGGTCCGGCAGGACGACACGGAGGAAGCGCTCCACGAGCGCATCAAGGAAGTCGAGCGCACGCTGCTCGTCGACGTCGTGGGGCGGTTGTCCCGCGACGGCTATCGCATTGAGGGACGAAAGGTTCTGTTGCCGTGAGTACCAAGCGGGAGATCCGTCGCGCACTGGTCAGCGTCTACGACAAGACCGGTCTGGAGGAGCTGGCCCGCGGCCTGCACGAGGCGGGCGTCCAGCTGGTCTCCACCGGCTCGACGGCCGGGCGGATCGCCGCCGCCGGCGTGCCGGTCACCAAGGTGGAGGAGCTGACCGGGTTCCCCGAGTGCCTGGACGGCCGGGTCAAGACCCTGCACCCGAAGGTGCACGCAGGCATCCTCGCCGACCTGCGGCTGGAGGACCACCGCCGGCAGCTGGAGGAGCTGGGCGTCGAGCCCTTCGACCTCGTCGTGGTCAACCTCTACCCCTTCCGCGAGACGGTCGCCTCCGGCGCCTCCGAGGACGAGTGCGTGGAGCAGATCGACATCGGCGGCCCCTCGATGGTCCGCGCCGCCGCCAAGAACCACCCGTCCGTGGCCGTCGTGACCAGCCCCGAGCGGTACGCGGACGTGCTCGCCGCCGTCCGCGGGGGCGGCTTCGACCTCACCACCCGCAAGCGCCTGGCGGCCGAGGCGTTCCAGCACACCGCGGCGTACGACGTCGCGGTCGCGAGCTGGTTCGCGAGTTCGTACGCCCCGGCGGACGACACCTCCTTCCCCGACTTCATGGGCGCCACCTACGAGCGCAAGAACGTGCTGCGCTACGGCGAGAACCCGCACCAGGCGGCCGCGCTGTACACCGACGGGGGCACGGGCCTGGCCAACGCCGAGCAGCTGCACGGCAAGGAGATGTCCTACAACAACTACGTCGACACCGAGGCCGCGCGCCGGGCGGCGTACGACCACGACGAGCCCTGCGTCGCGATCATCAAGCACGCCAACCCGTGCGGCATCGCGGTCGGCGACGACGTCGCCGAGGCGCACCGCAAGGCGCACGCCTGCGACCCGCTGTCGGCCTTCGGCGGCGTCATCGCCGTCAACCGGCCGGTGAGCGTGGCCATGGCCGAGCAGGTCGCCGAGATCTTCACCGAGGTCATCGTGGCGCCGGACTTCGAGGAGGGCGCGGTCGAGGTCCTCGCCCGCAAGAAGAACATCCGCGTGCTGCGCTGCCCCGAGGCGCCCGTGGCGCGGACGGAGTTCCGTCCCGTCGAGGGCGGGCTGCTGCTGCAGGAGAAGGACAGCCTCCAGGCCGCCGGCGACGCCCCGGCCACCTGGACGCTGGCCACCGGCGAGCCGCTGACCGCCGCCGAGCTGGCCGACCTGGCGTTCGCCTGGCGGGCCTGCCGGGCCGTGAAGTCCAACGCCATCCTGCTGGCCAAGGACGGCGCGACGGTCGGCGTCGGCATGGGCCAGGTCAACCGCGTCGACTCCGCCAAGCTCGCCGTCCAGCGGGCCGGCGAGGAGCGCGCGACGGGTTCCTACGCCGCCTCCGACGCCTTCTTCCCCTTCCCCGACGGGCTGGAGGTGCTCACCGGCGCCGGGGTCAAGGCCGTGGTGCAGCCCGGCGGTTCGGTGCGCGACGAGGCCGTCGTCGAGGCCGCGCGCAAGGCCGGCGTGACCATGTACCTCACCGGTACGCGGCACTTCTTCCACTGACCGGCCGCAGCGCCGGAACGCCGAAGGCCCCCGCCTGCGCGGGGGCCTTCGGGTTGCGGTCGGAGTCGCCCGGCGCCACCGGCGGGCCCGCTCAGTACTGCGGGCGCCGGAACCAGGCCGCCGTCTCGGCCTTGGCCGCGAAGACGATCAGCAGCACGCTGAGCGCGAGCGGTGCGATCAGCACGAACGCGCCGCTGAACATGGTCGCGACGCTGCTCAGCGCGACCAGCACGCCGATCACGATGGACCCGATCCGGGTGCCGTTGCCGCCGGTCCGGTACTTGGCGCCCATGCCGATCGACAGGACGGCGAAGGCGAGGAAGAGCACCCCCATGACGTAGACCAGGCCGATGGGCATGGCCAGTTCGTCGGTGTCGTCCACGCTCTTGAGCGCCGCCGCCCCCAGCAGGAGCAGCAGACCGCCCAGGATCTGCATCCCGCCGAGCACGAACAGCATGGCCCGCGCCGCCCGCGCCGACGACGGCATGACCTCGGGGCCGCCCGGGTACGCCGCGAACGGCGTTCCCTGCTGCGGCTGCTGGGGGTACCCGTACGGCGGCTGGGGCTGCGTCGGGTAGCCGTGGCCGGGCTGGGCCGGCGGCTGCTGCGGGTACCCGTACGGCGCTTGCGGTTGCTGCTGGCCGTAGGGGTTGCCGGGGCCGGGCGGGTAGCTCACTTCTGACTTCCTTCGCGAGGACGGGACCGGGGACGTGGGCGCGTTCTGGCCCGGGGCCTACTGGGCCTTGACGACGACCGAGTTGAGGATCTTGTCGGCGAAGGTCTGCTTCTTGTCGTCCCACAGCGGCCACAGGTAGCCGATGTAGCAGGCGGCGCCGTCCAGGCCGTGGCACAGCCGGCGGACGAAGGCCATGCCGAAGCCGAGCGGACGGCCGTCCAACTCCCGCAGCACGCTGATGCCGAGGGCCTTCTTGCCCGGCGTCTGGCCGGTCTTGCCCTCGCGGTAGCACAGGAACAGGCCGCCGGCCAGGGACAGCAGGAGGCCGAGGCCGATCAGGGCGAGGGCGCCGCCCGGCATGGCGGGCGCGGGGCAGGTGCCGTAGGTGCCGCTCGCGTCGCAGTCGCGGGCCGCGTCGACCACGACGGCGATGAACTGCCCGTAGCCGACGCCGACGAGGATCATCGGCACGAGCCCGGCGACCAGGAAGTCGATCAGCGTCGCGCCCACCCGGGCGCCCCAGCTCGCGAACGGCGGCATGCCCGGGACGGGACCGGCGGGACCTCCCGGGTAGCCGTAGCCGTACGGACCCTGGGCCTGCGGCGGAACGGCGCCGTAGGGCGGCTGGGGCTGCGTCGGGTAGCCGTAGCCGGGCTGGGCCGGGGGCTGCTGCGGGTATCCGTAGGGCTGCTGCGGTTGCTGCTGCGGAGGCTGCTGGCCGTACGGATTGCCGGGACCGGGCGGGTAGCTCACGTTGGCTTCTTTCGCGCGGATGGGACTGGGGACGGCCCACATCGTCCTGGTCGGCGTCATCCGCTGTCCAGCGTTGGTGTGCGGACCTGAGAAGATGGAGGTATGACCGCCCAGATTCTCGATGGCAAGGCCACTGCCGCCGCGATCAAGTCCGAACTGTCGACCCGCGTCCAGGCGCTCAAGGAACGGGGTGTCACCCCGGGACTGGGGACGCTGCTGGTCGGCGACGACCCGGGCAGCCGCTGGTACGTCGCGGGCAAGCACCGCGACTGCGCGGAGGTCGGCATCGCGTCCATCCAGCGCGAGCTGCCGGAGACCGCCTCCCAGGAGGAGATCGAGGCGGTCGTCCGCGAACTGAACGACAACCCCGAGTGCACCGGCTACATCGTCCAGCTGCCGCTCCCCAAGGGGATCGACACCAACCGCGTCCTGGAGCTGATGGACCCGGCCAAGGACGCCGACGGACTGCACCCCACCAACCTCGGGCGGCTGGTGCTCAACGAGCGCGGCCCGCTGCCCTGCACCCCCAACGGCATCGTGGAGCTGCTGCGGCGGCACGGCGTCGAGATCAACGGCGCGCACGTCACCGTGGTCGGCCGCGGCGTCACCGTCGGCCGCTCGATCGGGCTGCTGCTGACCCGCAAGTCCGAGAACGCCACCGTCACCCTCTGCCACACCGGCACCCGCGACCTGTCCGCCCAGCTGCGCCAGGCCGACATCGTCGTGGCCGCGGCGGGCGTGCCGCACCTGGTGAAGCCGGAGGACGTGCGGCCGGGCGCCGCCGTGCTGGACGTCGGCGTGAGCCGCGACGAGAACGGCAAGATCGTCGGCGACGTGCACCCGGGCGTGGCCGAGGTCGCCGGGTGGATCTCGCCGAACCCCGGCGGCGTCGGCCCGATGACCCGGGCCATGCTGCTGGCGAACGTCGTGGAGGCCGCGGAGGGCCGGTACGCATGACCGGCACGGGCCCCCGTACGGGAGGCGGAGCGGCGGAGCCGGAGGAGACCGGCGACGCCGGCCGCAGCCGCCGCTTCCAGGTGCTGACCCGGGGTACCGCACGCCCCGAGGGCGGCGGCCGGGCCATGGGCGCGCACGCCCCGGCCCCGGCCCGCCAGTGGCCGATCCTCGTGGTCTCCGGAGCGGTGCTGCTCGGCCTGGTGCTGGTGGCGGCCGACGTCACCCGGGCCGGCCTGGTGCTGGTCGGCTCGGCGCTGATGCTGGGCGGGCTGATGCGCCGGCTGCTGCCCTCGGTCGGCATGCTGGCCGTCCGCAGCCGCTTCACCGACATGATCACCTACGGGGTGCTGGGCGCCCTGATCGTGCTGCTGGCACTGATGGCGCAGCCCCATCCGGTGCTGGAGATCCCCTTCCTGGAGGACGTCGTCCGTTTCTCCGTGCGTTGATCCGGTTACGCTGTGTGGCGAGTGCCCTGACGTACGACGTGCACTCCGGGCACACGTCACGGCGTGAGAGGGAGAACGACTCCCATGACCAAGATCAAGGCAAGGAACCCGGTCGTCGAGCTCGACGGCGACGAGATGGCGCGGATCATCTGGCGCTTCATCAGGGACGAGCTGGTCCTGCCCCACCTCGACCTCGAACTGGTCCGCTTCGACCTGGGCATCGAGCACCGGGACGCCACCCACGACCGGGTGACGGCCGAGGCGGCGGAGGCGGTCGCACGGCACGGCGTCGGCGTGAAGTGCGCCACCGTCACCCCCGACGAGGCGCGGGTCGCGGAGTTCGGCCTGAGGGGGATGTACCGCTCCCCGAACGCCACCATCCGTGACCGCCTCGGCGGCGGGATCTTCCGCGAACCCGTCGTCCTGCGGAACGTGCCGCGGGCCGTGCCCGGCGGGTCGCGGCCCGTGGTGATCGCCCGGCACGCCTTCGGGGACCAGTACCGGGCCACCGAGCTGCGGATCCCCGGCGCCGGCACCCTCGCCCTGAACTTCACCCCGGCCGACGGCTCCGACCCGGTCGACCTGGAGGTCCACCACTTCCCCGGTCCCGGCGTGGCCCTCGGCATGGTGAACCTGGACGAGTCGATCCGCGAGTTCGCGCGCGCCGCCTTCCGCTACGGCCTGGCGCGCGGGCTGCCCGTCTTCCTGTCCACCAAGAACACGGTGCTCAGGAAGTACGACGGCCGCTTCAAGGACCTCTTCCAGGAGGTCTTCGACACCGAGTTCCGGCGCGAGTTCGAGGCGTCCGGCCTGGGCCACGAGCACCGGCAGGTCGACGACATGGCGGCCTCGGCCCTCAAGGGCGCCGGTGGCTACGTCTGGGCCTGCAAGAACTACGACGGCGACATCCTGTCCGGGGTCCTCACCCGGGGCGTCGGCTCGGCGGGGCTGATGACCTCGGTCCTCATGACCTCCGACGGCCGCACCCTGCTGTCCGAGGCGGCGCACGGCACGGTCACCCGCCACTACCGCAGGCACCAGGCGGGACGGCCGACCTCGACCAACCCCATCGCCATGGTCTTCGCGTGGAGCCGCGGCCTGGCCCACCGGGCCCGGCTGGACGACACCCCCGAGCTCGCCACGTTCGCCGGGACGCTGGAGAGTGCCGTCCTGGAGGTCGTCGAAGCCGGTCAGCTGACCCAGGACCTGGCGGTGCTCGTCGGCCCGGAGCAGCCGTGGCTGACGACCGAGCAGTTCCTGGCCGCCGTCGACGAGAACCTGCGCAAGCGGATGTCCGTCTGAGGCCCGTCCGCCGCCCGCGCGGTCACGACCCGGTGCCCCGTCCTCCCCCCGTCGGAGGACGGGGCACCGTCGTGTCGGGGTGCCCCCCTCTGGCCCCCGGGCCACGACGCTACGGCCGACGGGGCCGGGAGGTCGTCCCGTGCGGGTTTGACCTTTCGCAAGGGGACGTACAACTTCCGCGGTACGGCGGGGGACTGACGCACGCCCGTACGGCCGGGGCCTACGCTGCGCCCGTGGGGAACAAGGGGCTGGTCGACGTCCTGCTGGCGGTGGGCTTCACCGCCGCCGGCATGCTGCTGGGGCACGAACGGCCGCCCGACGACTGGATGCGCCTCGACCTGTTCGGCTACGCGCTGACCGCG
Organism: Streptomyces sp. NPDC005722; assembly: GCF_040630935.1. Lineage (NCBI taxonomy): Bacteria > Bacillati > Actinomycetota > Actinomycetes > Kitasatosporales > Streptomycetaceae > Streptomyces > Streptomyces sp. NPDC005722. The sequence continues at coordinate 48,488 of NZ_JBEXYN010000039.1, forward strand.
CTGGTCAACCTGCCCATCGTGGTGCGCCGCTGGGCGCCGGTCGGCGTCTGCGTCTTCGTCTGCGCCGCCTGGACGCTCTACGTCGCGGCCGGCTACTGGCCGGTCGTCAACTCCATGGCGCCGCTGCTCGCGCTGTACACCGTCGCGTCCCTGCGCCCGGTGCGCACCGCGCTGGCCTGCGCCGCGCTGACCGGCGCGGTCTGGGTCTACGCCGGGCTGACCGCGGCGCAGGGCTCGATGGCCACGGTGGCCGCCCAGGCCGTGCTGTTCCCGCTGGTGATGTGCCGCTTCGGGCGCTCCGCCCGGGTGTCCGGCAAGCGCGAGGAGCGGCTGGCCCGGCTCACCGAGCGGTTGCGGACCGAACAGCAGGACCGGGCCCGGGAGGCGGTGGCGGAGGAGCAGGCGCGGATCGCCCGCGAGCTGCACGACGTCGTCGCGCACCACATGTCGGTGATCTCGGTGCAGGCGGGCATGGCCGCGTACGTCTTCCACACCTCCCCGCAGACCGCCCGCGGCGCGCTCGACACCATCTCCGACACCACCCGCGAGGCGCTCCAGGAGATGCGCCGCATGCTCAAGGTGCTGCGCGCCGGGCCGGGGGAGCCGCAGGAGGGCTGGGCCTCGTACGACCCGATGCCCTCCGTGACCCGGCTGGGCGAGATGATCGAACGGGTGCGGGCCGCGGGGCTCGCCGTCGAGCTGCGGACCGAGGGGGAACCCCGGCCGGTCGCCCCCGGTGTCGGCCTGTGCGCGTACCGGGTCGTGCAGGAGGCGCTGACCAACGTGCTCAAGCACGCCCCGCTCGCCCGGGCGCGGGTCCTGGTCGCCTACGAGCCGCACCACCTGACGGTGACCGTCACCGACGACGGCGCGGGCACCACGGGCGCCAGGGGCGCGGGCGGCGGCTCCGGGGCGCCACCGGGCCGATCCGATCCGGCCACAATCGGCCGGGGAACCGGTCACGGCTTGATCGGCATGCGGGAGCGCGCCAGGCTCTACGGCGGGACGGTGGACACCGGCCCGCTCGGCGAGGGCTTCGAGGTACGGCTCGTGCTCCCCACGTCCGCGCGGGGCACGGAGCGGCGAGGGGACTCATCGGACGCATGACCAGGGTGCTCGTCGTCGACGACCAGTTCCTGATCCGGGCCGGGCTCGTCGCGTTGCTGCACGCCGCCCCCGGCATCGAGGTGGTCGGGGAGGCGGGCGACGGCGAGGAGGCCGTGCAGGGGGCGGCGCGGACGGCGCCCGACGTGATCCTCATGGACATCCGGATGCCGGGGATCAGCGGGGTCGTCGCCACCGAGCGCATCCTGGCCGCCGCGGCCGACCCGCCGCCGCGGATCCTCGTCCTGACCACCTTCGACCTGGACGAGTACGTCTACACCGCGCTGCGCGCCGGGGCGTCGGGCTTCCTGCTCAAGGACGCCGGCCCCGAGCGCCTGATCGCCGCCGTCCACGCCGTCGCCGGAGGGGACACCCTCTTCGCCCCGAGCGTCACCCGGCGGCTGATCGAGGCCTACGCGCCGCCGCGTCCCGGCGCCCCGCCCGCCGGCGCCGACCGGGCCCCGCCCGCCGAACTGGCGGCGCTGACCGCGCGGGAGGTGGAGGTGCTGCGGCTGATCGCCCGCGGCCTGTCCAACCCGGAGATCGCCGACCTGCTCTTCATCAGCGAGGCGACCGTCAAGACCCATCTGAACCGCACCATGGCCAAGCTCGGCCTCGGCAGCCGTGCGCAGGCCGTCGTCCTCGCCTACGAGACCGGACTCGTCACCCCGCGGGGAGCATGAGGATTCTCCGGATTCCATGCATCGAGCGTATGTGCGTCGCTACCGTGGGTTGACCGACGGAGCCGGGGGGTGCGTGGTGGCACGGTGGGAGCCATTGCCCGAGACACTGGACGTCGCCGCGCGCCGTCTCGCCGTGCACTTGCGCAGGATGAAGGACCGCAGCGGGCTGAGCGTCCCGGCGCTGGCCGCGCGCACCGCGAGCAGCACCGGGGCCTGGGAGCAGTACCTCAACGGCGTGCGGATCCCACCGCGTGACGCGGTCGAGGTGCTGGGGCAGCTCAGCGGCGCCGACTACGACCGGCTGATGGCCCTGTGGGAACTGGCCGACCGCGGCGTCGCCGACACCATGAAGGGCTTCCCGTACGCCGATCCGCTCGACCCGCTCGCCCCCGTCGAGGGGATGCCCCGGCACGCCCTGCGGCGGCGGCGCAAGGCGCTGGTCGCGGTCGCGGGCGGGCTGGTGCTCGGCGGGGTGTTCGCGCTGCTCGTGGCGACCGGGGTGGCCACGGACGGGACCGGGCGGGCCGGGGCGCCGCCGGCGGCCCGTCCCACGGCCAGCGTGCCGGCGGCGGGCCCCGCGCCCTCCGCCTCGGGCCGGGCCGGGTCCGCCGCCACCTCCTGGCCCGGGTCGGCCCCCTCGGCGGGCACGAAGGACGCGGGGGCCTCCCGTACCGCTGCCGCCGTCTCCCCGGACGGCGGCACGCCCGTGGCACAGGTGGCGGAGACCGGCGAGGTGTCCTCCGCGCCCGGGCGCGATCCGCACACGGCGGCGCCCGGCACGGGCGGGACGACGACCCCGGCACCCGGCGGCGGCGCACCCACGACCAAGGCACCGCCGCCCGCGACGAGCGCCCCGGCGGCGCCGGCGCCCTCCGCCTCCCCGAGCCGCAGCCCCGGCAAGGGGCTCTGCCTGGGCCTGATCATCCTGGGCATCTGCATCGGATGACGGGCGCAACCGGACGGGCCGCCCGAAGCATCCCCATGAGTAGCCTTCCGGGCAGAACGACAACGGCATGAGGGGGAAAGGGAGATGGCCCGCTGGCGGCCACTGACCGACGACCTGGACCCGCGGGTACGGGAGTTCACCGAGCAACTGCGCCGCCAGGTCGACCGCGGCGGCCTGAGCGTCGCCGCGCTCGCCGAGGCGACCGGCTACAGCAGGAGTTCGTGGGAGCGGTACCTGAGCGGCCGCCTGCTGCCGCCCCGCTACGCGGTGGTCGCGCTCGCCGAGGCGACGGGCGCCGACCCCGCGCACTTCACCACCATGTGGGAGGTCACCGAGCGGGTCTGGAGCCGCGCCGAGGGCCGCCACGACGTCACGATGGAGGCACTGCGGATCGCCGAGGCCCGTGCCGCGCTGGGGGAGTTCGGCCCGGCCCCGGGCCCGGCGGCGGCACCGGCACCGGCGGAAGCGCCCACCGCCCCCGGCGTACGGCGGCGTCGGCTCGTGCTCTTCGCGGCGGGCGTGGTGGGCGTCGTGGCCGTCGTACTGGCGGTGTTCGGCGCCACCGCGCTGACCGGCGGCGGCGAGGGCGACGACCGCGCCCGGCCCGGCCCGACCCGTACCGCCCGGGCGGCCGCACTGCCCGCGGGCGTGAAGTGCACCGGCCGGGACTGCACCGGCAAGGACCCCGAGGGCATGGGCTGCGGCGGAGGCAACGCCCGCACGGCCGCGGCGGCCTGGGTGGGCGGCGCGTACGTCGAGATGCGCTACAGCCGCGTGTGCGCGGCCGTCTGGGCCCGCATCTCCGCCGGGGCCCCCGGCGACACGGTCAGCGTCACGGAGGCGGGCGGCGCCCGCCGCTCCCAGCGCAGCCGCATCGGCCGGGACCCGGAGGCGTACACCTCGATGCTCGCCGTCCATGCCCCCGGCGCCGCCCGCGCCTGCGCCACCCTGACCACGGGCCCCCACGGCTGCGCCGCACCCCCCCCGCCGGGCTGACGCGCGCGACGCCGTCACGCCGGGGGCGGCATGCGCCCGGGCGTCCGGGTGCGGCGGTGTGACGGTGCGTCGGCTGCGCCGGTGCCGGTGGCCGCGTGATGGGGCTCGGGGCGCCGGGTGCGGTCCACGCGCTCGCGGGCGGGCCCGCCTCCCGTGACCTTCCGCCCCGCCGACGTCACCGCCGCGGCGGACGCGGTGACCGGAGCTCCAAGGGGGGTGCGGGGTGCCGCGTACGTGCTCCCCGGCGGGTGGGCCCGTCGAGGTCGGGGGCGCGGCGGTGCGGCGGTGACCGGGGCCACACCCGGGGTGGCTTCTGCTGCGACGGCACGGGTATAGCCTGGCGTGGGTCTCTTGACGCCGAGAGATCCCCGTTCCGCGGCAAGGGACGCTGCCGGGGCGGCAAGGGATCCAGCAGGAGAAGGCCAGGAGAAGGCAATGACTCGCACTCCCGTCAACGTCACCGTAACCGGAGCCGCCGGCCAGATCGGCTACGCGCTGCTCTTCCGCATCGCCTCCGGCCACCTGCTCGGCCCCGATGTCCCGGTGAAGCTGCGGCTGCTGGAGATCACCCCGGCCCTGAAGGCCGCCGAGGGCACCGCGATGGAGCTGGACGACTGCGCGTTCCCGCTGCTCAAGGGCATCGACATCTCCGACGACCCGAACGTCGCCTTCGACGGCGCCAACGTGGGCCTGCTCGTCGGCGCCCGTCCCCGCACCGCCGGCATGGAGCGCGGCGACCTGCTGGAGGCCAACGGCGGCATCTTCGGCCCGCAGGGCAAGGCCATCAACGACCACGCCGCGGACGACATCCGCGTCCTCGTCGTCGGCAACCCGGCGAACACCAACGCGCTCATCGCGCAGTCCTCGGCCCCGGACGTCCCGGCCGACCGCTTCACCGCGATGACCCGCCTGGACCACAACCGCGCCATCTCGCAGCTGTCCAAGCGGACCGGCGTGCCGGTGAGCGAGATCCGCCGCCTCACCATCTGGGGCAACCACTCCGCCACCCAGTACCCCGACATCTTCCACGCCGAGGTCGCCGGCAAGAACGCCGCCGAGACCGTCAACGACGAGAAGTGGCTGGCCGAGGAGTTCATCCCCACCGTCGCCAAGCGCGGCGCCGCGATCATCGCGGCCCGTGGCGCGTCCTCCGCCGCGTCGGCCGCCAACGCCGCGATCGACCACGTCTTCACCTGGACCAACGGCACCGCCGAGGGTGACTGGACCTCCGCCGGCGTCGTCTCCGACGGCTCCTACGGCGTGCCCGAGGGCCTCATCTCCTCCTTCCCGGTGACCGCGAAGGACGGCAGGTTCGAGATCGTCCAGGGCCTGGACGTCAACGAGTTCTCCCGTGCGCGCATCGACGCGTCGGTGAAGGAGCTCGAGGAGGAGCGCGAGGCGGTCCGCGGCCTCGGCCTCATCTGAGAACCGGACACCGAGTCCCACCGGCGGCCCTCCGCCGCGCCCCGCACGGGCGCGGCGGAGGGCCGCTTCGCGTGCTCCTCAGACCGTGTGCGCGGCGAGCAGGGCGCACAGCTCGTCCAGCGCGCCGGCGAAGGCGTGCTCGGGCGGGGCGCCGTAGCCGACGACGATCGCGTCGTCGTCCGTGCCGCCGAACTCGGCGACGGCCTGCAGCGCGAGCCCGCGCTCCCGCGCCCGGGCGACCAGCGCCGTGCCCGAGGTGCCGGGCGGCAGGCGCAGCACGGCGTGGAGGCCTGCGGCGATGCCCGACACCCGCACGGCGGGCGCACGGGTGGCGAGCGCGGTGACGAGGCGGTCGCGGCGGCGGCGGTAGTGCAGCCGCATCCGGCGCACATGGCGGTCGTAGCCGCCGGAGACGATCAGCTCGGCGAGGGTCAGCTGGTCGAGGACGGGGGACTGGTGGTCGGCGAGCACCTTCTCGGTGATCACGGGTTCCACCAGGGCGGGCGGCAGGGCGAGCCAGGCCAGCCGCAGCCCGGGGGCGAGGCTCTTGCTGGCCGTTCCGGCGTACACGACGTGCTCGGGCGCGAGGCTCTGCAGGGCGCCGACGGGTTGCCGGTCGTAGCGGAACTCCCCGTCGTAGTCGTCCTCGATGACCAGGCCGCCGGTGGCGCGGGCCCACGCCACGGTCGCCGTGCGCCGCGCGGGCGAGAGCGGGGCGCCGTACGGGAACTGGTGTGCGGGGGTGAGCAGCGCGGCGTCGACGGCGGCGTCGAGTGCGCAGACCTGCGCGCCGTCGTCGTCGACGGCCAGCGGGACGGTGGTGAGCCCGGCCCTGCGCAGGATGCGCAGGGTGTGCGGGTAGGCGAGCGCCTCGACGGCGACGCGGCGGGCCCCCATGGTCCGCAGGGCACGGCCGACCAGCCCGGCGGCCTGGACGAAGCCTGTGCACACCACGACGAACTCCGGTGCGGTGCGCACCCCGCGCACCCGGCCCAGGTACGCCGCCAGGGCCTCGCGCAGTTCGGGGCGGCCGCGCGGGTCGGTGTAGCCGAGGGCGTCGTTGGGTGCGGCCGCCAGGGCGCGGCGCGCGGCGGCGGACCACGCGGCGCGGGGGAAGGAGCCGAGGTCGGGCGAACCGGGCCGCAGGTCGTACGGAAAGTGCTCCCGCTGCCGCGGCGGTCCGGCCGGGGGCTCCGCGGTGCCGGCTCCGGTCGCGCCGCCGCCCGGGTGCGGTGCGGCGGTGCCGGCGCGGGCACGGCCGCCGCGGGACGGGGCCGCGGCCGGTCCGGCCGGGCGCCAGCCGTCGCCGACCCGCGTGCCGGAGCCCTGGCGGGCGGACAGCCAGCCCTCGGCCACCAGTTGTCCGTAGGCGTCCGCGACGGTGTTGCGGGCGATGCCCAGGTCCCCGGCGAGGGTCCGGGAGGACGGCAGCCGGGTGCCGGGGGCGAGCCGGCCGTCGCGCACGGCCTCGCGCAGCGCCTTCTCCAGCCCGGCCCGCGCACCGGTCCCGCCGGTGAGGTCCAGATGGAGGTCGACTCCTGAAATGGCCCAGTCGTTCACCCCTCAAGTGGACCACGGCCCGAGGCCACCCGGTCACTACGGTGTGTCACATGACGATGATCACGACCCCTGCCGGTGCCGCCGCCGACCTGGGCCCCGACGACCTGGTGCCCGCGCACGCCCCCCGCATGCTGCTGGGCAAGGCCGCCCCCGACTTCTACAAGGCGATGATCGCCCTGGACGCCGCCGCGTCCGCCGGCCTCGACCCGGTGATCAACGAGCTGGTCAAGGCCCGCGCCTCGCAGCTCAACGGCTGCGCCTACTGCGTGGACATGCACATCGCCGACGCCCGCAAGCTGGGACTGACCGAGCAGAAGATGCACGGGCTGAGCGTGTGGTGGGAGACCCCGTTCTACACGGTGCGCGAGCGCGCCGCGCTGGCCCTGGTGGAGGCGGTGACCCGGCTGGGTCAGGGCGGTGTCCCGGACGAGGTCTACGACGAGGCCGCCCGGGTCTTCGACGAGGACGAGCTGCCCCGGCTGATCGCCATGTGCGTGACCATCAACGCCTGGAACCGCATGGGCGTGACGACGCGGCTGTCCCCGGCGGCCCGCCCCGACGGCGTCTGACCGCCGGGACGCACCTCCTCCGGACCCCGCACCCCGGGGTTCAGGCCGACAGCACGGCCCGCAGCTGGTCCAGACCCCAGTCCAGGTCCTCCTTGGAGATCACCAGCGGCGGCGCGAGCCGGATCGTGGAGCCGTGGGTGTCCTTGACCAGGACACCCCGCTCCAGGAGCCGTTCGGAGATCTGCCGGCCGGTGCCGTGCTCCGGGGCGATGTCCACGCCCGCCCACAGGCCGCGGCCGCGGACCTGCGTGACGGCCCCGCTGCCGGTCAGCAGCGCCAGCTCGTGGTGCAGGTGGTCGCCGAGTTCGGTGGCCCGCTGCTGGTACTCGCCCGTGCGGAGCATCGCGAGGACCTCGAGCGCCACCGCGCAGGCCAGCGGGTTGCCGCCGAAGGTGGAGCCGTGCTCACCGGGGCGGTAGACCCCGAGCACCTCCGCCGAGGAGACGACCGCCGAGACGGGGACGACGCCCCCGCCGAGCGCCTTGCCCAGCACGTACATGTCCGGGACGACGCCCTCGTGCTCCGACGCGAAGGTCCGGCCCGTCCGGCCCAGGCCCGACTGGATCTCGTCGGCGACGAAGAGGATGCCGCGCTCCTCGGTGAGCCGGCGCACCCCCGCCCAGTAGCCGGCCGGCGGCACGAGGACCCCCGCCTCGCCCTGGATGGGCTCCATCATCACGGCCACCGTGCGGTCGTCCAGCGCCGCCTCCAGCGCGGCCAGGTCGCCGTAGGGGACGACCTCGAAGCCGGGGGTGTACGGACCGAAGTCCGCGCGGGCCTCGGGGTCGGTGGAGAAGCTGATGATCGTGGTCGTCCGCCCGTGGAAGTTGTCCGCCGCGACGACGATCTTCGCCTGGCCGTCCGGCACGCCCTTGACCCGGTAGCCCCACTTGCGGGCCGTCTTCACCGCCGTCTCGACGGCCTCCGCGCCGGTGTTCATCGGCAGCACCATCTCCATGCCGCACAGCTCGGCCAGCTCCGTGCAGAAGCGCGCGAAGCGGTCGTGGTGGAACGCCCGTGAGGTGAGCGTCACGCGGTCGAGCTGGGCCTTGGCGGCCTCGATGAGACGGGCGTTGCGGTGCCCGAAGTTCAGCGCCGAGTAGCCGGCGAGCATGTCGAGGTACCGGCGGCCCTCGACGTCCGTCACCCAGGCGCCTTCGGCGGAGGCGACGACGACCGGGAGGGGGTGGTAGTTGTGGGCGCTGTGCGCCTCGGTGGCGGCGATGTGCTCGGCGGCGGTCGACACGTGAGTGCTCCGTTCGTGGTACGTCGGGAGTTGTGGCGCTGGGCCCGGTGGGGCCCCTTTCTATCGTCGCTCGTCCCGGATGCGAAGAAACCTCGCGCCGGGCGGCGCCCCGACCGGCGTTGCTAGGCTGGCGACGGGTCGTGACTGGCGCGCTGGGATGGGATTGACCATCGGGGAGCGGCCCGTGAACTGTGTGCCGTGCGCCTGGGCCGTCCCGTGTGCCGTGCAGTGCAGCAGGAGGTCTGACATGCCGAGTGGCTCCACCGAATCCACCGCCTTCCGCAGTGCCCTCGAAGTGATCAGGGGCGTCGAGCCGCGCGTGGCCGACGCCATCGGACAGGAGATCGAGGACCAGCGCGCCTCGCTCAAGCTCATCGCCAGCGAGAACTACGCCTCCCCGGCCGTGCTGCTGGCCATGGGCAACTGGTTCAGCGACAAGTACGCCGAGGGCACCGTCGGCCGCCGCTTCTACGCCGGCTGCCGCAACGTCGACACCGTGGAGGCGCTCGCCGCCGAGCACGCGCGCGAGGTGTTCGGCGCGCAGCACGCCTACGTGCAGCCGCACTCGGGCATCGACGCCAACCTCGTCGCCTTCTGGGCCGTGCTCGCCGCCCGGGTCGAGGCGCCCGCGCTGGAGCGGGCCGGGGTCCGGCAGGTCAACGACCTGACCGAGGAGGACTGGGCGCGGCTGCGCCACGAGCTCGGCGACCAGCGGATGCTCGGCATGTCGCTGGACGCGGGCGGCCACCTCACCCACGGCTTCCGCCCCAACATCTCCGGCAAGATGTTCGACCAGCGCTCCTACGGCACCGACCCCGCCACGGGGCTGCTGGACTACGAGGCGCTGCGCAAGACCGCCCGCGAGTTCCGTCCGCTCGTCATCGTGGCGGGCTACTCGGCCTATCCGCGGCTGGTGAACTTCCGCATCATGCGGGAGATCGCCGACGAGGTCGGCGCCACGCTGATGGTGGACATGGCGCACTTCGCCGGACTGGTCGCGGGCAAGGTCCTCACCGGCGACTTCGACCCCGTACCGCACGCGCAGATCGTCACCACCACCACGCACAAGTCGCTGCGCGGCCCGCGCGGCGGCATGGTGCTGTGCGACTCCTCGCTGGCCGAGCAGGTCGACCGGGGCTGCCCCATGGTGCTCGGTGGCCCGCTGCCGCACGTCATGGCCGCCAAGGCGGTGGCCCTGGCGGAGGCCCGCCGCCCCGACTTCCACGCCTACGCGCAGCGCATCGTCGACAACTCCCGGGCCCTGGCCGAGGGGCTGCTGCGGCGCGGCGCGACGCTGGTGACCGGCGGCACGGACAACCACCTCGTCCTGATCGACGTCGAGTCCTCCTACGGGCTCACCGGCCGGCAGGCCGAGGCCGCGCTGCTGGACTCGGGCATCGTCACCAACCGCAACTCCATCCCCCAGGACCCCAACGGCGCCTGGTACACCTCCGGCATCCGCATCGGCACCCCCGCGCTGACCACGCGCGGCCTGGGCACCGCCGAGATGGACGAGGTCGCCGGGCTGATCGACCGGGTGCTCACCGCCACGACGGCGGGCGTCACCTCGGCCGGCAAGCCGTCCAAGGCGCAGCACGTGCTGGACGCGAAGGTCTCCGACGAGATCGCGCAGCGCTCGGCGGACCTGGTGGCCGGCTTCCCGCTCTACCCCGGGATCGACCTCGGCTGACCGGCAGTCCGCACGGGGTGCGTGCCGGCGCGGCACGCACCCCCGTCGCGTCAGGCGTCGACGAGCTCCTGACGGGGCTCCTCGCCGGGCGTGTTCCGGGATATGCGCCGCAGGACGAGGAAGGTCCCGGCGCCGCCCACGAGCAGGCCGGCGCCGAGCCCGGGCAGGGACAGCCACCAGCCGTCCGCTCCACCGCTGTCGCCGGCCGCCGCGGCCTGCGGGGCATCCGAGGCCTGCGGTGCGGCCGCCGCGGTCTCCTCGGCGACGGTCGCGTCGTCCGGGCTGAGCGGATAGTCGGGGGCGCTCATGCCGAGGCCCTTGTCGGGCTCCATCAGGCCCAGCCGGTCCAGGAGGGTGCGGAGCTCGTCGGAGCGCGCGGCCTTGCGCCACACGCCTTGCTCCGGCAGACCCTTCTCCGTCGCCGTGCGGCTGTGCACCCAGGCACCGCCGGGGCCGTCCGGATACACGTAGTCCACCTTCCAGACCGACACGTCGTGGATCAGCCAGGTGACGGTCACCTGGCGGTGCCGGTCGTTCATCACGTCCGACAGCGACTTCGGCGCCTCCTCCTTCGGCTCGTCCCCGATGGACTGCTCCAGTTCCCGGTAGTCGGGTGAACTGGTGTAGATGCCCGCGGCCTTGCCGCTGCCCGGAGCGACCAGCATCACGCTCGTCGGCCCGCCCGCCGCGGCCGGCCCCGACCCGCCGATCACGGCGGCGAGCGCCGTCACGCTGACCCCGGCCCAGGTGACGAACCTTCTGATCCGCATCGCGTCCCCCTCTTCTCTCGCCGTCCTGCCCCTGTTACACCGCCCGCGCCCGCGGGGTTCCCGTCCGCGGGAAGGGAAAGGGGCCTGCCGCCGAGTGCCTACCGCCGCCGGGCCGAGTCCGCGACGGCGACCGCGCGGGCCAGGTCGGGCACGCCCTCCAGGCGCAGCGTCGTCCCCCCGCGCTGCCAGACCAGGGTCGGTCCGGCCGTCCGGGGCGGCTCGCGGCGGGTACGTCCGTCGGGATCGACCAGCTGCACGTAGTGGGGCTCCGCGAACCACACCCCGTAGTCGCTCCCGCCGCCCACCTCGACCCATTCGGCCGCGTCGCCGACCCTCTTGAGGAAGACCATGTCGATGGTGGCCCGGAACTGGTCGAGCCGTACCGTGCGCCCGTCCACCCGCCAGCTCATCGACAGCACCCGGCCCCCGTCGACGACCGCCACCCCGTCGGGCTCGCCCAGCTCCGCCGGCACGTACGCCCCGTCCAGCGGAGCGTCCCCCCGCACCGGCGGCGGGGCACCTGTGCCCGGACGGGCGGAGGGGTCCCGCCGCACGACGACACCGCCGAAGCCGAACCAGTCCGCCACCGCGGCCCGCACCGGCGGCGTCAGCACCAGCACCACCAGCAGCCCGCACAGGACCGCCGTCAGGGCCCGCCACCGCGCCGCGACCCACGCGCGCACCCGCGCGCCGCGGCCCCGCGCGGGGGCGCCCGGCGCCGGGACCGCCTCGGCCAGCAGCCGGGCCAGCACCTGCTCGGCCACGGAGTCGGGCGACGGCGCCGGGATCTCCAGCCACCGGCCCGCCTCGCGCAGCTCCTCCGGGAGCCGGTCGGTCATGGGCGCCGCCCCCCGTCGTCGCACCGGCCGGCCGGCACCGGCTCGCCCAGCCCCGCCCGCAACCGGGCCAGCGCCCGGTGCAGCCGGGACTTCACCGTGCCACGCGGCCAGCCGAGCACCGTCGCCGTCTCCTCCTCGTCCAGGTCCAGCAGATAGCGGCAGGTGACCACCATCCGGTGGGGTTCGCTGAGCGCTTGCACGGCGGCCAGCAGCTCCGCCCGGCGCTCCCGCGACACCGCCAGCGACTCCGGGTCGTCCGCCGCGGGGGGCAGCGCCTCCAGGGCGGCGTTGCGCTCCACCGCCGACCGCAGACGGCGCGCCGCTCGCCCGGCGTTGCGCGCCTCGTTGGCGACGATCCGCAGCAGCCACGGACGGAAGGCCGCCCCCTCCTTGAAGGACGCGAGCGCGCGGTACGCCTTGACGAACGAGACCTGCACCACGTCCTCCGCGTCGGATCCCGCGCCGAGCAGCACGGCGGTACGGTGCGCGACGTCCGCGTGCAGGCGCACCAGCTCCGCGTACGCCTCCCGCTCACCGGCGCGTACGCGCGCGATCACCGCCGCCTCCCCCTCCGTGGCGGACCCCCTTCGCTCACCCGGCGCCGCCCCCGTGCGGCACCCGTCACCCCTTCTACACCGCCGCCCGCCCCCGGGTTCCCACCGCGGCCGTGGAATCCTCGCGGACCTGAGAGAATGAGTGCCATGGCTCTCGATCGTCCCCGTGTGCTCTCCGGCATCCAGCCCACCGCAGGTTCGTTCCACCTGGGCAACTACCTGGGCGCGGTCCGCCAGTGGGTGGCGCTGCAGGAGTCCCACGACGCCTTCTACATGGTCGTCGACCTGCACGCGATCACCGTGCCGCAGGACCCGGCCGAGCTGCGCGCCAACACCCGGCTCGCCGCCGCCCAGCTCCTGGCCGCCGGGCTCGACCCCGAGCGCTGCACGCTGTTCGTCCAGAGCCACGTCCCCGAACACGCGCAGCTCGGCTGGGTGTTCAACTGCCTCACCGGCTTCGGCGAGGCGTCCCGCATGACGCAGTTCAAGGACAAGTCCGCCAAGCAGGGCGCCGACCGGGCCACCGTCGGCCTGTTCACGTACCCGATCCTGCAGGTCGCGGACATCCTGCTGTACCAGGCGAACGCCGTCCCCGTCGGCGAGGACCAGCGCCAGCACATCGAGCTCACCCGCGACCTCGCGGAGCGCTTCAACGGCCGCTTCGGCGAGACCTTCACCATCCCCGGCGCCTACATCGTCAAGGAGACGGCGAAGATCTACGACCTGCAGGAACCGCTGTCGAAGATGAGCAAGTCGGCGGCGTCCCCGAAGGGCCTGATCAACCTCCTCGACGAGCCCAAGACCTCGGCGAAGAAGATCAAGAGCGCGGTCACCGACACCGACACCGTGATCCGCTACGACGAGCAGGAGAAGCCGGGCGTCAGCAACCTGCTGACCATCTACTCCACCCTCACCGGCACCGGAATCCCGGAACTCGAGCAGAAGTACGAGGGCAAGGGCTACGGTGCGCTCAAGACCGACCTCGCGGAGGTCTTCGTGGAATGGGTCACGCCCTTCCGCGAGCGCACCGAGGAGTACCTGGGCGACCCGGAGACGCTGGACTCGGTCCTCGCCAAGGGCGCCGAGAAGGCCCGGTCCGTCGCCGCGGAGACCCTGGCGAAGGCGTACGAGAGGATCGGCTTCCTGCCCGCCAAGCACTGACGGCCCCCTCCCCTCCCGGACGCCCGGGAAGAGGGGCCTTAGGTCCCGCGCAGGTGTGACGGACGACGCTCGCGCGGGAGGCCGCGCGCGCGTCACACTGGCAATGACGGAGTTGTGCCCGCACGGCGTGCGTAGGTACGACGAACCGACCCGGGGAAGGGGTGAACGCGTGGGAAACCGCATGATCGGCGTGTCGATCGCGGTCCCCGAGCCTTACGGCAGCCTGCTGCAGCAGCGCCGTGCCGGCTACGGAGACCCGCTGGCGTACTGCATCCCCACCCACGTCACGCTGCTCCCGCCGACCGAGGTGGACACCGCGCTGCTCCCGGCCTTCCGGGAGCACCTCGCGCAGGTCGCCGCCACCGGCAGGCCCTTCCCCATGCGGCTGGAGGGCACGGCCAGCTTCCGGCCCGTCACCCCGGTCGTCTACGTCGACCTCGTCCAGGGCGGCCCCGACTGCGCCGAGCTGCAGGAGCGGGTCCGCTCGGGCCCGGTGCGGCGCGAGCTCCAGTTCCCGTACCACCCGCACGTCACCATCGGCCACGGCATCCCCGACGAGGCGCTGGACCGCGCGCAGACGGAGCTCGCCGGCTTCGCCGCCACCTGGACCGCCGGCTGCTTCTCGCTGTACGAGCAGGACGACGAGGGTGTCTGGCGCACCGTGCGGGACTACCCCTTCGGCGGCGCCGCCGCCGGGCACCGGCTCGTGCCGCACCAGCCCGGCGCGTGCGAGCCGCTCAGCACGGCTCCCGCGGGCGGCCCGCCGCACGGGTGAGCGCACCGGGCGCGGCCGGGCACGACGGCCCGCCTACGCTGCCGCCATGCACCCCACACTCGCCGCGGACCGCGCGCACCTCCCCGAACTCCTCCAGGCCGTGCGGGACCTGGCCGCCCGTGAGCTGGCGGCCGTCGACGACCGCCCGGCGGCCCGCCCCGGGCCCGCGCCCGAGCCGCAGCCGCTGCCCGTCACCGGAACCGGCGCGGAGGCCGCGCTCGCGCTCTTCGAGCGGCGCTGGGCACCCGGCTTCTCGGGCAGTGCCGGACCGCGTTACCTGGGCTTCGTCACCGGGGGAGCGACCCCCGCCGCCGTCGCCGGGGACTGGCTCACCAGCACCTACGACCAGAACGTCTCGGCGGGCGGCGACTCGTCGGCCGCGGCCCTGGAACGCGAGACCGTCGGCTGGCTCCGCACGATGTTCGGCCTCGGCGAGGAGCACAGCGGCGCCTTCGTCACCGGCGCGACCGTCTCCAACACCGTGGGCCTGGCGGTGGCACGCGAATGGCTCGGCGAGCGGCGGGGGCTGTCCGTCTCCCGCGACGGGCTGGCCGCGCTCGGCCCGGTGACGGTGCTCTCCGGCACCCCGCACTCCAGCGTCGACAAGGCCCTGTCCGTGCTCGGCCTCGGCCGGTCGTCCCTGGCCTCCGTGCCGGTGCTGCCCGGTGGCCGCGAGGCGGTGGACGTCGACCGCCTCGACGCGGCGCTGACGGCGCTGGAGGGCCGCCCGGCCGTCGTGGTCGCGAACGCCGGCACCGTCAACACCGTCGACTTCGACGACCTGCGCGCCGTCGCCGCCCTGAAGGAGCGGCACGACTTCTGGCTGCACGTCGACGCCGCGTTCGGTGGCTTCGCCGCGCTGTCGCCCGCGTACGCGCACCTCACCGAGGGCATCGACGCCGCCGACTCCGTCTGCGTCGACCTCCACAAGTGGCTGAACGTGCCCTACGACGCGGCCGTCCAGTTCACCCGCCGTCAGGACCTCCAGGTCAGGGTCTTCCACAACGCCTCGCCCTACCTCGGCCTGCCCGCCCTCCCCGACCCCGACTTCCTCCACCTCACCCCCGAGAACTCCCGCCGGCTGCGCGCCCTCGCCGCGTGGTTCTCGCTCACCGCCTACGGCAGCGAGGGCCATCGCGAGGTCGTCGAACGCAACGCCGCCTGCGCGCGGCACCTCGGCGAGCGCGTCGAGGCCGACCCCCGCCTGCGGCTGCTGGCGCCCGTCCGGCTCAACGTCGTCTGCTTCACCCTGGCCGGCGACCCCACGGCCGAGCGCGTCGCCGCGTTCGTCCGCGCCGTCGCCGCCTCCGGGGAGGCCTTCCTCACCCCGACGGTCCTCCACGGCGTGCCCGCGGTGCGCGCCGCCTTCAGCAACTGGCGTACATCCGGGGCCGACACGGACCGCGTCATGGACGCGATCACCGCCGCCGCGGCGGCCGCCACCTAGAGTGCACGTCGTGACGGAGGGTAGGCGCGCGGTATGGAATGGCTGACTCGGCTCCCAGTGATCGGACCGTGGATCGCGCGGCTCATGCGCACCCACGCCTGGCGCACGTACGAGCACCTGGAGGGCGTGCACTGGACGCGGCTGGCCGCCGCGATCACCTTCGTCAGCTTCGTCGCGCTCTTCCCGCTGCTGACCGTCGGCGCCGCCGTCGGCGCGGCCCTGCTGTCCCCCGGTCAGCTCAAGGAACTCGAGGGCAAGCTGACCGAGCAGGTCCCGGGCATCGCCGACCAGCTCAACATCGGCGGGCTCGTGGACAACGCGGGCACGGTCGGTGTCATCGCCGCCGTCCTGCTGGTCCTCACCGGCGTCAGCTGGGTCGGCGCCCTGCGGGACTGCCTCAGGGCGGTCTGGCACAAGGACGACGAGCCGGAGAACCCGTTCCTCCAGAAGCTCAAGGACTTCGGCGTGCTGGTCGGCCTGGGCGCCGTGGCGCTGCTCTCCGTCGCCTGCTCGGTCCTCGCCGGGACGGCCGTCGGCCGCCTCGGCGACGCCATCGGTCTCGACGAACACGGCCCCGGGCGGGCCCTGTTGTCGGTGGCGGGCTTCTGCATCGCCGTCCTCGTGGACCTGCTGATCCTCGCCTACCTGCTCACCCTGCTGCCCGGGGTCACGCCGAACCGCCGCGACGTCGTCGTCGCGAGCCTCATCGGCGCGATCGGCTTCGAGCTGCTGAAGCTGCTCATCAGCGGCTACCTGCAGAGCGTGGCCACCAAGAGCATGTACGGCGCCTTCGGGGTGCCCATCGCGCTGCTGCTCTGGATCAACTTCACGGCGAAGCTCCTGCTGTACTGCGCCGCCTGGACGGCCACCCCGCACAGCGCGGAACTGGCCGCCGCCCGCGCCGGGCGGCCCGAGGAGCCGGGTGAGCCCGAACGCGGTCGGGCCGCACGGCCGGAGCGACCGGAGAGGCCCGAGCGCCCCGAGACCGCCTGACGCCGTGCGGGCCCCCGCCGGTCAGTAGGCGGGGGTCGCCGGCCAGGCGCCTCGGCCCGCCAGGTCGACGACGAGGGCGGCGATGTTCCACGAGTCGTCCTCGCCGCGGTGGTGGCGGCCTTCCAGGGGCAGCCCGACGAGCCGCAGCGCCTCCGCCATGCCGGGGCGCTTGGTGAGGCGGTGGGTCTGGGTGAAGAGCGTCTTGACGTTGATGTGCCGGCCGCCGAAGGGGTACGTCGTGCCGGTGGCCCGGCACTGGCGGTTGAACTGGTGGCGGTCGTAGTCGCCCCAGCTCGCCCACGGGCGCGATCCCGCCCGGTGCTCGACGGCGAGCAGCTTGCACGCGTCCGCGAAGTCCAGCCCCGCGTCCACCTCGTCCTGCGTCAGACCGGTCAGCTCGGTGCAGAAGGGACTCACGGTGGAGCGCGCGGGCCGTACGAGGACGCGGTGGCGGGCGACGCGCTCGCCCGCGACGACGTCCACGACGGTCAGCCCGATCTCGATGATCTCGCTCACCGAGCCCTGCGGCGGCTCGCCGTCCCAGCACGTCGCCTCGACGTCTATGACGTTCAGGAGTCCCAGGTCACTGTCCATGGCGCGAACCCTACGTCGAGATCCGGCCACTGGTCACTACTGTTCACGGATGGTTTTGTCACTCTGAGTTCGAACCAGACCGTCTTGCCGATGCCGTACGGCCGAGGTTGAACGTTCCAGGCGTCGGCGAGCATCTCCACGAGCGCCAGCCCGCGCCCCGACTCGTCCGTCGCGGAGGCCCGCCGCGGCACGGGCGGGTCGTCGCAGGCGTCGCAGACCTCCACCCGCAGGACCCCCGCGACCAGGCCCGCCCGGGCGGCGATCCGCCGGTCCGGCGGAACCCGCGCGTGCCGGACGGCGTTGCCCATCAGCTCGCTGAGCAGCAGCACCGCGGTGTCCGTCGCCTCGGCGTCGAAGCCCCAGACGAGGGCCTGTTCGCGCAGCAGGGCCCGCGCCCGGCCGACGCTGCGCGGGTGGCGCGAAAACCACCACCCGACAGGGGGAGTTGTCTCGTTCATGGCTCAAAAGTGCAGGTCGCGGCGTACGGTCGGGAGGAGCGGCGCGAGTACGGAGGGTGGTTGTACCCGAGTGGCGAGTGACGTGTCCCCGCCCCCGATGGCGTGGCGGTACTGCGGCAACCAGGTCAAACTCTGGCGCGAGCACGCCGGCGTCACGCGCGAGCAGCTGGCCGACGAGGCGGGGTACGGCTACGAGACGGTCAAGTCGATGGAGCAGGGGCGTCGCCGCCCGACGCAACGGCTGCTCCAGGTCGCGGACGGGCTGTGCGGGGCGCAGGGCAAGTTGACGGCGGCGGAGGCGTTCCTCACCCCGGAGAAGTACCCGACGTATGCCCGGGAGTACATGCGCTACGAGGCCGAGGCGATCGCCGTCAACTGGTACGAGAGCCAGTACATCCCCGGGCTCCTCCAAAGCGAGGCGTACGTGCGCACGTTGCTCTCGTCCCACTGGCCGCCGCTCGACGAGGAGACGCTCGAGGAGCGCGTGGCGGCACGGCTGGAACGGCAGTTGATGCTGGACAGCGGGCGCCGCTCGTTCAGCTTCGTGGTGGAGGAGTCGGCGCTGCGCTCCTTCCCGGACCGCGAGGCGCACCGGGAACAGTTGCGGACGCTGCTCGTGCGCGGGCGCGCCCGGAACATCACCATCCAGGTCATGCCCGCGGACCGGGGCCTCCACCCCGGGCGGCACGGCCCGTTCGTCCTGCTGGAGACCGCCGAACACCAGCACCTCGTCTACGAGGAGGGGCAGACCACCGGACTCCTCTATGCGGACCCGGCGCGGGTCAGTATCGTCATGCGACGCCACGACATGATCACCCGGCAGGCCCTCGGTCCCGAGGAGTCCGCGCGGTTCATCGAGCACTTGGCGGAGGGACCATGACCGACGGACTCGTGTGGTTCACGTCCAGCCACAGCAACTCCGAGGGCGGCGCCTGCGTCGAGGTCGCGTTCGGGCCCGGCGCGGTCCTGGTGCGGGACTCCAAGGACCGGGCCGGGGCACGGCTGGCGTTCACGCCCACCGCGTGGGCGGAGTTCGTGGCGTACGCCGCCACGTGCGGCGCGGACGACGCCGGGCGACGACGCCCATCAGCGCCGCGATGACGAACGCGGGGCCGCGTAGCGCCCGTCGAGGCGGACGGACCGATCGGGTCAGCGCAGGAAGTGCGCGACGGTGAACCATGCGGCGGCCAGCACCAGCACGGTGATCAGGATGTAGCCCACCAGGTAGACCCCGGCGAGCACGGCCGCCGGGGCGGCGATGACCCAGCCGGCGCGTCCGGCGGGGGTCTTGGCCCTGAAGGCCGAGCGGACGCAGTAGGCGACCGCGACGAGGCCCAGGACGAGCCCGATGACCGACAACATGCCCATGGCGTGCTCCCATCCCGTACCGGTTCCCTGGTTCCTGGGTACTGGCAGGGCCGTCCGCGTGGCAGGGGGCGGTCGCAGCGGGGTGGGCGCACGAGCCGCACGTGCGCCGTCGAGCGCCCCCCTGTCCGGGGCATGTGCGCCTGGCACGGGACGGCTGCGGCCGGTGGCGTGCGCCACCGGCCGGGTACGGCGGGATCAGGCCACGTCTTGCCGGGGTCAGGCCGTGCGGTCGGCAGCGGTCCCGGCCTTCCGCCCGGTGCCGTCGTCCGCCGCGGTCTCCTCTGCCGCGGTCTCCTTCTCCGTCACTTCCTTCGCGCCGGTTCCGCCCTCCGCGTCGGACTCCGCGTCGGACTTCGCGTCCGTCTCCGCGTCGGCCTCCGTGGTGCCGGCCTTCTGCCCGTCCGCCTCTTCCCCGGCCGCCTCCGCGGGCTTCGCGGCAGCGTCGTCGCCGGGCTTGGTCGGGGCGGGGATGACGGCCTTCGCCGTCCGCTGCGGCAGCGGCCAGCGGCGGCGTACGAGGTAGGCCAGGGCGGCGATGACCAGCACCGAACCACCGGTGAGCGCGAGGGCCGTCCAGGCCCCGCCGCCGCCACCGGAGGGGGTGGGCGCCGCGGCCTGCTGCGGGGCCTTCCTGCTGGGGGAGGCGGAGGGGGAGGGGGACGCGGAGGCCGATGCGATGGCGGACTTCGGCGGCACCAGGATGCCGACGGGGGTGACCATGCCCTCCGCCTGGAAGCCCCAGTCGAGCAGCTTCGCCGCCTCCTTGTAGGCCATGTTGTGGCCGTCGCCGGGGTGCATGACGGTCACCAGCAGCGTGCGGTCGCCGCGCTGCGCGACGCCGGTGAAGGTGTTGCCCGCGTTGGTGGTGTAACCGTTCTTCACACCCGCGATGCCCTGGTAGGTGGGGAGGTCGTAGTCGCCGGAGAGCAGCCGGTTGGTGTTCTGGATCTCGAAGCTGCTGCGCTTCTTGGTGCCCTTCTTGCCCTTCTTGCCCTTGGTCTTCTTCCACTCGCCGGGGAACTGGGCGCGCACGGTCGAGCAGTACTCGCGGAAGTCCGCGTTCTGCAGGCCGGAGCGGGCGAAGAGCGTCAGGTCGTACGCCGAGGAGACCTGGCCGGGCATGTCGTAGCCGTCCGGGGAGATCACGGTGGTGTCGTCCGCCTGGAGGTCCTCCGCCTTGCGCTGCATCTCCAGGACGGTCGCGTCCACGCCGCCGTTCATGGAGGACAGGACGTGGACGGCGTCGTTGCCGGAGCGGAGGAAGACCCCGAGCCACAGGTCGTGGACGGTGTAGCTGAGGTTCTCCTTGACGCCCACGAGGCTGCTGCCCGCGCCGACGCCGTCGAGGTCGGAGGGGAGCACCTTGTGCGTCTGGGTCTTGTCGAGCTTGGGCAGCAGCGTGTCCGCGAACAGCATCTTGAGGGTGCTGGCGGGCGGCAGCTTCCAGTGCGCGTTGTGCGAGGCCAGCACCTGCCCCGTCTCGGCGTCGGAGACGATCCACGACCGCGACGTGAGCTTGTCCGGCAGGCCGGGAGCGCCGGCGAGCGGGCTGACCTGGGTGCCCGGCTGCCCCAGCCGGTCCCCGCCGACCTCCGACATCCGCGCGGGCGGCGACGGGGTGGCGGACGGGGAGGGCTTCTTCGCGTGCGCGACGGGCGCGGTGGCCAGGGCCGTACCGCCGACCAGTGCGAGGACGGACAGCACCATGGCGGAGCGGTGCGCGGCGCGGGGGAAGGAGTTCGGCACGATGAGAAGTTACAGGCCGTCCGGTGACCGCGGCAGGCGTGGGGGGCCGATCGGGTCCGTGACCGATCCCACGTGCCCGATGTGCAACCGGGCGGTGCCCATCGGCGTCTTGGGCGGCGGCCCACGGTGGAGGGACCGGGCGGACCCCGTGGGAGGGGGCCGCGCGGCGGCCCCCATACTGGTCGCATGAAGCTCAGCCGCCCCGTGTCCTGGTTCCTGACCGCCTTCGGGGTGTGGAGCTGGATCGTCTGGACGACGTTCGTCAAGAACCTGTGGAAGGACGCCAGTGGGCTCGCCTTCGAGGGCGGTGACCACGCCTCGCCCACCACGTACTTCTGGGTGCACCTGACGCTGGCGATCACCTCGCTCGTCCTCGGCACCGCGATCGGCGTCATCGGCGTCCGGGGTCTGAGAGCTCTGCGGGCGGGCCGGTGATCGTCGTCGTGGTCGCCGTCGTCGCGGCCGTCCTGGCGCTCCTCGGCGGGGTGCACTACTACCTGTGGCGCCGGCTGGTGCGCGACGTGTCCGCGCCGGGCGGCTGGTGGCGGCGGACGGGCACGGTCCTGGCGGTCGTCCTGCCGCTGCTGAGCCTGGGCGCGCTGGTCGGCGGGCGGTCACTGCCGCTCGCGGCCGAGCGGTGGCTGGCCTGGCCGGGCTACCTGTGGCTGGCGGTGCTGCTCTACCTCACGCTGGCGGTGCTGGTCGGCGAGGCCGTACGACCGCTGCTGCGGCTCGCGCTGGAGCGCCGGGAGCGGTCCCGGGGCGTGCGGGCCGCCGAGACCGCCGAGACTGCCGAGCCCGCGGGGCCGGCCGGGGAGGCTGCCGAGGCGTCCTCGCAGCCCCAGCCGAAGCCGGAGCCCCAGCCGGAGCCCGTGACCGCCGGACTGCCCAGGCGGCTGTTCGTGGCCCGTACGGTCGGCGCCGCGGCGGCCGTCGCCGCGGGGGTGACGGTCGGTCAGGGCACGTACGGCGTGCTGCGCGGCCCGCGCCTGAAGTACGTCACCGTGCCGCTCGCCAAGCTCCCCGCGAGCGCGGACGGCTACCGGATCGCCGTGGTCAGCGACATCCACCTCGGCCCGATACTCGGCACGGCGCACACCCGCCGGATCGTGGACACGATCAACGGGGCCCGCCCCGACCTCGTCGCCATCGTCGGCGACCTGGTCGACGGCTCGGTCGGGGAACTGGGTCCGGCGGCGGAGCCGCTGGCCGGGCTCCGGGCGCGGGACGGCAGCTACTTCGTCACCGGCAACCACGAGTACTTCTCCGGGGCCGCGCCGTGGATCGACTTCGTGCGCGACCTGGGCGTCCACCCGCTGGAGAACGCCCGCACCGAGCTCGCCGGCTTCGACCTGGCCGGGGTCAACGACATCAGCGGCGCCGAGCACGACCACGCCCCCGACTACACGAAGGCGCTCGGCGACCGGGACCCCGCGCGTGCGGTCGTGCTCCTCGCCCACCAGCCGGTGATGATCGACGAATCCGTCCGGCACCACGTCGACCTGCAGCTGTCCGGGCACACCCACGGCGGGCAGCTGTGGCCGGGCAACCACATCGCGGCACTCGCCAACCCCACGGTGGCCGGACTGGAAACGTACGGCGACACCCAGTTGTACGTCACCCGTGGCGCGGGGGCCTGGGGCCCGCCGGTCAGGGTGGGTGCGCCCTCGGACATCACGATCGTGACCCTGGCCGCACCGCGCGCCTGAATGTGGCCGGAAACCGCTCACCGAACGCGAACAATCTGACACGGAGCGCATTCCCCGCGTCGAAACTGGTAAGGGATGGCGCAACGGAAGGGGGGCGTTCGCTCATGGGGAGAGTGACCTGATGAGGCGCAGTGCGTTCCGGCTGCCCCGGCACCCGACGTCGGTCGGGCTGGCCCGGCACCGGGTACGTGACCACCTCGAGGGCTGGGAGCAGGAGGGCGAGACCGTCGAGTCCGTCGTCCTGGTCGTGTCGGAGCTGGCGACCAACGCCGTTCGGCACAGTCCGCTCCTGGAGCGGGAGTTCGAGGTGGCGGTGACCGTCCACTCGGACGGGTCGTGCGTCGTCGAGGTCTCCGACGGCGGCGCGCAGGCCCGCCCGGTGCCGCGCGACGCGGGGGACGGCGACGAGTCGGGGCGCGGTCTGCGGCTGGTGCAGGCGCTCTCGGACACCTGGGGCGTCCGGGAGCGCGGCCGGTACGGCAAGACGGTCTGGGCGGTGCTGGCCGAGCCCGCCGTGGGCTGACGGGGAGCGCCGCGCGGGCGGCGGGCGCGGCGGGCCGGCTCAGCGCCGGAAGAGGAACTCCGAGAGCAGCTCGCGGATCTCGCGCACGATGGGCCGCAGCAGCCGGTAGCGGGAGAGCCTGAGGATCCGCGCACCGAGCGGCGCGGTGCGGGCGACCAGCCGCCGGGTGCGCTCGGTGTCGGGGGAGTGGTCGAAGACCCAGTAGACGACGATGCCCATCTGGTACATCCACATCAGTTCGGGCAGCACGGTGGCGAGTTCGGCGTCGACCTTGATGTCGGAGCCGGCGAGCACCCGTTCGTGGATGGAGATGGCGGCGTCGCGGGCCGGGTGCGACTCGGGGGAGAAGGGGCTGAGCGGACTCGCCGGGTCGGCGGCGTTCTTGAAGAACTGCGCGGCGAACTGGTGGTAGGGGCGGGCCACGTCGATCCAGGCGGTCATCACGGTGAGCAGCCGCGCCGCGAGGTCCCGGTCCCCGCCGCCGTCCAGGAGGCCCCGGACCGCGGCCTCGTGCTCGGCGGCGAGGCGGTCGTAGAAGCCCTGGACGAGGTGTTCCTTCCCCGCGAAGTAGTAGTAGGCGTTGCCGACCGAGACCCCGGCCTCCTTGGCGATGGCGCGCATCGTGGTCTTGTCGTAGCCCCGTTCCTCGAAGAGCCGCATGGCCGTCTCGAGGATCAGGGCGCGCGTCTGCTCGCTCTTGGGGGGCCGGGGTGTCCCGGGGGTCGTGCCGGGGGGTGCTTCTTCCACGTCCGTGAGCCTAACCGGGCGGGGCGCAGCCGTCCGCGCAGGCGTCCGGGGCGGTGTCCCCGGCGGTGCCCGGGCCGGTGTGCGTCCAGCCGTCCTCGGGGTGGTACGACCAGCCCTCGCCGTTGGTGTACACCCGGCCGCCCCAGCCCGTCGCGGCGGCGCCGCGGCCCCACTGCGCCTCGCGGTAGCGCGCGGCGGCGAGCACCGCGGCCCGGGCGACGGGGGCTCCGGCCCGGGTGCCGAGGCGGTGCGCCAGCGGGCGGTACTCGGCGAGGGCCCACAGGCAGACCAGCCAGGCGGCGTCGTCCCGGTACACCTGCCCGGAGTCCCCGACGACGGTGATCTCGCGCAGGGTCGCGGTGTGGTCGAGCTCCGGGAAGCGGCGCCGGGCCTCCTCGGACGCGACCGGGACGAGGTCCAGCGGCACGATCTGCCGCTGTCGTTCCAGCCAGCGGCGGACGAAGGAGCAGAGCGAGCAGTCCGGGTCGTACAGCACGGTCAGCAGGCGGACCGGCACCGGGGCCGCCGGAGCGGCCCCGGTCGCTGGGGTGCGGTCCACGGCGGTCACGCCCCGGGCCGCGCGGGGGCGGTCCAGCCCTGCGGGCGGACGGGCGGCACCTGCTCGCGGTCCATCACGCCCCGGCGGCGGATCTTGTTGAGGACGTAGACGTTGGCCAGGTGCAGTACCCCGAGGACGAGCAGGACGACACCGAGCTTGACCGACAGCGCCTCGAAGAGCTCGCGGGCGTCGCCGACCGGGTCGGCGTTCTTCAGGTACAGCGCGACGAAGCCCAGGTTCACGAGGTAGAAGCCGACCACCAGGAGGTGGTTGACGGCGTCGGCCAGCTTCTCGTTGCCGTGGAGCACGTCTTCGAGGAAGACCTTGCCGGCCCGGCTGAGGGTCCGGGCCACCCAGACCGTCAGCGCGACGCTGATGAGCAGGTAGATGACGTATGCGACGACCGTGAGGTCCATGGGTCCCACCCTTTTCGAACGTGTTCAAAACCCGTTGCCGATGACTGTAGACCTGTTTTTGAACATGTTCAAGGGAGGAAGTGCGGTGCTCCCGCGGGGCCCGTGGAGCCGCCGCGCCGCGCTGCCGCGCGCGACCGGTCGCCGCCGCGTCGCCGTCAGCCCTTCACTGCCCGGTCGGCGACCGCGACGGGCGCGGCGGTTCCCGCGCGGGCCGCACCGATCGCCCGCACCCCCGGCACCGCCGCCGTCGCCAGGCAGGCGGTCGCCACGAGCGCCGCCGAGACCCACAGCGGGACCGCGGGGCCCCACAGGCCCTCGGCGAGCGGGGCCAGCGCGTAGCCGGCCGGCATCGCGGCGAGCGACAGCAGCCAGTCGTACGAGGTGACCCGGGCCAGCGCCTGCGGGGGCACCTGCTGCTGGACGACCGTCTCCCAGACCGGGTTGAGGTAGCCGAGGGCGGTCAGCGCCAGCCCGTACGCCGCGACGAGCAGCGGGGCCGGGGCGGCGAGGGCCAGCAGGGCCGACGGCAGCGCGTACGTCGCCAGGCCCAGGTTGGCGACCAGCACGGGACGGCGCGGGCGGGCCCGTGCGGCCAGCAGGGAACCGAGCACGAGCCCGACGGCCCCGGCCTCCAGCACCCAGAACCACACGCCCTCGCCGCCCAGCCGGTGGATCGCCACCCCCGGGCCGAGGGTGGTCAGGACCGCGGCCGCGCCGTTCCACGTGGCGTGCGCGACCAGGCTCGTCCAGTACCAGTCACGCGAACGGACCTCGCTCCAGCCCTCCTTGAGGTCGGCGAGCATCGACGCGCGGGGCAGCGGCGTCCGTTCGACCCGCAGCACCGCCAGCAGCGCGGCGCTCACCGCGAAGGAGGCGGCGTCCAGCACGAAGGCGAGGCCGGGGCCGGCGGCCCAGATCAGCGCCGCCGCGACTGCCGGGCCGCACAGCCGGGTCACGCTGCTCGCCACCCCCAGCAGGGAGTTGGCCCGCTGCCGGGCCGCGCCGTCGGTCACGGTGCCGGCGACCAGCGGGGACTGGGTCGGCATCGAGAAGGCGGAGGCGGCGCCGCCCACCGCCTCCGCGAGCGCGATGGGGACCAGCGAGGGTTCGCCGCCCAGCAGTTCGAGCCCGACGAACAGCTGCGCGGCGCAGCGCACGAGGTCGGTGGCGAGCGCCACGCGGCGGGCGTCGAAGCGGTCCGCGACCACCCCGCCGAGCGGGAGGAGCAGCAGCTTCGGCACCAGCGCGCAGCCCAGGACGAGGGCGAGGGCCGAGACGTCGCCGGTCGCCCGGGTCACGGCGATGACCAGTGCGGCGGGCACGAGCCCGTCGCCGAGCAGGGACAGCGCGCGTCCGGCGAACAGCAGCCGGAAGCCGCGCAGCCGGAGGGGGTGTGTGGGCGTCATGGCACGCCAATGTATTTCGGCACCGAATCATTCGCCACCGAAATATATTGCGCCGTACGATTCGGCCATGGAAGCCGATGCCGAAACCGTCGCCGACACGGCCGCCGAGGGCGCCGCGGTGGAACGGGACTGGACCGACGGGCACGTGGAGCGCTGGCTGCCCGTGCTGCCCGACCTCGACCCGGACATCGAGGGCGCCGTCACCCGCATGAAGCTCGTGACCAGCCACCTGCGCAAGGTCCGCGAGCAGTCGCTGGTCGACTTCGGCCTGCAGCGGCACGAGTTCGACACCCTGCACGCCCTCGCCGGGCGCGGCGGACGCGCGGCCCCCTCCGAACTCGCCGCCGACCTCGACCTGGCACCCGCCTCCGTCACCGGCCGGCTCGACGCGCTGGAGGCCCGCGGCCACGTCCGGCGCACCCACTCCACCGCCGACCGCCGGCGCATCGACGTCGAGCTGACCGGGTCCGGCCGGGCGACCTGGCTCGGTGCCATGGACGTCCTCGGCCACGAGGAGTACCGGTTGCTGGGGACCCTCGACGCGGACGAACGCCGTCACCTCTCCGACCTGCTGCGACGCGTCATGGTGAGGGCCGAGGGCGGCTGAGCACAGGATCCGGGAAGATCCGACATCCTGTGCGAAATTTGTGAGCGTTCACCGCTGACAGGCTGCCGAACCGCCGAGTAGCTTTACGTTCTCTTCGGCACGCAACCGCTCCGTCACTGCCGAAGGCCCGACCTGGGGGCAGCATGTTCAACGAGGACCGCTACCTGACCCTCCCCTCACCGCGGGGACCCTTCCCGGGCTTCCCCGTCGCCGGGGGCGTGGGACTCGCCACGCCGTCCGGCGACATGCGCCGCCCCGGGGCGGTCTGGCTGATGGGGCCCCTCACCTTCGGCGTGTACTGGCTCGTCTGGTACTACCGGGCCAACAAGGAGCTGCGGGAGTTCGACCCCGGCATCAAGGTCCGTCCCGCCCTGGCCGTGCTCGCCGTGAGCCTCGGCGCGCTGCTGCTCGTGCCCGCCGTCGTGTCCCTCTACAACACCGGCTGCCGCATCGCCCGCGCCCAGCGCCGCGCGGGCCTCCACAACACGGTCTCCGGCCTCAAGGGACTCCTGCTGGCGCCGGCGTTCGGGCTGACCTCCTTCTACTACCAGGAGCAGCTCAACCAGGTCTGGGTCGCCCGGAACTGACGTTCAGCCCGTCGCGCGGTCGCCCGCCGGCAGGTCCGCGGCGTGGCCGGGGCGGGTGAACTGCTCCGTCACCTGGATGAACGCCGCCTTCAGGTGCTCCGGGATGCCCAGCGCGTCCGCCGCCTGCGCGGCGGTCATGCGCGGTCCCGCGGAGGTGCCGCCCGCGGGGTGGGCGCCGGGCGGGGGGAGGTCGTCCTCGCTCAGCTTGCCGGACCGGACGAGTACGTCCCGTACGGGGATGCCGAGCGCGCGGGCGAGCCCGCGCATCGTCTCCAGGTCCGGCATGCTCTGCCGCTGCAGCAGCCGCGTGATGGCCGCGCGGTGCACCCCCGCGTCGTCCGCGAGCTTCGACTTGCCGCCGCCGCGCGGGCTGTCGATGTCGTACCCCCGGCCGCGCATGAGGCCTTCGATCCAGTCGGCGAACTCTTCGATGTGGTCGGCATCGCTCGGCACCTGTGGGGCTCCTCCCTCTCGCATTCTTCACGATAACCAGCGTGCGCGTGCGAAATGTACCGTTGCGCGCTCGCATCGGTGAAGATCCCGTGTCCGGGTCGTCCCTGGTCCCCGCGGCGCTGTCCGGGGCTTCTCGAGGGGGGTTGTTCGAGAGGGCTCCCGGAGGACGCTCCGCGGGCCCCAAGAGGTCTGGAATATGCCTCAGGCATAGGCCTCCGGCCTGCGCCGGCAACAAATTTGTTGCGAGCGCGATCGCAACATGCGAAAGTATGTTCGAATTCGAGTCGTCAACGTCGGAGGGTCCGACCGCCGTGTCCTTACGTTCCCCGCACGATCCCCAGCCCCCGCGAGCCCCCGCCTGCGCCGGCCTGCCACCCTCCGTGGTCTTCGCCCGGCGTACCGGGGAGGCGATGCCGGCGCTGCTCGCCTGCGCCCGGTGCCCGATCCGTGCGACGTGCGAGGAGGTCGTCGACCCCGAGCACAACTGGTTCGACGGCGTCTGCGCGGGCCGTCTGTGGCGCAACGGCCGGGTGATCGCGGCGGCGCCGGCCCCCGGCCTGTCCGCGTGAGCCCCACCGCCGTCCACGACGAAAGGAATCGGCACGTGACCTGCAACCTCGCCGTCGAGCACACCGCCCGGGCCGCCCGGTGGCTGGACATCCTCCGGCGTCAGTTCCCCGAGCTCGTCCGCGAGCTCGTCCCCGGCAGTCCCGGCTCCTCGGCGATGTCCCGGGACCCCCTGGCGCCGGAGGCGCTGCGCTCGCTCGCCGAGCGCGACCGGGAGGACCGGGCCGACCGCGCGTGGGTGCTCGGCGGGGGCTCCGCCCCGCTGCGGCTCCACGTGTCCGACGCCCTCCGGGACATCACCGACGGCGTCGTCGAACTGGAGGAGGCCGTACGGGACAAGCTCGGCCTCGCCCGGGCGCGCCGCGCCCCCGTCCCCGAACGCCTGGGCCGGATCGTGGGTCTGCTCGACCGGGTGTCCGGGTATCCCGTCCTGGCCGCGCACGTCCTCGACGAATGCCGTCGCATGGCCCGCCGCTGCCAGTCGGTGCTGGGCGAGACCGAGGTCCTGGTCCGGGTCGACGGACGCTGCCCCTGGTGCGACTCGGTCTCGCTGCGGGCGCTTCCCGCCCGCCGGGCGGTGCTCTGCGTGAACCCCGGGTGCCGCTGCACGGACGAGGGCTGCGGCTGCGCGGACGACCCCGCGCGCCGCCACACCTGGGCCGAGACCGCGTGGGCTCAACTCCCCCTGGATCCGGCGGCGATCGCCGGACTCGTGGACCGGGAGGCCGAGTGAGGGGCGCGGCGCTCCCGGGACCGACGCTGATCAACGGTGAGGCCGCCGCACGCGAGACGGGCGTCGTCCCGGCCACGATCCGCAAGTGGGTGCAGCTCGGGCACCTGGCGGCGGCCGGCCGCAACGGCCGGGCGAGCCTGTACCGGCTGGAGGACGTGTTCGCCGCCGAGCGGAGGGCGCGTGGCCGAAAAGCGACCATCCGGCGCCCCTGACGCCAGCACACCCCCATGCATCGCCCCGCGTACCCGAGGAGGTACGCGGGGTGCCGTCGCGTCCGGGGGACCGGCCGGCGTCAGGTCATGCCCGCCCCCGGCAGGCCCCGGGGCGGACGGCGCGGCCGCTTCGGCCGGGGAGCGGGCACCGGTCCCCGCGGGGCGGGCGCCGCGTCGGGCGCCGGGTCGGGCGCCGGGTCGACGAGCCGCGGAAAGCCCCCCGGGCGGGGGCGGGCGGCGCCGTCCTCCCGCTCCGTTCCCGCTTCCTCCCCGTACTGGTCCATCGCGTCCTGCCAGCCGTGAGCGTAGGCCCGCAGGGTGATCTCCTCCAGGTGGGAGCGGGTGACGGCCACGAGCCCCCCGGGCAGGCAGGCCTGGACGATCTCCTCGATGAGCCCGCGGGCCTCCTCCTCCGTCAGGAACCGGGCGGCGGGCGGAGCGGCGGGCCGGGCCTGTTCCTGAGCGTGTTCCTGCGTGCGCTGCCGTACCCGGTGCTCCACCGGTTCGTGCATGTCCTCCGTGCCTGGCACGGCACTCCCTCCCCGTTGCCCCCTGGTGCCGGGCGGCGGCCGGGCGTCGCCCGGCACCAGACGTCCTTCAAACACGTGTTCACCACTTTGGGGCGTCGTCAATCCTCGTGCGGCGTGGACGGGCGACGGGATCCGGCCAACGCGCGGACATTCAAGTTGCGTGCGCGAGCGCAATCAATCACCATGGATGCAGCGGCGGAGCTGTGCCCGGTACCGGGCCGGCCCGCCGCTTCGTACTGGACGGCGGCCTTCCGCCCGCACCGCGGAACTCGCCGCCACCGACCGGAAGATGACGCTCGTCCACGGCTCCACCACGACCAACGGCAGAGGCGCGTATACCTTGGGCCTCCCCGTCGCCGGTGCCGTCGGCACGCTCGTCCAGTGTCCGGGGCGGCGTGTGGCGCGGTCGGCCGTGTCACCCAGGGGCCCCGCCACGCGCTCAGTTCGCCGTCCGGGAACGCGCCTTCCGCCAGCGGACGAAGGGCTTCAGTACGCCGCGGAAGAAGAAGTACTCGGGCGTCTCCTGGATCGCGTCCCATCCCTTGTAGAGGTCCAGGTTGGAGATGTGTGGCGCCTCGACCCGCAGCGTGTCCAGGCGGTCGAGGACGGATGACCCGACGCCTGTGTCGCCGACGAACTGCCAGAAGACGTTCCTCCCGGATGCCGCCTCGAGCTGATCGGCCATGCCGGGGCCCTCCGAGTGGAATCCCCAGACGTAGAACAGGACGAGGGCCGGGCCGTCCTCCACGCCGAGGCTCCGCGCGATTCCCCGGATCGCCGCGGCCGCGTCCTCGGGGCCGAAGAGTTCGTAGCGGTCC
The DNA here is from genome assembly GCF_040630935.1 of Streptomyces sp. NPDC005722. Taxonomy (NCBI): domain Bacteria; kingdom Bacillati; phylum Actinomycetota; class Actinomycetes; order Kitasatosporales; family Streptomycetaceae; genus Streptomyces; species Streptomyces sp. NPDC005722. The sequence goes on from NZ_JBEXYN010000039.1 coordinate 79,279, forward strand.
GAGTGCCGGGCCAGGAGATTACCCGGCGCGGCGTCCCGGGAGAGCAGCGGCTCGCCAGGGAGCACCGCCCAGTCGGCGATCCACCCCGCGGCCTGAGGCAGGCGGAGCTCCGGAAGACGGTGCGGCCGTGATGTGTACATCCAGGCGTCCACACCCGCCCCCGGAGCCAGGAGTTCGCCCAGTACCGCGGCCCTGCGGGCCATGTCGGCGATGACGCCGGTCTCGAACGGGTGGCGGTGCGCGCCGGGCAGGGCGAGGACGACACGGGTCGAGTGCCGCTTCGTTCCGCTGATCCGGGTTGCCGCGGAAGCAGCGAAAATCCCTTTACGGGTTTTCGTTCCGTTTCCCGGTGGACGCAAATCTCCGCCAGTCATGTCGGGAGGCTATGACGCCGCTCGGTGTCGATGCAACCAGGACTGCGGGAGTTCGCATGGGATTTGACGTGGACAAAGTGACGTCGAGGGGCTCACGGCGGCCGTCGCGGTGGTGGCGGCCGCCGCGCAACCGTTCAAGATCGACCATGACTTCGTCAAGACCGAGGAGAAGGGACTCAGTGTCCGCGGCGTACAGAGAATCACCTTCGCCAACGTGGCGGCTACGGAGAAGGAGAAGAACGAGAAGAAACAGCTGGAACGCGACAACCGTCTGCGAGGAATCTCCTCGACAAATCGAAGCGGCGCGTAATTTTCCTTGCCCAGGAGGCGGCCGACCGTGTGAGCAGAGATGTCCGCAACCTCAGGGACAGCGAGGGATCGGACCTCGGGACCCGGGGAGGCGAACGCGAGGAGTTCGACAAGCTGCGGAACTCCGTGCAGGGACTCGGTCAAACGCTCGTGGGCATCTGATCGCCCCCCTCAACGGAATTGAGGCGGACATGGATCTGAACCAGGTCATTGCCGGTGTCCCGCCCGGGAACGGTCATCGCCCGCGTCGGAGCATTCTGGCGACGGGGCCGGGTGCATCGGTCGCCGACCGTGCCGGACGGAACGGTTCGGCGGTCTGTTCCTCGGACACGTGAATGGCTTCGGCCAGGCTCACCCGGAAGTGGGACCTCCAGCTCTCGAACCGGAGCTCGACAAGCCACGAATCCTCGGTGAGGCGGTAAACGGTACGGCCGGGCGTGCCATTTCCCCAGGACCGGCGCTGCGGCAGGTGGGAACGAGCCGTGTCCAGGGCGAGTTCCCGGGCTTTTTCCTTGCCCTCTTCTGAATGGCGTGCACTTGTGAGAGACCAGCGTTGAAAGTAGTCGCCGGTCTCCGAGTTGATGGACTGGAACACTGAGACGTCTTCTTCGACCAGGACATACCAATTCGACCGGTTCACGGGATGCACTCTAATCGTGGGTCCTTCATGTCCGCCACGGTGCGCAGGGCGTCGGACAACGCGGTGATCCTCACGACCAGCGACGACCGGGCGGCGCTGGTCACCAACACCGGCCGGGTGTCCTCGTCCAGCCAGTTCCTCGTGACGGGCCTCACGACGGGCGCCGGCTACACCGTCACACCCGCCTACCGCTCCGGCAACGCGGTCAACACGGCCACCTTCGACACCCGCTTCATCCGGATCGACCCACTGCTGTAGCGGCGCCCTGCGCCCCCGCCCCCCCCGAGCCCCTCACCGCCGTGCACACGGCGGTCCGGGGCTTTCCCGTTCCCCCCGCTCCACCCGTTCCACCCCATCAGATCCGTCCCCCACCAAAGGAGGAACCATGGCCGCACCCGTCTCCGCGACGGCGTTCCTGGCCGCTCTCGACGCCGAAGGCGTCACCGTCGCCGGGCACGGCGACTGGCGCACCCACCACCGCAACGCCGTCGGCGCCTGGGGCCCGGTGCACGGTGTGATGCTGCACCACACCGCCGGCCAGGACAGCGTCGGGCTGTGCCGGACCGGCCGCCCCGACCTGCCCGGACCGCTGTGCACCGGCGTCGTCGCCAAGGACGGCACCGTGCACCTCGTCGGGTACGGGCGCACCAACCACGCGGGAAGTGGTTCGAGCGCCGTCTACGAAGCCGTCCGCGCCGGCCGCCCGGTGCCCGCGGGGCCGGGTGCCGACACCGTCGACGGCAACGCCCACTTCTACGGGTTCGAGATCGAGAACCTCGGCGACGGCCGCGACCCCTACCCGGCCGCCCAACTGACCGCCGTGGAGCGGACCGCGGCCGCCCTGTGCCGGACACACGGCTGGAGCGCCGCCCACGTCGTCGGGCACAAGGAGTGGACCCGGCGGAAGATCGATCCGAGCTTCTCGATGCCCGCCATGCGGCAACGCGTCGAGAAGCGCCTGGGAGCCCGCCCCGCGCGGACGTACGAGCCCTTCCCGGGGGCGGCCTTCTTCCGGGCCGGGCGCCGCAGCGACGTCGTCACCGCGATGGGGAAGCGCCTGGTCGCCGTCGGCTGCGGCCGCTACCGGCAGGGTCCCGGCCCGGAGTGGACCGAGGCCGACCGCAGCTCCTACGCCGCCTGGCAGCGCAAGCTCGGCTGCGGCGGCGCGGACGCCGACGGCACCCCCGGCCGCACCAGTTGGGACGCCCTGCACGTCCCGGGGAAGGAGACCGCATGACCGACGCCGACCGCCGTACCGTCCGCACCCTCGTCCAGACCGGCGTCGCCCTCGCCGCCCCCGCGTCACTGCTGGTGGACGCGACATGGCCGGGCGCCTGCACCGTGCTCGCCGTCGCGGCGGGCGTCACCCGTGTGATGTCCCTCGACGCCGTCGAGCGGCTGCTGCCCTCCTGGCCGAGGAGGTGCGGCCGATGACCACGCATCAGGAGGGCACCCTCGGGGCCGCCCTCGAACTCGAACGCCTGCGCCGCTCCGTCGACGTCGGCTTCGCCACCAACCGGGGGGACCTCGCCCTGCTCCTCCAGCGCGCCGACCAGACCGACAAGGTGCTGGGCGAGCACGAGGAGCGTCTGGAGGCGCTGGAGCGTTCCCGCTGGCCGCTGCCCGCCGTGGCGGCGCTCACCGGGCTGCTGGCGCTGGTCGTCGCCGCCTACGGGATCTTCGCCCGGTGACCCGCGGGCCCGCTCACGGCACGGCATCGCGCTCTTCGGGGTCGGCGTCGGCAGCGAGTACGGCGACGAGCTGATGGAGCGGCTGGTCGACAAGGGCGA
>NZ_JBEXYN010000040.1:0-74560 GCF_040630935.1 Streptomyces sp. NPDC005722
GCGAGCCCCCCGCCTCCTCGGCGGGGGGCTCGCGCACGTCCGGGGAGCGCAAACGGGGGCGGGAATTCCGCGTGCATCGCGCGCCGCGGCCAAATAGTGTATGCGGCATGATCGAGCTGCAGGGGCTGACCAAGCGGTACGGCGACAAGACCGCGGTGGACGACCTCACCTTCACGGTGCGGCCGGGGGTGGTCACCGGCTTCCTCGGCCCCAACGGGGCAGGGAAGTCGACGACGATGCGCATGATGCTGGACCTGGACAATCCGTCCAGCGGCAGCATCCGCATCGACGGCAAGCACTACCGCGAGCTCCACGAACCGCTCAAACACATCGGGGCGTTGCTGGAGGCCAAGGCCATCCACGGTGGTCGCACGGCCCACAACCACCTGCTGTGCCTGGCGCAGTCCAACCGCATCCCGGCCCGCCGGGTCGACGAGGTGCTGGAGATCGTCGGTCTCGCCCCCGTCGCGAAGAAGCGCTCCAAGGGCTTCTCCCTGGGCATGGGCCAGCGCCTCGGCATCGCCGCGGCGCTGCTCGGCGACCCCGAGATCCTGATGTTCGACGAGCCGGTCAACGGACTGGACCCGGAGGGCATCCACTGGATCCGCAACCTGATGAAGGGGCTGGCCGCCCAGGGCCGCACGATCTTCGTCTCCAGCCACCTCATGAGCGAGATGGCGCTGACCGCCGAGCACCTGATCGTGATCGGTCGCGGGAAGCTGATGGCGGACACGACGATGGCGGACTTCATCGCCGAGAACTCCCGCTCCTACGTGCGCGTCCGCACCCCGGAACCGGAGAAGTTCAAGGACGCGCTGGCCGCCGCGTCGATCACCGCCGTGATCGGCGACGAGGGCGCCTTCGAGATCGAGGGTGCGGAATCCGCCAAGATCGGCGAACTGGCCGCCCGCAACCAGCTGGTGCTGCACGAGCTCAGCCCCCAGCAGGCCTCGCTGGAGCAGGCCTTCATGCAACTCACCGCCGAGTCGGTGGAGTACCACGCCGGTGGGCCCGCGGCGGAGCACGGCGAGGCCGCCGCTCCCGCACCCCAGTGGGGCTCCGCCTGGAACACCAGCGCCGGAAAGGAAGCCTGACATGGCAGCGACCACCGCTGTTCTGCAGTCGGAGTGGACCAAGGTCAGGACCGTCCGGTCGACCGTGTGGACGCTGGCGTCGGCCGCCGTCCTGACCATCGTCATCAGCGGTCTGTTCTGCCTGCTCTTCCGTACCCAGTGGGACACCATCGAAGAGGGTGCGCGCGCCCAGTTCGACGCCACCAGCCAGAGCCTGTCCGGTCTCTTCCTCGGTCAGCTCGCGCTGATCACCTTCGGCGTGCTGATCATCTCCAGCGAGTACAGCACGGGCATGATCCGGGCCTCGCTCTCGGCGGTGCCGCAGCGCGCGACCTTCTACCTCTCCAAGGTCGCCGTCGCCGCCGGCATCACCTTCGTCCTCGGGGTGATCGTCAGCTTCGTCTCCTTCTTCATCGGCCAGGCCATCCTCGGCGGTGACCTCGCCACCTCGATCAGCGACCCCGGTGTGCTGCGCGCGGTCTTCGGGGCCGGCCTCTACATGACGCTGATGGTGCTCTTCGCGGTCGGCGTCGCGACGATGCTGCGCAGCCCGCTGGTCTCGCTGGGCATCCTCATCCCCTTCTTCTTCCTGATCTCCGGGATCCTCTCGGCCGTGCCGGGCGCCAAGGAGGTGGCCCGGTACTTCCCGGACCAGGCCGGCAGCAAGATCATGCGGGCCACGATCGCCCCGGACGACCCCGCCCCGTACAGCGCGTGGGGCGGACTCGGCATCATGGCGCTGTGGGTGATCGTCGTACTGATCGGCGGCTACGCGCTGCTGAAGAAGCGGGACGCCTGACCGCACCGGGACGTTTCGGGCCTCACGGGGCGGGAACCGATCCCGCCCCGCTAGCCTCCTGATACTCACGGGGGCGAGCGCCGCCCCGCGGACTGTTCGTCGAGGGGCGGAGCATGATCGAGGCAGTCGGCCTCACCAAGACCTACGGCAGCAAGACGGCCGTCCACAACCTGTCGTTCCAGGTGCGGCCCGGCATGGTGACCGGCTTCCTGGGGCCCAACGGCTCCGGGAAGTCGACCACGATGCGGATGATCCTGGGCCTGGACACCCCGACCGCGGGACAGGTGACCATCGGCGGCCGGCCGTTCCGCCAGTTGCCCAACGCCCCGCGCCGGGTGGGCGCGCTGCTGGACGCCAAGGCCGTGCACGGCGGGCGCAGCGCGCGCCAGCACCTCCTGTGCCTGGCCCAGTTGTCCGGGATCCCGGCCCGCCGGGTGGACGAGGTGCTGGGCGTCGTGGGCCTTCAGGACGTCGCGGGCCGGCGCTCCAAGGGGTTCTCCCTGGGCATGGGGCAGCGCCTCGGCATCGCTGCGGCGCTGCTGGGCGACCCGGAGGTGCTGCTCTTCGACGAACCGGTCAACGGGCTGGACCCGGAGGGCATCCACTGGGTGCGCCACCTGATGCGCAAGCTGGCCTCTGAGGGCCGTACCGTCTTCGTCTCCTCGCACCTGATGAGCGAGATGGCGCTGACCGCCGACCACCTGATCGTGATCGGCCGCGGCCAGTTGCTGGCCGACACGAGCGTCAAGGACTTCATCGCCGGCAACTCCACCGGCTTCGCGATGGTCCGCACCCCGGACGTGGCCGCGGACCGCGAGAAGCTGGCGAAGGCGCTGACCGGCGCGGGCGCGCAGGTGCAGCAGGAGCAGGACGGCGCACTGCGCGTGACCGGTCTGGAACTGCCGCGGATCAGCGACCTCGCGTACGAGGCCGAGGTGCGGCTGTGGGAGCTCTCCCCCCACCAGGCCTCGCTCGAGGAGGCCTACATGCGCCTCACCAACGGCGCCGTGGACTACCGCTCCACGGCCGACCCCCGGCAGGGCCTGCAACAGCCCGCCAGTGCGCCGGTGCCCGGTGGCTGGGGCATGCCGCCGCAGGGCCCGTGGCCGCAGCCCGGCCCGCAGCCCGTCCCCCCGCAGCCGCCGTACGGGTACGGCTACGGGCACCCGCAGCCCCCGGTGCAGCCGTACGGACCGCCGGTGCCGCCCGGTCCCGGCGCGGCACCGGGCGCGTCCCCGAACCCCTACGCGCAGCCGCCGGTTCCGCCCGGTGCGTCCGTGCCACCGGCCGTGCCCGCGGCGCCGGCCGTGCCGCCCGCCCCGCCCGCCCCGCAGCCGACCCAGCCCGTCGAGGACGCCCGATGACCGCCCCCGTCCACATCCCGGCCCCGCAGTTCTCCTCCGCCGTCCCGGTGGAGCGGACCCACCTCGGCCACGCGCTGAGGTCCGAGTGGACCAAGATCCGCACGGTGCGCTCCACGATCTGGACGCTCGGCGTCATGCTGGTGCTGATCCTCGGGATCAACCTGCTGATCGTCGGCCTGTCCTCGTCCGACATCGTCACCGACCCGGTGCTCGGCTTCGGCCTGTTCGGGGTGCTCCTCGGCCAGCTCTGCGTCATGACGCTCGGCGTGCTGGTGATCAGCTCCGAGTACGGCACCGGCATGATCCGCACGACCCTGACCGCCTGCCCGCAGCGCGGCCGGGTGCTCGCCGCGAAGGCGATCGTCTTCTTCGCGCTGACCTTCACCGTCACCACCGTGGCCTGCGCGCTGACCGCGCTGATGAACTACGCCACCTTCGGCGGCAAGCCGGTGGGCGAGGGTTCCTTCCTCGGCCCCCGGCTGGTCGTCGAGGACGGCTTCACCACCGCCAGCGGCAGCCAGTGGCTCGGGGCCACCGTCGGCGTCGGCCTCTACGTGGCCCTGCTCGGGCTGCTCTCGCTGGCCGTGGGCGCGCTCCTGCGGCACTCCGCCGGCGCGATCACCACGATGATGGGCGTGGTCCTGCTGCCGCTGATCATCGCGATCTTCATGCAGTCGGACGGCCTGCACACGGTGCAGGAGAAGCTGATCGAGTACTCCTCCCCCAACGCCATCGCGTCGCTCTACCAGATGCCGATGCTGGAGAACGGGGACGCCGACGGCGTGCGCCAGTTGATCGTACTCGCGATCGTCACGGCCGTCGCCCTGGGCGCGGCCTACGCGGCGCTCGCCAAGCGCGACGTCTGACCCGGGTCACCGGGCTTCCGCTCCCCGCTCAGTACCTGGGGGCGTTGCGGGACCGCTGGAGCCGTGCGCCCCGGCGGTCCCTCGCGTTCCAGCAGGCGGTGTGCCAGTGGCGCCGGTCCTCCACGCCGCCGTACTCGGGCCAGGCCACCAAGTGGCCCACGCCCGGCGGGATCTCCTGGTCGCAGCCGGGGCAGCGGTAGTGCTTGCCGCCGGTGCTCCCGGCCAGTTGGCGGACGCTCCACTGCTCGCCCCGCCAGCTCTCCACGCGCTCCGGACCGCGGCCCGGTCCGGCCTCGGGAGGCTCCTCGGCTCTGCCGGCGGCGCCTCGCGGGCGGTTTCGGCGCGGGGACACGGGCACACACCTCATGCGTTCGGGGGACTCGGACCGCTTCCCAGCGTACGCGTAGCGCGCACCGTGCCGGGTACCCGATCGGACATCCCCCATTCCGGCCATCATCTGGAAAATCATGAAATCGCGGCGGCCGGGCCGTGCCTTTGGCACGTGTCAGGCGTTAATGCCGGTAGGGGAGCCGTGTCGGGCCACCGAGGAAGGTGTGAAGCACGATGCGTGTCGGTACTTTCGTCCTCGCCGCCCAGTTCCCGGGGCAGGGACCGGGGGAGGCACTGCACCGCGCGGTGCGGACCGCGGAGGCGGCGGAGAAGGCCGGGCTGGACTCCGTATGGCTGGCGGAGCACCACTTCGTGCCGTACGGCGTGTGCCCGTCGGCCGTGACGCTCGCCGCGCTGCTGCTGGGCAGGACGCGCCGGATCGGGATCGGGACGGCCGTGAGCGTGCTGCCGACCGCGCATCCCGTGGCACTCGGGGAGCAGGCGGCGCTGCTGCACATCACCTCGGGCGGCCGTTTCACGCTGGGCGTGGGCCGCGGCGGTCCCTGGGTGGACCTGGAGGTCTTCGGCGCCGGACTCGCCGCCTTCGAGAGCGGTTTCCCCGAGTCGCTGGACCTGCTGCTGCGTTGGCTGCGCGAGCCCCGCGTGGGGGCCTCGGGTGAACGATTCGCCTTCCGCGAGGTCGATGTCGTGCCGCGGGCGGACGAGTTCGAGGCGCCCGGCGGGCCGCCGGTCGTCGTCGCCTGCACCTCGCCGGGCAGCGTCCGGCTCGCGGCGCGCAGGGGTCTGCCGATGCTGCTCGGCATGCACTGCGGCGACGAGGACAAAACTGCCATGGTCGCAATGTGGCAGGCGGAGGCGCGCGATGCGGGGCTTTCACCCGAAATGGTGGCCGCCGCGGAACACGTCTCGGCGGGCGTCGTGCAGATCGCGGACCGCCGCGCGGACGCCGTGGAGACCCTCACCAAGGCGATGCCCGGCTGGCTCCAGCGGGGCCTCGCCGCGCACCGCACGGTCGACGGCCGGCCCCGGACGATGCGCGATCCGCTCGCCTACACCGAACTCCTCTGCGATCTCCACCCGGTGGGCCCGCCGGCGCTGTGCGCCGACCGTCTGGCCGCCACCGCCGAGCGGACCGGCATCCGCCGCTTCGCCCTGCTGGTCGAGGGCTCCGGCGATCTCGCGGCCACCGAGGAGAACGTGGCGCGGCTCGGTGGCGAAGTGCTCCCGCAATTGGCCTGATTGAAACATCAAAGAGCAGTGGTGCGACCAACGGCGGGAGCACCCTGCCCGGTTCAGCAGTCCCGCAGCTCCGGGGACTGGTTCAGCAGCTGTGCGCGTACGGAGGTGAAGGTGGCGTAACGCTCGTCGACCGCCGGGTCCAGCGGGAACACCGCGACCCGGTGGCAGTTCTGGAACGCCAGCCGGACCCCGAAGTGCCGCTGCAGGGCCCCCCGTATCGCGTCACTCGCCAGGGCGCGGAGCAGCTGACCGCGCGCGTGCTCGTCCGGCGGGGGTACCTGGTTGTCGGCGAACTGGCCGCCGTCCACCTTGAGTTGTGCCGCCAGAGAGCTGATCATGTCCCATGCGTAAGGCAGGGAAGTCCGGACGCAGTCGACGAACTCCCGTTCGTCGACCTCGCCTCGCTCGGCCTGTTCGAGGAGGGCCGGTGAGACGTCGAGCGACATGAGTACTCCTCTCGTGACCCCCCTGTCCGAGGAGTCAGACGGACTACGGAGAGAAGCCGCCCAGAGTTCTCCCGCGCGACGGCCTCCACCCACAACCGTAGGCGGAGAGGTCCCACGACACTAGGCGGGAGCGCTCACAACAGGCCATTTTCCGACCGCGCCCGGTAGCGAGTAACGTTGCCGACCATGCGTCTCGTCATCGCCCGTTGCTCCGTGGACTACGCGGGCCGGCTCTCCGCCCATCTGCCGTCGGCGACCAGGCTGCTCCTGGTCAAGGCCGACGGCAGTGTCTCCGTCCACGCCGACGACCGTGCCTACAAGCCGCTGAACTGGATGTCGCCGCCCTGCACGCTCAAGGAGGGCGAGGACGGGGTCTGGACGGTCACCAACAAGGCCGGCGAGCAGCTGATCATCACCATCGAGGAAGTGCTGCACGACTCCACCCACGAACTCGGCGTCGACCCCGGCCTGATCAAGGACGGCGTCGAGGCCCACCTCCAGGAGTTGCTGGCCGACCGCATGGAGGTGCTCGGCGAGGGGTGGAGCCTGGTACGCCGCGAGTACCCGACCGCCATCGGCCCGGTGGACATCCTGTGCCGGGACGCGTCCGGCACGACCGTCGCGATCGAGATCAAGCGCCGCGGCGAGATCGACGGCGTCGAGCAGCTCACCCGCTACCTCGAACTCCTCAACCGGGACCCCCTGCTGGCGCCCGTGAAGGGCGTCTTCGCGGCCCAGGAGATCAAGCCGCAGGCGCGGGTCCTCGCCACGGACCGCGGCATCGACTGCGTCGTCCTCGACTACGACGCGCTGCGCGGCATCGAGGACGACAAGCTCCGCCTCTTCTGAGGGACGCCGTCCTCGCCCCGCCGGACGGTGGGGCGAGGACGGCGCGCGGCCCGGGCGGGCGCACCGGGCACCGGCCGACGGGCCGCGCCTCGTCAGGCGATCGTGCCGGAGGCGTCCGGGACGCCGGGCAGATCGGTGCCGGTCGCGGAACCGTCGGGAGCGCTCGCGCTGGCCGTGGTGCCGCCGTCGTCGGTGCCGCCGTCGGTTCCGGTCTCGGTCGGGGTGGGTGTGGGAGTGCCCGAATCCGACGGGGACGGGCTTCCGGTCGAACCGCCGTCCGTCGTGCCGCCGTCGGTCGGGTCGCCCGAGCCGCCGGAGTGGCTGCCGCCCGTGTTCCCTCCCCCGGTCTGGTTGCCGCCCGTGCCACCGCCGTGCGAGCCACCGCCGGAGCCGCCGCCGGCCGCGCCGCCGCCCGTCGAGGAGCCGCCGCCGTCCCCGCCGTCGGTGCCGCCGGAGCCGCCGGAGCCGCCACCGGACACGGACCCGGCACCGCCGGTGCCGGCCGCCGGCGTGGTCGCGGTGTCGCTGCCGCTCGCGGAGGGCCGGGGCCGCTGGCTGGAGCCGGGGCTCGGGATGTCCTCGGCCGGGAGGCCGTCGTCCGCGTTGTCCTCCTGTGCGGTCTCGACCGGCTTCACGTTCATGGGGGTGTTCTGGTCGCCCCCGGAGGCCGTCGTGCCGAGGGTGACGACGGTGCCGAGCACGGCGGCCAGCAGGGCCCCCGCACCGGCGGCGGCGAGGTTGCGGCGCGAGCCGGTCAGGACGCGGCGCGGGGCGGTGGCCGCCGCGGCCAGGCCCTTGCCGATGATCGTCGTCGGCGCCTCGGACATGTCGGTGCCCGTCGCCGGGGTCTCGACGCCCGCGAGGCCCGTGCCGGGCACAGGACCGCCCTCCCGGTCCACGACGAGCGCGAGGGTCCGCCGCCCCACCGTGGTGCCCTGGCGGTCCGCCAGGGCGCCGCGCAGGGCTATCGAGGCCTCCAGCTCGCTGCGGGCCCGGTCCAGGTTGCCCGTGCACAGCGCCAGGACGCCGAGTTCGTGGAGGAAGTACGCCTCCTCGGCCACCTCCCCGGCGAGCCGGGCGGCCTCCTGGCCGACGCGCAGCGCACGCTCCCACGCGCTCCAGTGCATGGCGGCGGCGAGGACGGGCGCCACCGTACGGGCCAGGAGCACCGCGGCGCTGGCATGGCCGCCGTCGCGGGCGGCGCCGAGGGCGGCCAGGATGGCCTCCGCCTCGGCGGCGACGCGCCGCGGGGTGACCGAGGGGTGCCCGGCCCACCAGGCGTAGTGCTGCGCGGCGGCCAGCGCCTGCGGGGAGCCCTCGGCGGCGGCCTCGGCCGCGAGACCGTCCACGAGGGCGAGTTGCCGGGCCACGCCCGCCGCGAGGCGGTGGTGCGCGGCGACGGGCACGGCGAGCCCGACGGCCACGATCTCGCCGAGCGCGGCGTCGCCGTGGGTCTCGCCGACGAGTGCCGGAAGGTGCGACTGGTGCGGGCACTCGCCACCCAGGGCCACGGCGAAGCGCAGGGCCTCCTGGGCCGAGGCGCCGAGGCGGGAGGCGAGCAGGGCGGCCGGGGCGGCGCTCTCGGCGAGCGAGGGCAGCGGCACGTGCGAGGCCGACGCGGCCGGGTCGGCGCCGAAGGGCGCGTCGACGGGGAGTCCGTCGGCCTCGACGTCACCCCACACCGACTCGTCGGCCGCGAGGATCTCCGCCCCGAGGGCGTCGCGCTGCCGCAGCAGTGCGCCGGCCTGGACGAAGCGCAGCGGCAGACCCTCGGACTCGAACCACAGGTCCGCCGCCCAGGCGGTCTCGTCCTCCTCCAGGGGGCGGCCGGCGGAGAGCTCCAGCAGTTCCAGGCAGGCGACCCGGGTCAGTCCGGGGAGGAAGACCTCCTCGACCAGGGAGTCGGTGGCGGGGGCCGGCACGTCGGGCGTGGCCGACAGGACGAAGGCGCACTCGGGCGCCGCCGCGAGCAGTTCCTCCAGGGAGGCACCGCCGAACTCCAGGTCGTCCAGGACGACGACCGCGCCGACGTTGCGCAGCAGCTCCAGCAACCGGCCGCGGTCGGGGCGGTGGTCATCGGCGTCGTAGACGGTGCCGAACAGTTCCTGCAGCAGGTCGCTGGGGGTCCGCCGGTAGCCGGAGAGCCGGATCACGCCGTCGGGGGCGAGGTCCTCGCAGGCCTCGGCGACGACGTCGAGCAGCACGCTGCGGCCGGCGCCGGAGGGCCCGGTGACGCGCACCGAGCGGCCCCGGGAGAGCAGCCGCACCAGGCGCTCGCGTTCCTCCTCCCGCTCCAGCAGCGGAAGCTCGGGAGCGCGCGGCCCCGGCGGCACCGACGGCCGGGCGGCGGCGGTCAGCGCGGCGCGTCCCTCCGCCGTACGCCGTACGGGTGCGGGCAGGTCGGCGGGGGCGAGGGAGCTGACCTCGCTGCCGTCGACGGGGTTGAGGGTCAGCTTGCAGTCGCCCACGACGAGTTCGACGACGCGTGGCGCGTCGCCGTCCGCCGTGCCCGCCCCGACCTCGAGGGCGAGCGGTTCGCGCGGCGGCCGGCCGGGACGCGGGACCGGCAGGGTGCCGTCCTCCGCGCCGACGGCGGGCGGCAGCTCGGCCGGGCTCGTGGAGTCCTGTAGTGCGCCGTACTCGTCACCGGTCATGTCGGGTCCGTGTGGGTCCATTAGTCTCCGCCCCCCATGTGCGTCGCAGCGGGGCCCCACCGGGCCCGCGGTTCCGCCGTTGGACCGGTCCGGCTCCCCTCCTCGGCGTACGGGGTTGAGGCACGCCGGAACCGAACCCTAAACCTTCCCACAGTATGTGCGAAGCCCAGGGCGGCCATGCCGCCCTTGCGCCCGAATCTGTCCGGGGTTGCCGCTTCCGTGGCGGCGCGCCCGGTCGGTGCCCTAGGTCCGCGGCAGTGCTTCTGCCGCGATTCCCCCCTCGATGACCAGGATGCGGTGCAGCCTCGTGGCGACCAGCAGGCGCTGCATCTGCGCGGGCACGCCCCGCAGGACGAGGCGCCGGTCCGCCCGGCCGCAGCGGCGGTGCGCCCCCATGATGACCCCCAGGCCCGTCGCGTCCCACGAGTCGAGTTCGGTCAGGTCGAGCACGAGGTCGCCGTGGCCGCCGTCCACCGCGCTGTGCAGGACCTTGCGGGCGTCCGCCGCGGTGCGGACGTCGAGGCGGCCCCCGACGACCAGCTCGGCGTGATCGCCCCTGATGTGCATTACGCCTCCCCGTGGAGTGAATGGGTGGAAACTGCCGTGGTTCTACGTAACTGACGGTCCGTCGTACGAAGAGGTTGCCGTCTGTGAGCGAACCGATACCGAATTCACCCTTGCGAGTGACAGGAGGGGTCCGAGGGGCCCAGCCCGCCGGTCGTCCGCACCGGGCCGGGCCCTTCTGGTTGACGCTCCGTCAGTACCGGTAGAAGCCCTCGCCGCTCTTGCGGCCGAGCGCGCCCGCGTCCACCATGCGCCGCATGAGCTCCGGCGGGGCGAACTTCTCGTCCTGGGACTCGGTGTAGATGTTGTCGGCGGCGTGCAGCAGGATGTCGACCCCGGTGAGGTCGGCGGTCGCCAGCGGGCCCATCGCGTGGCCGAAGCCGAGCTTGCAGGCGACGTCGATGTCCTCCGCCGTGGCGACGCCCGACTCGTAGAGCTTGGTGGCCTCGACGACCAGCGCCGCGATCAGCCGGGTGGTGACGAAGCCGGCCACGTCCCGGTTGACCACGATGGTCGTCTTGCCGATCTCCTCGGCGAAGGCCTTGGCGCGCGCCAGGGTCTCGTCGCCGGTCTTGTAGCCGCGGACCAGCTCGCACAGCTGCATGAGCGGCACCGGCGAGAAGAAGTGGGTGCCGACCACGCTCTCCGGGCGCTCCGTCACCGCCGCGATCTTGGTGATCGGGATGGCGGAGGTGTTGGAGGCCAGCACCGCGTCCGCCTTGGCGATCTTGTCGAGGGCGCGGAAGATCTCCTGCTTGACCTCGATCTTCTCGAAGACGGCCTCGACGACGATGTCGGCGTCGGCGGCCGCGTCCAGGTCGGTGGTGGTGGTGATGCGCGCGAGCGCGGCGTCCGCGTCCTCGGCGGTGAGCCTGCCCTTGGCGACGAACTTCCCGTAGGACGCCTCGATCCCGCCCTTGCCGCGGGCCAGCGCCTCGTCCGTGATGTCACGCAGGACGACCTCGTAGCCCGCCTGTGCGGACACCTGCGCGATGCCGGAGCCCATCAGGCCGGCTCCGATGACGGCGAGCTTCTTCGCCACGGCACACACCAATCTTCTCGATGCTGTTGCCGGGACCTTAACGCCGCTTCACAACGGAGCGCAGCAGGAAGAGAGGCGGGTCACCCTGTGTCCTTCGTCGCACAGTTGAGGGCCCCGGCGCCCAGTTGCTGCCGCTGCGCGTCCAGTTTGACCGGGACCGCCCCCGGAGTCTGCTTCCGCCGCCCCCGGCCGCGGGCCCGCCACCGGGCGCGCCCGGGGCGCGGCCTGACTACGCTCGACACATGGTCAATCTGACGCGCATCTACACGCGGACCGGGGACGACGGCACCACCGCCCTCGGCGACATGAGCCGCACCGCCAAGACCGACAGCCGCATCTCGGCCTACGCGGACGCCAACGAGGCCAACGCGGCGATCGGTGTGGCCCTCGCGCTCGGCGCGCTCCCGCAGGAGGTCGCGTCCGTCCTCGTACGGGTCCAGAACGACCTCTTCGACGTCGGCGCCGACCTTGCGACGCCGGTCGTGCCCGACCCCAAGTACCCGCCGCTGCGCGTCGAGCAGTCCTACGTGGACCGGCTGGAGGCGGACTGCGACCGCTTCCTGGAGGAGCTGGAGAAGCTGCGCAGCTTCATCCTGCCCGGCGGCACCCCGGGCGCCGCGCTGCTCCACCAGGCGTGCACGGTCGTCCGGCGCGCCGAGCGCTCCACGTGGACCGCGCTGGAGGAGCACGGCGAGACGATGAACCCGCTCACCGCCACCTACCTCAACCGGCTGTCCGACCTGCTGTTCATCCTGGCCCGGACGGCCAACAAGGAGGTCGGCGACGTGCTGTGGGTGCCCGGCGAGAACCGCTGACCGACCGCGCCCGCCGGCCGCGACGACGCGGAGGGCCGGCCTCGCCCGCTCAGGTACGCGGACGGACGGCCGGCTCCCGCTTGGGCCACAGCGTGTAGCTCGCCGCGATGACGGCGTGGATCCCCGCCGTCACCGCCATCCGCCCCTGCCACTCCCCCAGGGCCGCCGTGCGCGAGGCGTCCGCCACAAGCCACACGGCCAGCTGCAGCAGCGCCGCGGCGACGGCGGCGGACACCGCGGTACGGCCGAGCAGCCGCCACTCGTGCACGGCCCGGGCCCGGCCGTACTTCGGCGCCGGCGGCGGCTTCGGCCCGCCCGCGAAACGGTGCGCGAACCGGGCGTCGGCCCAGCGGACGACGGAGTGGCCGTAGCCGGCCGAGAAGCCGACGTAGACGGCGGCCAGACCGTGCCGGGCGGCGGCATCGCCGCCGTCGCGCAGGTCGGCCACGGCGGCGGCGAGCAGCACCAGGTCCACCAGGGGCACGCACAGCAGCAGTGCCGCACCCGTCCGGGGCCGGCGCAGCAGGTAGCGCACGGCGAGCCCGGCGCCGAGCAGCACCCAGAAGGCGATCTCGCACGCGATGATCAGCGTCACCAACATGCCGCAAGGCTCCCCCACCGCCCCGCGGGAGGCGTCGTCGGCGCTGATGAGACCCGGCTGCAACCTTCGGTGTAGGCGCCGGCTCCGCCCCCGGGCGGACGCGCGCCGTCCGCGCCGCGTGCTGGGATGGGCCCATGACGACCACCGCCGCCCGGCGCCCGCACCGCGACGACGTGCTGATCGCCGTGGCGGGGCTCGCCGGGGGCCTCACGATGTGGGCGTTCGGGCTGTACACCTACTCCGGGAACCATCCGGCGGGCAACCGTCCCTGGCTGCCCCTGCTGCCGCTGGCGATCATGGCCGGATGCGAGCTGCTGCGCCGGACCGCGCCCGGCGCCGCGATCGCCGTCGGCGTCCTCGCCTTCTGCGCGGACTTCGTGATCGGCTCGCTGCTGGTGACCGTGCTGATGTTCACCGACCTGGTGTACGCCGCAGTCCTGTACGGGCCGAAGCGGCTGGCCCGGGTCGTCCCGGTCGGCAGCGTGCTCGGCACGGCGGCCCTCACCGCCACCGCCGTGGCGGTGCACCCGGTCGCCGAGTCCCTGCTCATCGGTGTGGTCGGCGCCCTGGTCTCGGTGGCCCCCGCCTCGACGGGCGCGATCGTACGGCGGCACCGCGACGAGGCCGCCCACGAACGGCTGCGCGCGGAGCAGACCGCGCTCCTGGCCGAGCTGGACCGCCGGGAGGCGGTGGGCCGCGAGCGGGCCCGGATGGCCCGCGAACTGCACGACATGGTGGCGGGCCACCTCTCCGCGATCGCCGTCCACTCCACCGCCGCGCTGTCCCTGGACCGCCAGGAGGGCCCGGCCCGCCAGGCACTGGCGGTCATCCGGCAGAACAGCGTGGAGGGCCTGTCCGAGATGCGCCGGCTGATCGGGCTGCTGCGCGACTCGGCGGGCGAGGAGGGGGAGCCGGCCGCCGTCCCGCGGCTGGCCGGTCTGGACGTGCTCCTGCGGCAGATGCGCGCGGCGGCCCCGCACTCGGCCTTCGTGCTGCGCGACGCGCGCCCCGAGGGTGCCGCCACGCTGCCCGCGCCGGTGGAGCTGGCGGCCTACCGGATCGTGCAGGAGTCCTTGACCAACGTCCTGAAGCACGCGTCGCCGGGCGAGGTGCCCGTCATTCTGGAGCAGGACGGCATGGCCCTGACGGTGACCGTGGCGAGCCCCTGCCGGAACGGCGCCGCCGCGCACCGGCCGGGCCCCCGGGCCCCCGGCTCCGGCAGCGGGCTGATCGGCATGCGGGAGCGCACCGAGTTGCTGGGCGGCACCTTCGAGGCGGGCCGGGAGGGCACGACGTGGCGGGTACGGGCGGTACTGCCCATGGAGGGGAGCGCATGATCCGGGTGGTGGTCGCCGAGGACCAGTCCGCCGTACGCGCGGGACTGGTGCTCATCCTGGGTTCGGTGCCCGACATCGAGGTGGTCGGCGAGGCGGCCGACGGGGAAGCCGCGGTCCGCCTCGCCCGCGAGCTGCGTCCCGACGTGATCCTCATGGACCTCCAGATGCCCCGGCTGGACGGGGTCTCCGCCACCCGGGAGGTCGTCGCGGAGGGACTCGCCGACGTGCTCGTCCTCACCACGTTCGACCTGGACGAGTACGTCTTCGGGGCGCTGCGCGCGGGCGCCGCGGGATTCCTCCTGAAGGACACCGAGGCGGACCTGCTGATCGAGGGCGTACGGCTGGTGGCCCGCGGCGAGGGGATGATCGCGCCCGCGGTGACCCGCCGGCTGATCGGCGAGTTCGCCCGCCCGCGGCCGCGTCCGGCCGCCGACCACGCCGCCCTCGGCACGCTGACGCCCCGGGAGCGCGAGGTGCTGGTCTGCGTGGGCCAGGGCCTGTCCAACGCGGAGATCGCGGCACACCTGGAGATGGCGGAGGCCACGGCGAAGACGCACGTCAGCCGCATGCTGGCCAAGCTGGAGCTGCGCAGCCGCGTGCAGGCAGCGGTGCTCGCGCAGGAGTTGGGGCTGTCGGTACGACCGTAGGACCGCGCAGGACCGGACGGCGCCTGTCAGGCGACGTTCACCCCGCCCCGGACTTCGTCCTGGGGGACCCGCAGCCGGGAGGGCCGAAGCGGACTGCTAGGCGACGTTCACCCGCTGCCCCGGAGGGGCGGCCTCGAGCCAGGCGAGGAAGCCGGTGAGGGCGTCGTCGCTCATGGCGAGTTCCAGACGGGTGCCGCGGTGCTCGCAGACCAGGATGACGGCGTCGGAGAGGAGCGCCAGCTCCTCCTGCCCCTCCGGGAGGCGCCGGTGCAGCACCTCGATGGCGGAGCGCTCCAGCACCCGGCGCGGCCGGGGCGCGTAGGAGAAGACCCGGAACCACTCGATCCGGTCACCGCTGTAGCGGGCGACGCCGTAGGCCCAGCCCTTGCCCGAGGGCTCACCGGCAGCGGTGGGCGACATCCGCAGGCTGCAGTCGAAGGTGCCGCCGGGCCGCTGGATCAGCCGGCGCCGCAGCCCGAAGATGAACAGCCCCAGCAGCGCAAGCGCCACCAGGGCCCCGCACACCTGAAAAGCGAGGATCACGCCCACCGACCTCCTCGCTCCGTGTCACGAATAGGGATACTGCAGCCGCGGGACACCCTCACGGGCCTCCCGCGGCTCATGGCCCAGTGGGCCGGGTGCTCAGCGCGACCCGCTGGTCGCGGCGATCAGCCGGACCTCGGCCCGTCGCTCGCCGGCGGCGTCGGCGTCGGCCTTCGCGCGCTCCAGGGCCCGCTCCGCACGCTGGACGTCGATCTCCTCGGCGAGCTCGGCGATCTCCGCCAGCACCGAGAGCTTGTTGTCCGCGAAGGAGATGAAGCCTCCGTGCACCGCCGCGACGACGGTGCCGCCCTCGCCGGTGCGGATGGTCACCGGGCCGGACTGGAGCACTCCCAGCAGCGGCTCGTGGTTCGGCATGACGCCGATGTCGCCGGACTCGGTGCGTGCGACGACAAGTGTGGCCGCGCCGGACCAGACGTTGCGGTCCGCTGCGACCAGCTCGACGTGCAGCTCAGCCAAGATGGCTCCTCGGGTCGGCACCCGCCGCCGTCCGGCGGGTGCATAAAACAAAGGATAACGGGGGTGCGGCAAGGGGGCGGACACAGGGTCCGCCCCCTGCCACGGTGAGCCGTCGGGCTACGGGTGTCAGCTGACGCCGAGCTCGCGGGCGTTGCGCTCGAGGTCCTCGATGCCACCGCACATGAAGAACGCCTGCTCAGGGAAGTGGTCGTACTTTCCGTCGGCGATGGCGTTGAACGCGGAGATCGACTCCTCCAGCGGGACGTCCGAGCCGTCCACACCGGTGAACTGCTTCGCCGCGTGGGTGTTCTGCGACAGGAAGCGCTCGATGCGGCGGGCGCGGTGGACGGTGAGCTTGTCCTCCTCGCCCAGCTCGTCGATACCGAGGATCGCGATGATGTCCTGGAGGTCCTTGTACTTCTGCAGGATCCCCTTGACGCGCATGGCGCACTCGTAGTGGTCCGCCGCGATGTAGCGGGGGTCCAGGATGCGGGACGTCGAGTCCAGCGGGTCGACCGCCGGGTAGATGCCCTTCTCCGAGATCGGACGCGACAGAACGGTCGTCGCGTCCAGGTGGGCGAAGGTGGTCGCCGGCGCCGGGTCGGTCAGGTCGTCCGCGGGGACGTAGATCGCCTGCATCGAGGTGATCGAGTGACCACGGGTCGAGGTGATGCGCTCCTGGAGGAGGCCCATCTCGTCCGCGAGGTTCGGCTGGTAACCCACCGCGGAGGGCATGCGGCCGAGCAGCGTGGAGACCTCGGAGCCGGCCTGGGTGAAGCGGAAGATGTTGTCGATGAAGAACAGCACGTCCTGCTTCTGCACATCGCGGAAGTACTCCGCCATGGTCAGACCGGCCAGCGCCACACGGAGACGGGTGCCCGGGGGCTCGTCCATCTGACCGAAGACCAGCGCGGTCTTGTCGAGGACCTCCGACTCCTCCATCTCCTGGATGAGGTCGTTGCCCTCACGGGTGCGCTCGCCGACGCCGGCGAACACGGAAACGCCCTCGTGCAGCTTCGCCACACGCATGATCATTTCCTGGATGAGGACGGTCTTGCCGACACCGGCGCCGCCGAACAGGCCGATCTTGCCGCCCTTGACGTACGGGGTCAGCAGGTCGACGACCTTCAGGCCGGTCTCGAACATCTCGGTCTTCGACTCGAGGTCCTCGAACTTCGGGGCCTTGCGGTGGATCGCCCAGCGCTCGCCGACGTTGGCGTTCTCCTCGGGCAGGTTCAGCACCTCACCGAGGGTGTTGAACACCTTGCCCTTGGTGAAGTCGCCGACCGGGACGGTGATGCCCGTGCCCGTGTCGGTCACCACGGACTGGCGGACCAGGCCGTCGGTGGGCTGCATGGAGATGGCGCGGACCAGGCCGTCACCCAGGTGCTGGGCGACCTCGAGGGTCAGCGTCTTCTTCTTGCCGTCCTCGGCCGGGTCGGCGACCTCGACGTGGAGGGCGTTGTAGATCTCCGGCATGGCGTCGACGGGGAACTCCACGTCGACGACCGGGCCGATGACCCGGGCGACGCGGCCCGTGGCAGCGGCCGTCTCAACAGTGGTGGTCATGTTTAGTCACTCCCCGCAGACGCGTCGGCCAGGGCGCTGGAGCCACCGACGATCTCGCTGATTTCCTGGGTGATTTCGGCCTGGCGGGCCTGGTTGGCAAGCCGCGTGAGCGTCTTGATGAGCTCCTCGGCGTTGTCGGTCGCCGACTTCATCGCGCGGCGGCGGGCGGCGTGCTCGGAAGCGGCACCCTGCAGCAGCGCGTTGAAGATCCGGCTCTCGACGTACCGCGGCAGCAGCGCGTCCAGGACGCCCTCCGCCGACGGCTCGAAGTCGTACAGGGGGAGGATCTCCCCCTCCTTGCGGGCCTCGCCACCGGTGGCGTCGTCCAGGGACAGCGGCAGCAGCCGCCTCTCCACCGGCGCCTGCGTCAGCATCGACACGAACTCCGTGAAGACGATGTGCAGTTCGTCGACGCCGCCCTCGGCCGTGTCCTTGAGGACCTGGTCGATCAGCGGGTCGGCCACGGACTTGGCGTCCGCGTAGGCCGGCTTGTCGGTGAACCCGGTCCACGAGCCGGCGATCGGGCGCTCACGGAAGCCGTAGTACGCCACGCCCTTGCGGCCGATGATGTAGTGCACGACCTCCTTGCCCTCCGCGCGCAGCCGCTCGGTGAGCCGGTCGGCAGCCTTGATCGCGTTGGACGAGTAGCCGCCGGCCAGACCGCGGTCGCTCGTGACGAGCAGCACCGCGGCACGGGTCGGGTTCTCGGCCTCGGTGGTCAGCGGGTGGTTCGTGTTGGAACCGGTCGCGACCGCCGCGACGGCCCGGGTGAGCTCGTCGGCGTACGGGGACGATGCCGCGACCTGGCGCTGGGCCTTGACGATCCGGGACGCGGAGATCATCTCCATCGCCTTCGTGATCTTCTTCGTCGCGGTGACGGTCTTGATGCGGCGCTTGTATACCCGAAGCTGGGCGCCCATGCTCAGCCCTCACCCAGCAGCTTGCCGTCCGAGGTCTCGAACTGCTTCTTGAACTCCGCGACCGCGTCGGTCAGGGCCTCGACGGTGTCGTCGCCGAGCTTGCCGGTCTCGGCGATGCTCAGCAGCAGGTCCTTCTTCTCGCGGCGGAGGTAGTCCAGCAGCTCGCGCTCGAAGCGGCGGATGTCCTCGACCGGGACGTCGTCCAGTTTGCCGGTGGTGCCGGCCCAGATGGAGACGACCTGGTCCTCGATCGGGAACGGGGCGTACTGGCCCTGCTTCAGCAGCTCGACCATGCGCTTGCCGCGCTCCAGCTGCGCCTTGGAGGCCGCGTCCAGGTCGGAACCGAAGGCGGCGAACGCCTCGAGCTCGCGGTACTGGGCGAGGTCCACGCGCAGGCGGCCGGCGACCGACTTCATGGCCTTGATCTGCGCCGAGCCACCGACTCGGGAGACCGAGATACCGACGTTCAGCGCCGGGCGCTGGCCCGCGTTGAACAGGTCGGACTCCAGGAAGCACTGGCCGTCGGTGATGGAGATGACGTTGGTCGGGATGAACGCCGACACGTCGTTGGCCTTGGTCTCGACGACCGGCAGACCGGTCATCGAGCCGGCGCCCAGCTCGTCGGAGAGCTTGGCGCAGCGCTCCAGCAGACGGGAGTGCAGGTAGAAGACGTCACCCGGGTAGGCCTCACGACCCGGCGGGCGGCGCAGCAGCAGGGACACGGCGCGGTAGGCGTCGGCCTGCTTGCTCAGGTCGTCGAAGACGATCAGGACGTGCTTGCCCTGGTACATCCAGTGCTGGCCGATGGCCGAGCCGGTGTACGGGGCGAGGTACTTGAAGCCGGCCGGGTCGGACGCCGGAGCCGCGACGATCGTCGTGTACTCCAGGGCGCCTGCCTCCTCCAGCGAGGCGCGCACGCCCGCGATGGTGGAGCCCTTCTGGCCGATGGCGACGTAGATGCAGCGGACCTGCTTCTTCGGGTCGCCGGAACGCCAGTTGTCGCGCTGGTTGATGATCGTGTCGATCGCCAGGGCGGTCTTGCCGGTCTGGCGGTCGCCGATGATCAGCTGGCGCTGGCCGCGGCCGATCGGGGTCATCGCGTCGACGGCCTTGAGGCCGGTCTGCATCGGCTCGTGCACGGACTTACGGGCCATGACGCCGGGAGCCTGGAGCTCCAGGGCGCGGCGGCCGTCGGTCTCGATCTCGCCGAGGCCGTCGATCGGGTTGCCGAGCGGGTCGACGACGCGACCCAGGTATCCCTCGCCGACCGCGACGGAGAGCACCTCACCGGTGCGGCGCACCGGCTGGCCCTCCTCGATGCCGCTGAACTCGCCGAGGACGATCGCACCGATCTCGCGCTCCTCGAGGTTGAGGGCGAGACCGAGGGTGCCGTCCTCGAACTTCAGCAACTCGTTCGCCATGGCCGAGGGCAGACCCTCGACCTTCGCGATACCGTCGCCGGCCAGGCTGACCGTTCCGACCTCCTCGCGCGAGGCCGCGTCCGGCTGGTACGACTGGACAAAGTTCTCCAGCGCGTCCCGGATCTCCTCCGGCCGGATCGTGAGCTCCGCCATCTGGGTTCCCTGCTCTCCTTGTTGGGCCCGAAGTATTCGCTACGGCCCAACTCGGGCCGCTGATACTGCTCTTTGAGTTGGTGGCTGGTTCAGCCGGCCATCCGCCGGCTCGCCTCTTCGAGGCGGTCCGCGATGGTCCCGTCGATGACCTCGTCGCCGACCCGAACCGAGATGCCGCCGCGGACCGCGGGGTCCACGTCCAGGTTCAGGTGCACCTGCCGGCCGTAGATCGTGGCCAGCGCGGCACCGAGGCGCTGCTTCTGCCGGTCGCTCAGCGGCACCGCCGAGACCACGACCGCGACCGTGCGGTCACGGCGCGTCGCCGCCAGCTTGGACAGGGCGTCGATCCCTGCCTCCAGGCTACGGCCTCGCGGCTGGGTCACGAGACGGACCACGATCCGCTCGGTGACCGCGTTGACACGGCCGTCCAGCAGCGAGTGCAGCAGGGTCGTCTTGGCCTGGGTGCTCGCGGCGCGGTCGGTCAGCGCCGCCCGCAGCTCGCTGCTGCCGGAGACGATGCGGCCGAAGCGGAACAGCTCGTCCTCGACGCCGTCGAGGTGACCCGCCCGCTCCGCGGCGACCAGGTCGGCGCTGTAGGCAAGCTCCTCCAGCGCGTCGGCGAGATCGCGCGACTGCGACCAGCGGCTGCGGACCATGCCCGAGACCAGGTCGGACGTCTCGCCGCCGATCTGCCCGCCGAGGACCGCCTGCGCCAGGCCCGCCTTGGCCTCACCCGGCTGGGCCGGGTCGGTCAAGGCGCGGCGCAGCGAACCCTCGCGGTCGAGCAGCCCCGTGACGGCGGCCAGCTCCTCGGCGAGCTTCGCCGCGTCGACGGACGTGCTGTCCGTCAGTGCGTCGAGGCGCTCGCGCGCGGTGGCCAGTGCCTCGCGGCTCGCTCCGTTCATCGCGCGGCCTCGGCCTTCTCCTCGAGCTCGTCGAGGAAGCGGTCGATCACGCGGCTCTGACGGGCGGTGTCCTCGAGGGACTCACCGACGATCTTGCCGGCCAGGTCGGTGGCGAGCTTGCCGACGTCCTGGCGCAGGGCGTGCGCGGCGGACCGGCGGTCGGCCTCGATCTGGGCGTGGCCGGCCGCGATGATCTCCTCGCGCTGCCGCTGGCCTTCCGCACGCATCTCGGCGATGAGCGCGGCGCCCTGCTCCTGCGCCTCCTGGCGCAGACGCGCGGCCTCGTGGCGGGCCTCGGCGAGCGACTGCTTGTACTCCTCGAGGGTCCGCTGAGCCTCGGCCTGTGCGGCCTCGGCCTTCTCCATGCCGCCCTCGATGGCCTCGCGACGCTCGTCCAGAACCTTGTTGATGTTCGGGAGCAGCTTCTTTGCGAGGAAGAAGAAGACGATGGCGAAGGCGATGAGACCGATGACGAGCTCTGGGATCGGCGGGATGAGGGGGTTCTCCGCCTCCTCGGCCGCCAGCTGTGCCAGGGCGTTCACATCAGTGCCTTCCGTCGAAAGGGGTTGGTCTCGTCAGCCCGGACTCAGGAGGTCGGGTAGACGAACGGCATGACCAGACCGATCAGCGCGAGCGCCTCACAGAAGGCGAAGCCGAGGATCTGGTTGGCGCGGATCAGGCCGGCGGCCTCGGGCTGGCGGGCGAGGGCCTGCGTACCGTTGCCGAAGATGATGCCGATGCCGACGCCGGGGCCGATGGCCGCGAGGCCGTAGCCGATGGAGCCCAGGTTGCCGAGGATCTGGGTGGCGGCGAGGTTCACAGCGGACATGCTGTTTCTTCCTTCTCTTTCACGGACCGGTGGGGGTTGGCCACCGGACAATCGGGGGGCTGTGCGTCGTGCGGGTGCTCAGTGGTGCTCGGCGAGCGCGCCCTGGACGTACGAGCAGGCCAGCAGCACGAAGACGTACGCCTGGACGGCCTGGATGAAGAGCTCGAAGGCGGTCATGACGATGACCATCACGAACGAGACGCTGGCGTAGGCGATGCCGATCCCGTTGAGCAGGTACCAGCTGGCGATGGTGAACAGCAGCAGCAGGACGTGACCCGCGAACATGTTGGCGAACAGTCGCACCGCGTGGGTGAACGGCCGGACGATCACGTTGGAGAGGAACTCCAGGCCGACGACCATCGGCAGCACCGCGCCGAGGTTCTTGTCGTAGCCCGTGATGTTCTTCCAGCCCCCGACGAAGCCGTGCTTCTTGAAGGTCAGCGACATCCACGTGATGTACACGATCGCGGCGAGCGCGGCCGGGTAGCTGATGATCGCCGTCACGGGGAACTGGGCGATCGGGACGATCGACCAGAGGTTCATGATCCAGACGAAGAAGAACAACGCGACCATGAAGGGCACGTACTTCTCGCCGTCCCGCTTGCCGATCGTCTCGTAGACGATGCCGCGGCGGACGAAGTCGTAACCGGCCTCGGCGACCATCTGCAGCTTGCCCGGGACGATCTTCGGCTTGGCGAAGGCAGCCCAGAAGAAGCCGACGATCACGATGCTGCCGAGCAGCGCCAGCAGCATCGTCTTGTTGAAGTAGACGCTGCTGTCCCCGTCGCCGATCAGCGGCTTGAAGAGGAAGGAGTGCAGGCCGGGAGCCGGGAAGCCGCACCCGTCGAAGATGTGGCAGTTCGTCTCGAAGGCGAGCGTCGTTACATCACTCACCGAGAGCTCCTTCAGCGTGGCGCATAGGTACGGCAACCTCTACGTGTCGGCGCGGCGCACGGCCACGGAACGGCACTGGACTGGTGTTACGGATGTGGGGGCGGCGGGTGGGCGCTGAGCCGAAGGGCTGTTGCGAAGGCATGACTGCCACCCGCGCCAGCTCTGCCGCAGTTGAGACCGGACGATAGCAAACGAGCGGAACCCCGCTTGCACCGGCCCTGCTTTTCACGTCGGGGTTCCGGCGGAGCCGGGCTCCACGTACAGCATCTTGGTCTTCATATGAGCACGGGCCTGGGCGGCGATCCACACCAGGGTCGTGCCGAGCAGGGTGAACGCGAACACCTGGGTGTCGAACAGCGTCGTGTTCTTGAACACGGCCAGCACGATGGCGAGCAGCAGCAGCTGCACGGTGTAGAGCATCAGGCCCATCGCCTGGAAGAGCGAGGGATAGGAACGGGCGGTGCGCTGAAGCACCGTCAGACCGATTCCCATGAAGGCGATCACGACCACCGCGCCGAAGCCCGCGCCGATCGCGCCCTTGCCGCCCGCGAGCGCGCTGGACACAGCGACCGCGATCACCCCCGCGGCGGCGGCGGGCACGGCGCAGTTCAGGAGCGTTCGGACGTCGTTGGACTGCATGGCGGCAGCTCCTCCGGCGAGGTTGGGAGTACAGGGGTCGTCGAGGACGAGCGTAGCCCGGCGGCGGGGACATGCCTCACGCCGGAAGACCATCGCACTAGGGTCTTTCGGCTTGCTTCCGGGTTCTCGTGAACGGTATCACAAACTATTTGATGAGGTCTTTACCCGGTTCGTGTGCGACCTGTCACACGGACGGCGCAATCCTCGTGGCGCCTGGCTGACGCCGCAAGGACCGTGTGCTATCGGACCGCCGGCCTACGGGCGGGTGCCCGCGCCGCGGCCGGCGTCCACCAGGGAACGGGCGCTGAGCGCGGTCGCGCCGTTGACGCCGGGGGCCTCCCCCGCGGCGATGGTGGCCGCCGCGGCGGCGTGCGCCGCCTGCGCGGCCTCCGCCTGGGTACGGCGGTACCGCGGCGGGACGAACGCCTCGGCCCAGCGCGGGGCCCGGGGCCGGAAGCGCGGCATGAGCAGGGCGCTCAGGCCCATCGCGCTCAGCATCACGATGCCCAGGACGATCCACAGGCTGGAGGAGTTGACCGCGAAGGCGACCGCTCCGAAGGCGATCAGCGCGGACCAGAAGTACATGATCCACACGGCCCGGCTGTGCGAGTGGCCGATGTCCAGCAGCCGGTGGTGCAGGTGGCCGCGGTCGGCGGCGAACGGCGACTGCCCGTTCCAGGTGCGGCGCACGATGGCCAGCACCAGGTCGGCGGCGGGGATCGCGATGAGCGTCAGCGGCAGCACCAGGGGCATGTAGACCGGCACCATGAAGTGCGTGGTGTCGCGGGTCGAGCCGGTGAGGTTGGTGATCGCGTCGGGGTCGGTCTGGCCGGTGATCGAGATGGCCCCGGAGGCCAGCACCAGGCCGATCAGCATCGACCCCGAGTCACCCATGAAGATCCGCGCGGGGTGCAGGTTGTGCGGCAGGAAGCCCAGGCACATCCCGATGAGGATGGCGCTGAACAGCGTCGCCGGGGCGGCGGCCTCGATGCCGTAGCCGTACCAGATGCGGTACGCGTACATGAAGAACGCGATCGCGGCGATGCACACCATTCCGGACGCGAGTCCGTCGAGTCCGTCGACGAAGTTCACCGCGTTGATCGTGATCACGACCAGGGCCACGGTCAGCAGGGTCGACTGCACCGGCGTGAGCGCCACGATGCCCTTGCCCGGGATCGGCAGCCACAGCACGGTGAGGCCCTGCAGCACCATCACGCCGGCCGCGATCATCTGCGCGCCCAGCTTGATCAGGGCGTCCACGCCCCACTTGTCGTCCAGCACGCCCAGCAGCCAGATCAGTCCGGCGCCGGAGAGCAGCGCCCGCGGCTCGTTGGAGAGCTCGAAGACGCTCTTGAGGTTGGTCAGGTGGGCCGCCACCAGCAGGCCGGCGCACAGCCCGCCGAACATGGCGATGCCGCCGAGGCGTGGCGTGGGTTCGCGATGGACGTCGCGATCGCGGATCTCGGGCATGGCGCCTGCCGCGATGGCGAACTTCCGCACCGGCCCCGTGAGGAGGTAGGTCACGGCTGCCGCCACGCACAGGGTCAAGAGGTACTCACGCACGGGCACACCCTATTCGCGTCCGGGTGGCGACTGTAAACACAGACGAAGACTCACAGCGAGTACCCAGGGTTGCACACACCACTCGCGGGTTCGGCCCGGCCCCCCTGTGAAGCGCGTCTCAGCCGGGGTACGGCGGGAACGCCTCCACCAGTTCAGCGACCTCGCCCGCCAGCCCCCGCTCTTCCCGCAGCGCCCGCACGATCAGGTCCGCGACCTGCGGCATCTGCTCCTCGCGCATCCCCTGGGTGGTCACCGACGCGGTGCCCAGCCGGATGCCCGAACCCGCCGTGCAGGGCTCGGTGTCGAACGGCAGCGTGTACTTGTCCAGCACGATCCCGGCGGCCGCGCACAGCCCGCGGGCGCGCATCCCGGTGACGCCGAGCGCCGACACGTCGGCGGCGATCAGGTGGGTGTCCGTGCCGCCGGTGGCGATGCGCAGGCCGTGCGCGGCGAGCGCCCCGGCGAGCGTACGGGCGTTGGCGACGACCTGGTGCGCGTAGAGCGCGAACTCCGGCCGCGCCGCCTCGGCGAGGGCCGCCGCCTTCGCCGCGACGGCGTGCATGTGCGGGCCGCCCTGCGAGAAGGGGAAGACCGCCCGGTCGATGCGCTGGGCCAGGTCGGCGCCGCACAGCACCAGCCCGCCGCGCGGGCCGCGCAGCGTCTTGTGCGTGGTGGCGCACACCACGTCCGCGTACGGCACCGGGTTGGGGGCGGCGCCGCCGGCGACCAGGCCGAGGGTGTGCGCGGCGTCCACGATCAGGTACGCGCCGACGTCGTCCGCGATCTCCCGGAAGGCGGCGTAGTCGATGTGCCGCGGGTAGGCGATGCCGCCGCAGACGATCGCCTTCGGGCGGTGCCGGTGGGCCAGCTCCCGCAGCTGCGCGTAGTCGATCAGGCCGCCCTCCTCGAAGGACGCGCCCCGCGTCACCCCGTACCCGGCGATGCGGAACCAGCGGCCGGAGAAGTTCGACTCGGACCCGTGGGTGAGGTGGCCGCCGTGCGCCAGCGACATCGCCAGGACGGTGTCCCCGGGGACCAGGAGGGCCGCGTAGGCGGCCAGCACGGCCGAGGAGCCGGAGTAGGGCTGCACGTTCGCGTGCGCGGCTCCGAACAGCCGTGTGGCCCTTTCCACGGCCAGCCGCTCGGCCAGGTCCACCAGCTCGCAGCCGGCGTGGTGGCGGTGACCGGGGTAGCCCTCGGCGTACTTGTTCGCGAGCGGCGAGCCGAGCGCGGTCAGGACGGCCGGGGAGGTGAAGTTCTCGCCCGCGATCAACTGCAGGCACGAGGCCTGCCGCTGGGCCTCCCCGAGGAGGATGTCGGCCAGCTCGGGGTCATGGGCGCGCAGCTCGTCCAGGCCGCGGTCACCGGCCGGGAGCGTGGGGGCGGCTATGTGGGGTGAAGACGCTTCCGCGGTGGGCATGGCGGCGCTCCCGGGGGCGGCTGGGAAGGTTCTCACCTGCCACTGTTGCACCCTTCCGGACATTTCGCGCCGCGTTGTGCTCCACCGGGGGCCGCGATCGCGCCGCCCGCCGCGGCGCGGTGCCCCGGCGCCCCCCGCGGTGACCGCCCCGGGGGCCGGGCGGGACGTGCTGAAACCTTTCCGCCCCGCCGGTCAGGCGGTCGGCGCCGGAACCCCGGTGAGGGCGGTCATGACGGGGTCCAGCGCGTCGTGGATCTCCTCGCCGATGCTGCGGAAGAAGGTCAGCGGGGCGCCGTACGGGTCGTACACCTCGTCCGCGTCCGCGGTGGGCGCCAGCAGCCACCCGCGCAGGGCCGCGGCGGCGCGCACCAGGGACCGCGCGCGCTCGGTCACGCTGCCCTCGGGCAGCGTCGCCGGGTCTATCGCCTTCACCAGCCGGGTGAACTCCTTGAGCGTGAAGGTGCGCAGCCCCGCCGCGTGCCCCATGGAGATCACCTGGGCGCGGTGGTCGCGGGTCGCGGTCAGCACGAGGTCGGCGTCGATCACGTGGTCGTCGAGGAGTTCGCGCCCGAGGAAGCCCGTCGGGTCGGCGGCGTACTCGGCGAGCACCGTCGCGGCGTGCGCCTCCATCGGGGCGCCCTCGTGCCCCCAGGTGCCGGCGCTCTCCACGACGATCCCCGCGGCGCCGTCACCGAGCCGCAGCGTCAGCTCGTGCCGGGTCAGCCGCTCGGCCATCGGCGAGCGGCAGACGTTGCCGGTGCAGACGTGGAGGATGCGGAACGGGCGCTCGCCGTGATCCCACTGCCCGGGTATGGGCGGTGTCAATTGCCGACCTCCAGGTCGGGTACGACCTCGCGCAGCTGCTCCGCGCTGATCGCGCCCGCCCGCAGCAGGACGGGCACCTTGCCGGTGACGTCCACGATGGAGGACGGCACGGCCGCGGGCGTCGGGCCGCCGTCGAGGTAGATCGCGACGGAGTCGCCCAGCATCTCCTGTGCCGCGTCGCAGTCCTGCGGGGAGGGGTGTCCGGTCAGGTTGGCGCTGGAGACGGCCATCGGGCCGGTCTCGGTCAGCAGCTCGATGGCGACCGGGTGCAGCGGCATGCGGACGGCGACGGTGCCGCGGGTGTCCCCCAGGTCCCACTGCAGCGACGGCTGGTGACGCGCGACGAGGGTCAGCGCGCCCGGCCAGAAGGCGTCGACCAGTTCCCAGGCCTGCTCGGTGAAGTCGGTGACCAGGCCGTGCAGGGTGTTCGGGGAGCCCACCAGCACGGGCGAGGGCATGTTGCGGCCCCGGCCCTTGGCCTCCAGCAGGTCGCCGACGGCCTCGGCGTTGAAGGCGTCCGCGCCGATCCCGTAGACGGTGTCCGTCGGCAGCACCACGAGCTCGCCGCGGCGTACGGCGGACGCGGCCTCGCGCAGTCCGGCGACCCGGTCCGTCGCGTCCGAGCAGTCGTAACGGCGTGCCATCAGCAGACCTCCATGACGTGCGGCGCCGTGGTCACGGCGTCGCCTTGCGGGCAGTGGTGAACCGGGGGCGGTTGTTGAGGTCGGGGTGGTCGGCGGCGTCCGCCCAGCCGGCCTCCTCGGTGAAGATCCAGGGCACCTGGCCGCCCTGGGTGTCGGCGTGCTCGATGACGACGACCCCGCCCGGCCGCAGCAGCCGGTGCGCGGTGCGCTCGATGCCGCGGATGGTGTCCAGGCCGTCCTCACCGGAGAACAACGCCATCTGGGGGTCGTGGTCGCGGGCCTCCGGCGCCACGTACTCCCATTCGGTGAGCGGGATGTACGGCGGGTTGGAGATCACCAGGTCCACCTGGCCGTCGAGGTCCCCGAAGGCCTCCAGGGCGTCCCCCTGCCGCAGGTCGACCTTGCTGCCCTCGACGTTCTTCCTGGCCCACACCAGTGCCTCGTCGGACAGCTCCACCGCGTGCACCCGGCTGCGCGGCACCTCCTGCGCCAGGGCGAGCGCGATCGCGCCCGAACCCGTGCACAGGTCCACGATGAGCGGCTCGGCGACGTCCATCGCGCGCACCGCGTCTATGGCCCATCCGACGACCGACTCGGTCTCCGGACGGGGCACGAACACCCCCGGGCCGACCTGGAGCTCCAGGTAGCGGAAGAACGCCCGGCCCGTGATGTGCTGCAGCGGCTCGCGGGCCTCACGGCGGGCCACGGCCTCCCAGTAGCGCGCGTCGAAGTCGGCGTCGGCGACGGTGTGCAGCGCGCCGCGCTTCACCCCGTGCACGTACGCCGCGAGCTCCTCGGCGTCGAACCGCGGCGAGGGAACGCCGGCGTCGGCCAGCCGCTGGGTCGCCTGGGCGACCTCGGCGAGCAGCAGGTTCACGTTCTCCGCCTCCGGTTCAGCTTCCGTCGCCCGCGGCCGCCAGCTTGGCGGCCGAGTCGGCGTCGACGCAGGCCTGGATCACCGCGTCCAGTTCGCCGTCGAGGACCTGGTCCAAGTTGTACGCCTTGAAGCCGACGCGGTGGTCGGAGATGCGGTTCTCCGGGAAGTTGTACGTACGGATGCGCTCGCTGCGGTCCACCGTGCGCACCTGGCTGCGACGGGCGTCGGAGGCCTCGCGCTCCGCCTCCTCCTGCGCCGCGGCCAGCAGCCGGGAGCGCAGGATGCGCATCGCCGACTCCTTGTTCTGCAGCTGGCTCTTCTCGTTCTGGCAGGAGACGACCAGCCCGGACGGCAGGTGGGTGATGCGCACCGCGGAGTCGGTGGTGTTGACCGACTGGCCGCCGGGGCCCGAGGAGCGGTAGACGTCGATCCGCAGGTCGTTGGGGCCGATCTCGACCTCGACCTCGTCGGCCTCGGGGGTCACCAGCACGCCGGCGGCGGAGGTGTGGATGCGGCCCTGCGACTCGGTGGCCGGCACGCGCTGGACGCGGTGCACGCCGCCCTCGTACTTCAGCCGGGCCCAGACGCCCTGGCCGGGCTCGGTGGCGCCGCCCCCGCCCTTGGTCTTCACCGCGACCTGGACGTCCTTGTAGCCGCCGAGGTCGGAGGCGTTGGCGTCGATGATCTCGGTCTTCCAGCCCGCGCGCTCCGCGTAGCGCAGGTACATGCGCAGCAGGTCGCCCGCGAAGAGCGCCGACTCCTCGCCGCCCTCGCCGGCCTTGACCTCGAGGATCACGTCCTTGTCGTCGCTGGGGTCGCGCGGGACGAGCAGCAGCCGCAGCTTTTCGGTGAGCTCCTCGCGGTGCCGCTCCAGCTCCTTGACCTCGGCGACGAAGTCCGGGTCGTCCGCGGCGAGTTCACGGGCGGTCTCGATGTCCTCGCCGGTCTGCTTCCAGCCGCGGTACGTGCCGATGATGGGGGTCAGCTCGGCGTAGCGCTTGTTGAGCCTGCGCGCGTTGGCCTGGTCGGCGAAGACCGCCGGGTCGGCAAGCTTCTTCTCGAGGTCGGCGTATTCGCCGATCAGTTCCTCGACCGCCTCGAACATCAGGATCCCTGCTCGTGAAAAGGGGTGGACGCCGGTCTGCCAGCCTGGGACGACAAAGCGCCGGTCCGGCCGCCGGAGGATATCCGGGCAGCCGTGGACCGGCGCTTTCGGGTCGCTACTTCTTGGCGGACCCGGCCGCCTTGCCGAAGCGGGCCTCGAAGCGGGCCACACGGCCACCGGTGTCGAGGATCTTCTGCTTGCCCGTGTAGAACGGGTGGCACGCGGAGCAGACGTCGGCACGGATGACGCCGTCCTTCACGGTGCTGCGGGTGGTGAACGAGGCGCCGCAGGTGCAGCTGACCTGGGTCTCCACGTACTCCGGGTGGATGTCGCGCTTCAAGGGGTTCTCCTAGTGTTCGGGAGGGTCCCGGGTCGTGCTGCGGGCTTGCGTCACGTGAACCGGGGCCGACGTACCAGTCTGCCAGCACTGGCCGCATCTCCCCAAACCGGGTCCCGCGGTGATCTATTCCGATCCCCCGGCGGTCGGCTGCGAGGAGCTCCTGACCACACCGTTCGTGTCGACGTCGTCACCGGCGGAGCCCTTGGTGGCGGACTCGGGGATCGGTTCGTCGGCCCGCAGCGCCGCCCAGACCTGCTCGGCCTGGTCGGTGATCGGCAGGACGCGGTTGGGGTCGTAGGGGTCGTAGCGCACGGGCATCGTGACCATGCCGATGTCCTTCGAGCCCAGGCCCTTCAGGCTCTCCCCGAGGCCGACCAGCTTCTTGACGGACGCCAGCTCCGAGTCGGTGGTGATGGCCCCCGTGGCGGTGTCGGCGATCGTGTACAGCCGGGTCGGCGAGCTCAGCAGCCCGATGCCGTTCACCCGGTCCACCAGGGCCTTCAGGAAGGCCTGCTGCAGCTTTATCCGGCCCAGGTCGCTGCCGTCGCCCACCCCGTGGCGGGTGCGGACCAGGCCGAGCGCCTGCTTGCCGTCGAGGTGGTGGGTGCCGGCCGGCAGGTGCAGGTGGCTGCGGTTGTCGCTGATGGCCTGGCTGGTGGTGACGGTGACCCCGCCGAGGGCGTCGATCAGGTGCTGGAAGCCGGCGAAGTCGATCTCGATGTAGTGGTCCATGCGGATGCCGGTCATCGACTCGGCCGTCTTGACGGCGCAGGCCGGGCCGCCGATCGCGTACGCCTGGTTGAACATCTCGCCCTGCCGGGCGGGGGCGGTGCCGCCGCCGGGCTCGGCACAGGCGGGCCGGTCGACGAGGGTGTCGCGGGGGATGCTGACCACGCTCGCCCGGTCGTGCCCCTGGTAGACGTGGACGATCATCGCGGTGTCGGAGCGCGCGGTGCCGTCGTCCTGCCCGCCGCCGGCCTTCTGGTTGCTGCCGGAACGCGAGTCGGAACCGAGGACGAGGATGTCCATCGAGCCGTTGTCGACGTCGGCCGGCCGGTCCCGCCCGAGGAGGGCGTTGATGTCGATGCCCCTGATGTTGCCGTTGAGCTTGAGGTAGAGGCATCCGACGGCGGTGGTGGTCAGCAGCAGGAACGTCGCCACGACCCATGCGGTGACCCGCAGGGCCCGCCGGCGGGGGCTGCGCAGGCTCGGGCTGCGAAGGCGCCGCCGGGCGGCTCGTCCGTCGTCCGCGTGCTCGGGCATCGGCTCCTCTTGTCCTGATTCGTCCCCCTATCTTCGGGATACCCCGTCCCGCGCCGGATCAGCCACGCGAGGGGTGCCGCACAGGGCAATGACAGCGGGTCCGGGGCCGCGCCGCCGGGGGACGCGCCGGATCCGCCGCAGGTGAGAGCCATCCGGTCGGTGCCTGCGTGGACGCCGGAAGGCCGGCGCCTCGGCCGCGGACGCCGGAAGGCCGGTCCCCTCACCGAGGTGAGGGGACCGGCCTTCGCGGTCGTGCCGACGCCGGGGCGTCAGTCGTTGTTGCCACCCGGGGTGGTCTTGGCGATCTGCATCAGGAACTCGGCGTTGGACTTGGTCTGCTTCATCTTGTCCAGCAGCAGCTCGATCGCCTGCTGCGAGTCGAGCGCGTGCAGCACCCGGCGCAGCTTCCAGGTGATGTTCAGCTCGTCCGGAGCCAGCAGGATCTCCTCCTTGCGGGTACCGGACGGGTCGACGTCCACCGCCGGGAAGATCCGCTTGTCGGCGAGCTTCCGGTCGAGCTTGAGCTCCATGTTGCCGGTGCCCTTGAACTCCTCGAAGATCACCTCGTCCATGCGCGAGCCGGTCTCGACCAGCGCGGTGGCCAGGATGGTCAGCGAGCCGCCGTCCTCGATGTTGCGCGCGGCACCGAAGAAGCGCTTCGGCGGGTACAGCGCGGTCGAGTCGACACCACCGGACAGGATGCGGCCGGAGGCGGGCGCCGCGAGGTTGTACGCGCGGCCCAGACGGGTGATGGAGTCCAGCAGGACGACGACGTCGTGGCCCAGCTCCACCAGTCGCTTGGCACGCTCGATGGCGAGCTCGGCGACGGTGGTGTGGTCCTCGGCCGGGCGGTCGAAGGTCGAGGAGATGACCTCGCCCTTGACCGACCGCTGCATGTCGGTGACCTCTTCGGGACGCTCGTCGACGAGGACGACCATCAGGTGGCACTCGGGGTTGTTGCGGGTGATCGCGTTGGCGATGGCCTGCATGATGATCGTCTTACCGGTCTTCGGCGGGGCCACGATCAGGCCGCGCTGGCCCTTTCCGATCGGGGCGACCAGGTCGATGATCCGGGTGATCAGCTGGCCGGGCTCGTTCTCCAGCCGCAGCCGCTCCTGCGGGTACAGCGGGGTGAGCTTGTTGAACTCCGGGCGGCCGCGGCCGCTCTCGGGCGCCATGCCGTTGACGGAGTCCAGGCGCACCAGCGCGTTGAACTTCTCGCGGCGCTCGCCGTCCTTGGGCTGGCGCACGGCACCGGTGACGTGGTCGCCCTTGCGCAGGCCGTTCTTGCGGACCTGGGCGAGCGAGACGTACACGTCGTTGGGGCCGGGCAGGTAGCCGGAGGTCCGGATGAACGCGTAGTTGTCGAGGATGTCCAGGATGCCGGCGACCGGGATCAGGACGTCGTCGTCGGCGACCTGCGGCTCGCCCGCGAAGTCGTCGCGGCGGTTGCCGCCGCGGCCACGGCGGTCGCGGTAACGGCCCCTGCGGCGGCGGCCGCCGCTCTCGTCGTCGTAGTCGTCCTGGCCACCCTGACCGCCCTGCGGTCCGCCACCCTGCTGCTGGCCCTGGCCGCCGCCCTGCTGCTGACGCTGCTGGCCGCCGTCCTCGCCACCCTTGCGGCGGTCGCGCTGCCGGTCCCGCTGACGGTCGCGGCGGCTCTCGCGGCGGTCGTCGCCGCCCTTGGCCTCGCCGGACCTGCCCTCGGCGTTGTCCACCGCGGCCTCGGCACGGCCCTCGGCGGACTGCTCGGCCCTGGCGGACTCCGCCTTGGCCTTGGCCGCGGGTGCGGCCTTCTCGCCGGCCGGCTGGCCGGGGATCTCGATCTGCTTCGGCTGCTGCTCGGCGCCCTGGTCCCCGGCCTCGGCGGATTCACCCGTACGGGTGCGGGAGGTGGCCCGGCGCTTCGGCTTCTCGGCGGCGGGCGCGCCCTCGGCGGCGGAGGCCTTGGCGCCGCCGCCGGACTGCGCGGCCTTGATGGTCTCGATGAGCTGGCTCTTGCGCATCCGCGCGGTGCCCTTGATGCCGAGACCGGAGGCGAGCTGCTGCAGCTCGGCCAGGACCATGCCCTCAAGACCGGTACCCGCGCGGCGGCGCCGCGCGGCGGGGGCAGTGGCAGCACCGGTGGCAGGCGCGGCAGCATCGGACGCGGCGACAGGGCTGTCTGCGCGTACGCCCATCAGATCGGTGGTGTCGCTCACGAAGGGTCCTTCCCTGGAGCGGACGTCGGCCTGTCTGGCTCGGCGACCGGTCGTGCTGTCCGGATCCGGTCCTTATCACTTGCGCCGGACCCGGGGCGGTGGTCCGCCTGATGGCGGAGGAAATGATGTGGAACAAAGAAAACAGTTACCGGCGAGGTGAGAGTTCACTCTCGGGTGAAATGTCACCCGCGCCGTCTCCGGAGCGTGCTCGGCACTGCCCAGGCAGGCTGCCTATGCGGTGTGGGAGGCTCCCGGAAGAATGGGCGGTCCCGATGCGGGACACAAGGCACCGGGACAACAGGCACAACAGGCAGGTTCCTGAGTCCACGGGTGCAGCAATGAGATTAACACTACCGGATCCAGCAAACATTCCCCCTCTCTACGACCGGCAATCGTGTCACTGCCCCACGGCGAGCGGCAGCACACTCGCCCCCGCCGCGTCGAGCGACAGACGGTTCGCCGCCCACCCCTCGCCCGCCAGCCGGGAGACCTTGTCGGCGCTTTCCTCGTCCGCCAGCGCCAGCACCGTGGGCCCCGCACCGGAGATGACGGCGGGGACGCCCTCGGCGCGCAGGCGGTTCACCAGTGCCGCGCTCTCCGGCATCGCGGGCGACCGGTACTCCTGGTGGAGCCGGTCCTCGGTGGCCGGCAGCAGCAGGTCGGGGCGCCGGGTGAGGGCCTCGACGAGGAGCGCGGCGCGTCCCGCGTTGACCGCGGCGTCCACGTGCGGCACGGTGCGCGGCAGCAACCCCCGGGCGGTCTCGGTCAGCACGGGCCTGCCGGGTACGAAGACCACCGGGACGACCGACCCCGAGGGGTCCATCCGGACCGCGTGGGCGGCCCCGCCCTCGGTCCAGGCCAGCGTGAAGCCGCCGAGCAGACAGGCGGCGACGTTGTCCGGGTGGCCCTCGATCTCGTTGGCCAGCTCCAGCAGCGCGGCGTCGTCGAGCTTGTCCTGCCCGCCTATCGTCACCGCGCGGGCGGCCATGATGCCGGCGCAGA
Source organism: Streptomyces sp. NPDC005722 (assembly GCF_040630935.1). Classification (NCBI taxonomy): domain Bacteria; kingdom Bacillati; phylum Actinomycetota; class Actinomycetes; order Kitasatosporales; family Streptomycetaceae; genus Streptomyces; species Streptomyces sp. NPDC005722. Next base: position 34,238 of record NZ_JBEXYN010000040.1, read on the forward strand.
TGGCGGCGGAGGAGGAGCCCAGGCCGCGGCCGTGCGGGATGCGGTTGGCGCACACCACCTCCAGGCCGCGCGGCTGTCCGCCGAGCAGGTCGAAGGCGGTCCGCAGGGCGCGTACGACCAGGTGGTTCTCGTCGCGGGAGAGCGAGTCGCTGCCTTCGCCGGCGATGTCGACGTGCAGACCGGAGTCGGCCACCCGGACCACGACGTCGTCGTAGAGTCCGAGCGCCAGACCGAAGGCGTCGAAGCCCGGTCCGAGGTTGGCGCTGGTCGCGGGGACGCGCACTCGGACGGCGGCGGCGCGGAAGGCTGGTCCGGCCATCGGTCGATGACTCTCCTTGCTTCAAGGGCGTGTCCGCCCCGCGATGCCGCGGCATCGTTGCCGTACGGCGGCGAGGACTTGGGGGACCGTACCAAGGGGATCCCGCGAGGAGGATGCCATTGGCATGGGCCAGAACGGCGTGCGGCGGCGCCGGTGTGAGGTCAGCCTATCGAAGGAAGGTTCTCCTGCGACATAGGGCGCACGGACAGCGCGTGATGCGTGTCGCGTGCGAATCCGTGCGCCCCTGTTGTCCCTCGGGGGTTCAGAGCAGCCCCAGCCGCTCCGCGGCCGTGTCCGCGTCCACCGGGACGGTGATGGGCTGCGGCGCGCCGGCGACCGCCCAGTCCGGGTCCTTCAGGCCGTTGCCGGTGACCGTGCAGACGATCCGCTGGCCCGGGTCGACCTCGCCCTGTTCGGCGGCCTTCAGCAGCCCGGCGACGCTCGCGGCGGAGGCCGGCTCGACGAAGACGCCCTCCTGCGCGGCGAGCAGCCGGTACGCCGACAGGATCTGACGGTCGGTCACCGAGTCGATCAGGCCGCCGGATTCGTCGCGGGCCTCCTCGGCGAACTGCCACGACGCCGGGTTGCCGATGCGGATCGCGGTGGCGATCGTCTGCGGCCGGCGCACCGGGTGGCCCAGCACGATCGGCGCCGCGCCGGAGGCCTGGAAGCCCCACATCCGCGGGTTGCGCGTCGACACGCCGTCCGCGGAGTATTCGCGGTAGCCCTTCCAGTACGCGGTGATGTTGCCCGCGTTGCCGACCGGCAGCACGTGGACGTCCGGCGCGTCGCCGAGCGCGTCCACGATCTCGAAGGCGGCGGTCTTCTGGCCCTCGATGCGGGCCGGGTTCACCGAATTGACCAGCGCCACCGGGTACTTGTCGGACAGTCCGCGGGCGAGGTCCAGGCAGTCGTCGAAGTTCCCGTCCACCTGCAGGATCCGCGCCCCGTGCACCAGCGCCTGGCCCATCTTGCCCAGCGCGATCTTGCCCTGCGGCACCAGGACGGCGCACACCATCCCGGCCCGCACCGCGTACGCGGCCGCCGAGGCGGAGGTGTTGCCGGTGGAGGCGCAGATGACCGCCTGCGCGCCCTCCTCCTTGGCCTTGGAGATCGCCATGGTCATGCCGCGGTCCTTGAAGGAGCCGGTGGGGTTGGCGCCCTCCACCTTCAGGAACACGTCGCAGCCCGTGCGCTCGGACAGCACCTGGGCGGGGACCAGCGGCGTGCCGCCCTCCAGCAGCGTGACCACGGGGGTCGCCGCACCGACCGGGAGCCGGTCCCGGTACTCCTCGATGAGGCCGCGCCACTGGTGGGTGGCCGGCACACGGCCGGCGGAGACTGCGTTCATCGCTGGGTTACTCCCCTTCCACACGCATGATGCTGGCGACACCCCGGACGGTGTCCAGCTCGCGCAGCGCCTCGACGGTCGCCCCGAGCGCCGCGTCCGCCGCCCGGTGGGTGACGACGACGAGCGACGCGTCGCCGTCCTTCCCCTGCTGGCGGACGGTGTCGATCGACACCTGGTGCTCCGCGAAGACCGTGGCCACCTGGGCCAGGACACCCGGTTTGTCCGCCACGTCCAGACTGATGTGGTAGCGCGTCACCACCTCGCCCATCGGGCCGACCGCGAGCTGCGCGTACGCCGACTCCCCCGGCCCCGTGGTGCCCACCAGCTTGTTGCGGCAGGTCGCCACCAGGTCGCCCAGCACCGCCGAGGCCGTCGGCGAGCCGCCCGCACCGGGACCGTAGAACATCAGCCGGCCGGCCGCCGCGGCCTCCACGAAGACCGCGTTGTACGCCTCGCGCACGCTGGCCAGCGGGTGCGTCAGCGGGATCATCGCCGGGTGGACGCGGGCGGTGACCGAACGGCCGTCGGCGCTGCGCTCGCAGATCGCGAGCAGCTTCACCGTGCAGCCCATCCGCTGGGCCGAGGCGATGTCGGTCGCGGTGACCTCGGTGATGCCCTCGCGGTGCACGTCGTCGATGGTCACCCGGGTGTGGAAGGCGATGCCGGCCAGGATCGCGGCCTTGGCCGCGGCGTCGAAGCCCTCCACGTCGGCCGTCGGGTCGGCCTCGGCGTACCCCAGGGCGGTGGCCTCGTCCAGCGCCTCGGAGTAGCCGGCGCCGGTGGAGTCCATCTTGTCGAGGATGAAGTTGGTCGTGCCGTTGACGATGCCCAGCACCCGGTTCACCTTGTCGCCGGCCAGCGACTCGCGCAGCGGGCGGATCAGCGGGATGGCGCCGGCGACGGCGGCCTCGTAGTAGAGGTCCACCCCGTGCTCGACGGCGGCGGCGTGCAGCTTGGCACCGTCCGCGGCCAGCAGCGCCTTGTTGGCGGAGACCACGCTGGCGCCGTGCTCGAAGGCGGTGGTGATCAGCGAGCGCGCGGGCTCGATGCCGCCGATCACCTCGACGACCACGTCGATGTCACCGCGTTTGACCAGGGCGGTCGCGTCCGTGGTGAGCAGTTCCGCGGGCACGCCCGCGCGCACCCGGTTGGGCCGGCGCACGGCGATGCCGGCGAGCTCCACGGGTGCGCCGATCCGCGCGGCGAGGTCGTCCGCGTGCGTCGTCATGATGCGCGCCACCTCTGAGCCGACCACACCACAGCCCAGCAGCGCCACCTTCAGCGGACGCGTACGCATCATCCGACCTCGCTTCGCGGTTTCAGCTCTTGCAAGCTTCTTGGACGGTCCCAGTCTCACGCACCGGACGGAAGTTTCCACGTACTGTCCGGATCGCGAGACCAGGCTTCTTCCATGTGAGATTCCACGTCATCCGACGTCGAGACGCAGGAGATCTTCTTCCGTCTCACGCCGCACGATCACCCGGGCCTCGCCGTCCCTGACCGCCACCACCGGGGGGCGCAGGGCGTGGTTGTAGTTGCTGGCCATCGAGCGGCAGTACGCCCCCGTCGCCGGCACCGCCAGCAGGTCGCCGGGCGCCAGGTCGGCGGGGAGGAAGGCGTCGCGCACCACGATGTCGCCCGACTCGCAGTGCTTGCCCACCACCCGGGTCAGCATCGGCTCCGCGTCGCTCGACCGCGACACCAGGGCCACGCTGTACTCGGCGTCGTACAGCGCCGTGCGGATGTTGTCCGACATGCCGCCGTCCACGCTGACGTACGTCCGCAGGCCCTCCAGCGGCTTGATCGTGCCCACCTCGTACAGCGTGAACGCCGTCGGGCCCACGATCGCCCGGCCCGGCTCGACCGACAGCCGCGGCACCGCGAGCTCCGCGCCCCGGCACTCCCGGGAGACGATCTCCCCCAGCGACTTGGCGATCTCGTACGGCTCGCGCGGGTCGTCGTCCGGCGTGTACGCGATGCCGAGGCCACCGCCGAGGTCGATCTCCGGCAGCTCCACCCCGTGCTCGTCGCGGATCTGCCGCAGCAGGCCGATCACCCGGTGCGCCGCCACCTCGAAGCCGGAGGTGTCGAAGATCTGCGAGCCGATGTGCGAGTGGATGCCCACCAGTTCGAGCGACTCCAGGCGCAGCACCCGGCGCACCGCCTCGGCCGCGTCCCCGCCGCCCAGCGAGAAACCGAACTTCTGGTCCTCGTGCGCGGTGGCGATGAACTCGTGGGTGTGCGCCTCGACGCCGACGGTGACGCGGATCTGCACCCGCTGCCGCCGGCCCGCCTTCTGCGCGGCGTCCGCCACCCGGACGATCTCCTGGAACGAGTCCACCACGATCCGGCCCACCCCGGCCTCGACGGCCTGGCGGATCTCCGCGGTGGTCTTGTTGTTGCCGTGCAGCGCGATCCGGTCGGCCGGCATCCCCGCGGACAGCGCCACGGCCAGCTCGCCGCCGGAGCACACGTCGAGGTTGAGGCCCTCCTCGTGCAGCCAGCGCACCACGGCGCGGGACAGGAAGGCCTTGCCCGCGTAGAAGACGTCGGCGTCCGCCCCGAATGCCTCGCGCCAGGCACGGCAGCGGGCCCGGAAGTCGGCCTCGTCCAGGATGTAGGCGGGGGTGCCGAACTCCTCCGCGAGGGCGCGGACGTCCAGACCGCCCACGGTGGCGACGCCCTCGGCGTCCCGGGTGACGGTGCGGGCCCAGACCCGGGGGTCCAGGACGTTCAGGTCGGTGGGCGGCGCCGCGTAGTGGCCCTCGGGGAGGACGTCGGCGTAACGGGGCCCGGCGGGGTGTGCGGAACGGCTCATCGTCGTGTGCTCTCTGCTCTCACAGGTGTCGGGGGGCGCTGATGCCGAGCAGGGTCAGGCCGTTGGCGAGCACGGTCCCGGCGGCGTCGGCGAGCGCCAGGCGGGCCCCGTGAACGGCCGAGGGTTTCTCCTCGCCCTTCGGCAGCGCCGGGCACTCCTCGTGGAAGCGGAGGAAGGCGTCGGCCGTGCGCTCCAGCAGCCGCGCCACCCGGTCGGGCGCGCCGTGCCGGGCCGCCGCCTCCACGGTGCGGGGGAAGTCGGCGATCAGGCCGAGCAGTTCGGCCTCCGCGGGGTCCCGGGGGCCGGATGCGGCGCCGGGTCCCAGGCCCAGGTCGTGGGCGCCTCGCAGCAGGGCCCGGCTGCGGGCGTGAGCGTACCGGACCAGGAACAGGGGGTTGCCCTCGCGCTGCGCCAGGTGCGTCGCGGGGTCGGTGCGGGAGGCGTCCTCGGCGGGCGGGCGCAGCAGGGCCCAGGCGGTGGCGTCGGCGCCGAGGGTGCGCAGCAGCTCGTCCGGGGTCTGCGCCACGGGGTGGGGCCGGCGGGCGGGGGGCTCGATGCCGGTGGCGGCGTGGAGCCGGCGGAGGGCGGCGGCGTAGGCGTCGGCGCGGGGCTCGCCGGTGGGTGCGGGGACGTCGCCGGCTCCGTACTCCCCCACCCCGTAGCGGGCGCCCTGCTCGCGGACGAGGTCGACGAGGGCCTCGTGGGACTCGCCCTGGAGGGTGATGTTGAGGAAGCCGGGTGCGGCCACGTCCACCCGGGCGATGCCGGGGGCGGCGGCGAGGCGGCGGCGGAGGACGTCGGCGACGGCGAGCGGGGCGGCGCCGGTGAGGGGGGCGAGTTGCAGGGCCACGTTGGTGGCGTAGTCCCCGCACCCGGGGCGCGGCGGGCGGCGTACGACGACCCGCTCGGGGACGGGGCCCGCGAGGCTGAGCTCGTCGGCCTCCACGGCACGACGGACCGTGGCGAGCACGGTGCGGGAGAGCTCAGCGGGCGTCACAAGCGCAAGCGTAGGCGAGGAGGGGGGTGCGGACGCGAACGGGTTTCACCCCTTGGTCATCCCTGGTCACCGTCGGTCAGGCGGGCCCCGGGGTGGTGGCGGGCGCGCCTTCCTGCGGGGTGTCGGTGTCGACGCCGCCGACGAGTCGCCGTACGACACGGATCAGCTCGCCGGGCTCGAAGGGCTTGCTGAGGAAGGCGTCCACGCCGGCGGCGACGGCGCGCTCGACCTCGGCCTGGGTGCAGGCGCTGACGACGACGATCCGCACATCGCGGGTGCGGGGGTCGGAGCGCAGGCGGGCGGCCGTCCCTATGCCGTCGAGGCGGGGCATGACGACGTCGAGGGTGACGACGTCGGGGCGCACCTGCTGCACGACGTCCAGGCACTCGGCACCATCGGCCGCGGTCACGACCTCGAAGCCCTCCAGCTCGAGGTTGACCCTGATCAGCTGCCGGATCACCTTGTTGTCGTCGACGACAAGCACCCGGCCGGACACGCCCGGCACATTCAGATGCTAGGCGCGCAGGATCGGATGCGTCCGCGTTTTCCCCATTCCTTCCCCGACCGGGGGACCCGGCACGGGTGCGCCGGACACGCCCCGCCGCCATGGGCTATGCCACGGGCACGCGGCGCGGGGCACGCCGCACGGGGCCTCCGCCGGCGGTCCCGGGTCCACAACCCGCCTCCCCGGAAACCCTGTACACGGACACCCCTTCCAGGCTGGTAAGGTTTCACCCGTCGCCGCCACGGCGGACGACACGCCCCCGTAGCTCAGGGGATAGAGCAACGGCCTCCGGAGCCGTGTGCGCAGGTTCGAATCCTGCCGGGGGCACCTCGCACGAGGTGCCAAAAGACCCCGCCACCAGCCAGAACGCTGGATGCGGGGTCTTCGCGTATGCGCAGCCGTGTGCCGCCGGAAGTGGCCGTATGACGGGGTCTGTGGACTATCCGTGGACGGGATCTTGAGGGATCGGCGCAGGTCAACGGGCTAAATGATGAGGCCCTCGGGCACTCGGTCCTCACCACGATCCAGGGCTGGACACTTCGACGCTTCGCCTCCAAGTCGCTTGCCCGTCTGGGGCCCGCCGAGCCTGGACGGGGTCGCCGGCCTCGACGCCAAGAGGGTCAGGTAACGTCCCGCCGGCAATGAACAAGGGAAAGGAGTGCTCGTCGTGAAGACGGGTCGACGAAGACTGGCGGTCGCGAGTCTCGCGGTGGCTGTGAGTGGGGCACTCCTATCCGGATGTGGGCCAAGCGCATTGGCGGGGAAATCCGCCAAGCCGCAGCCCTCGGCGCCGACACACAGAGTCCCGATATCGTTCCCCAAGCTTGCTTTCCATTACGTGGGCGCCTCCGGCATGGATGAAACCATGAATCAGACGCTGGAGATCAAGAACGACTATCACGCGTCCGTGGTGCCGGTCCTGTCCTTCACCCCGCTGGACAAGCATGATCACGTGCTCCCTCATGGGAAAGTGCGCACGGTGTACGGAACCGATCAGGGCAAGCTTGTTGCGCCATGGGGAATGAGCATCGACATCCTTCGATTCTCCGGTCCTGGCGAGCATGAGGTAGCGGATGTTCGAGTGAAGGTGCACCACATGCGCCTCGCCCAGAACCCCGCCGGCCCGCACGAGGTGACCACCCAGGCACTGGACAGCCACGGCCGCGAGATCACCAAGTTCGAACGCTTCTCGGCGATCCGACTCAGCAACGAGGACGACATCGCGGTCTCCGTGCGGATCGCCTACATCCTCTGGGACCAGCCACCCGCGGGCGTTACACAGCAAGCGGTCGAGGTCACCGAAATCGGAGGCCTTACGGAGGTACCTGCCCATGGGACGGCAGTCGTGCGCGTGACGGGCAAAGCGGCCGCCGCGGTGGCACGCAACTCCAACGGCCCGGCAGTAAGCATCAAGGCTTACAACTCCCAATGAGCCAAAAGGCTTGCGGTGCCTCGCAACAACGAGGGCACCGCAAGCCTCCTGCGACATCGACCTCGCCGAGGTCGCACCCGCGGCCGCACGGGCACGGGAGCACGTCATGGATCATTCGTACTCGCGCAGCAGGTCCTCGATACGGCGGTTCGCAACCTCCTGCCGCCCGTCGATGCACTTCGCGTACCGACTCAGTAGCACCTCCACACTGTTGCCCGCTCGCTCAGCGACCTCCGTGGCATCCACGCCGGCGTTCAGCCACGTCGACAGTGCCGAATGCCGTAAGTCGTACGGGCGGCGTGCGAGGGGCGATGCGGCCACCGCGGGAGACAGCGCCAGCAGCCGTGCCTCTTGCCAGGCCCGGTAGTAGGAGGACGAGGAGACCACTCCCCCGCCCTCGCTGAAAAACAGCCTCCCGTCGTCGGCCACTCCAAAGGTGTCGATGTGTTCCCGGAAGATCGCCACGAGCTGCGGAGGGATCGGAACCCGCCGTACGTCCTCGGCCGGCCGGTTCTTCAGCCCGCGGTCATCATGGCTCTCCCCCGAGTCGGTCCACAGCTTCCCGACACTCGGGCGCGTTCGGTGCAGCAGGGCGGAGCCCCATCCGGTGGCGGGCAGGGTGAGATCAGTCTCGGCAAGCCCGACCGCTTCGGCGGGGCGCAGGCCCCCGAAGTACATCGCAGCGAACAGGCCGACCAGACGTCGACCACGGGCACGCCGGTAGCCGCCGACGTAGGACACGGCGCACAGCAGGGAGCGGGCCTGGTGAGGGTTGGCGACGACCCGAGGGTCCACCTCGCTGGAAACCTTGGGCTTCTGCCAACGCACGCCGGCGAGCGGATTCTCGCAGAACTCGCCCAGGTCAACCGCGTAGTGCATGGCGTTGACGAGGGTCCGTCGCTTCCGGCGTACGGTCTCGGCAGCTGCGGCGGTGCCGTCGAGCTTGAGCTTGAGGGAGTCGAGTACGGCGCGTGCGATCACGGGGTCACCGAGATCGGCGAGGGGGCGGGAGGCTTTGGAGACCCAGCGGAGGGCATTTCCTATGTCCGTTGGGAGCTCCCGATCACTCGGCCCCTGCAGGACGAATGCCCAATTACGGAGGGCCTTGCGCAACACCTCCGCGGGCGGTTGACCAGGACGCTCGTCAAGGAGTGCCACGGTCACCGATGCCAGGGATTCATTGATACTGACGCGGGTGTTCGGCGCTGCGTGCGGCCACTTCATGGCCAGGTACCTGAGTGCGAATTCGTACCAGGTCAGTGAGGTCTTCTTTTCCGCCATCGACTCGGGGAGGCCACTCTCGACGTCGAACTCCTCACCGTCGTGCGAGGCACGCAGCAGTTTGGAGCGGTAGTGGTCGGCGAGGCCCTTCGTCCTGAACGTCTCGGAGAAAACCTGGCCGGCCACCGACCAGCGCACGTCGTACGACGGTGTCTTGTAGGGCCGCTTACGGACGCCCCAGATTTTGACCTGCAGAGACTTCATGCTGCGGTCCCCTCCAATTGCCGAAGCCAGGCCACGAAGTCGCTGCGCCACACTCGTAGCTCGCCGTTCGGCAACTTGAAGGCGTCCGGGCCGTGGCCCAATTCGCGCCAGCGATAGAAGGTGCGTCGGGACACCCCGCCAAGCTCAGCGAGGATCTGCGGGACGGTCATCAACTCGTCGCGGCTGCCAGTCACGGTGTGGGTTCCCCTTCCGTTCCGAGGGCGGGGGCGAGTGAGGCCACGAGCCAGGCTTCGGCAGGGGTCAGGCCCGTTCCGGCGAAGATCCAGTGGGAGAGGACGAGAGTGGTTTCCTCCGGGCATTCGATGCCGAGCGCGGTCAGGGCCTCAGCGCGACGCCATTCGGCACGGGCGTTGCGCAGGGCGCCGAGGGTGGTGGAGTAGCGGCGGGACTTGGTGGAGAAGTGGCCGCGGAAGCCGAGCATGTGGGCCCAGGCGCGCAGCCGGAGCTCTTCGGGTTCGGGGCGTGCGCCGAGGGTCCATGCCGTGCGGATCATGCGGCGTGCGTGCTCGGAAATCCGCAGATGCCCCAGTTCGGCCAGCAGCCTCAACGGGCGGTCCAAGGTGCCGGTGGCCGTCTCGGCGCCTTTGGTGGCGTACTTGGCGATGTAGGCCGCGACAGGTCCGCGGGCCCCTGGTCCACCGCAAGCGATGCAGATGGGCCGCCGTTTTGACAGCCCCGCTGACCATGATCAGACCCGCCATCAGTCGCTGAGTTACAACCTTCTCCACGGGTTCAAGGCGGCTCGCTCCGCTCACCGCGCGCGGCCCGGCCCCCGGCCGGGCCTGCGCTCCTGTCTCCGCCCCGCTCCAGCCCGGCCGGCGCCCGGGCCGCGCATGCATCAGGACAGTCTTGTTAGCTGGCCGGGTCGGGCGCCGGACGGCTACGGCAGGGCGTCTCCTGTCGGCTCTTCTTGGCAGGCGTTCCTGAGACGCTCGTCCATTTCAGCCGTCAGTTCAGTCAGCCGCGCGTAGAGCGCCTGTTCTTGCTTGGACAGGTTTCCGGACTTCATCCTCGTCAACAACTCATCCGTGGCATCGGACAGGACACCCAGGCAGATCTGAGCCGACTCGTTGAAGCCGCGATCGTACGCACTGAAGACAACGGCGCGTGTGGTCCCTTGGGCCCCCTCTCGTACCACGTGGCCAAGCCCGCGCAAGATCTGCTTGCCCCTCGACATGCTGCCCCTCCCCTTCCCCGTACGCGACACCGAGCTACTGAAGGTACCCGCCCGGCTGGCCCAGTTGGCGATCACGAGCGCTTGCGCCCGGTTGGCGACTGCCTGCGTCCGCTGCGGGGCCTCCGCCGAGCGACGCTGATGCGCCGTGACCACCGTCGGGCGCTGGGCCGCCGACGCGAAGGTCTGCGGACCATCAGCGCAGGTGAGAGGTGTCACAGAGCAAGGCAGCACCCTCACCTAGGTTGCTTCGGGACGAAGAGATCATCACGCTAGGTGCGACCCATCGCATCCGCCGTCGAGACTTGCTCTGGTTGACGGCGGACAGCGTGGCTCAGGCCGGTAGGGGTACCGCGACGCACACGCGCGCCTGCGCGGTCGGCTGACCCGCCATCGTGGCGGACTGTCGTCGGCTGAGGCTCAGACACGCCAAGGGGTCTACTCATGAGCTAGGAGGCCGAGGATGACCACGTCAACGAATGCTCCGTATACCCAGGCCGCGCGCCGCAACGTGCCCTCGATCGTGAACCCCGCCTTCTTCGGCGCCGCGATCATCGGAGCGTTGTCCGCCAAGGTCTCCACCTGCAGTCCGCGTACTGCGAACCCGCACTCGTGAGAATCCGACCAGAGCGTCGGCCAGCAGAACCAGACTGGCGTCAGTCCGGAGGACAACCTAGATCTGCCGCTCCACACGCGTCTCGACCAGGGACCGGTGCACGGCCCCCTGGACGCGACTGTGATCTTGGCGAGCATCGTCACACCGACGCAGTGCCCATGGTGGACAAGACGCCGCTGTCTCCCAAGAGAGGGGCGTTCGGCGAGTCAACCCTCTCCCAGTCGGGCGGGATCCACTATGGCGTAAGGGCAGGGTTCACAGGGCGTCGGGCCCGGTTCCGGGACAGTGGGTCGTGAGCACTCACGCCCCTTCGAAGATCGACTTAACCCGCTCAAGGAGTCCAGCCCACTCTCGTCTAAGCATCGTCTCAAGCTGCTCCTCGAGCTCTTGGCGGTCAGCTCCCTGGAACCAGGCCTGATTATGGCGTACAACCCGATTCCGATATCCCGGCCCCTTCCCCCATTCCTCCGCACTATCGAGCCAGAGTCGGGGATCCAGCTTAAACTGCTCGCGGTAGAAAGTGAGGCTGGCGAGTTGCATTCTGCGAAGCAGTTCGTCATACGCAGCCGTCAAGAGCCTTGAGGCTTGCGACAATAGTTCTTCGGCTTCTGGAAGAGAGTCGCAGAGGGTTTCACACAGGCTCGTGAACCCAGTGACTGATTCCTGCAATGCAGCTACGGCAAGCCTTCGCGCTCCGTGACCGAGCTGGTGCGAGTAGCTCAACGACCGCCACTCACCATCGCGGCGGACTGCCGCATGAACTGTGCTTGCGTGCGCTGAAGCAATCTCATCGAGCAATGCATCGTGCACGTGGCCATCAACCCTTGCCGGTGAGTCGTGCAAGCGAATCCAACTGGAAACATGTCGGCCGGCCGCGCGTTGAACTTCCTGAACCTGCTCCTGTTCAACATTATCGAGCAGACTCTGAGATTTCTTCAGAACGTCCCGCAACTGACGTTGAAACTCATCACGCGTGTGCAGGACGCGCTCACGGAGGAACGCTTGCAGTCGGTCAGGGTCGTCCTCGAGGGCGTTGACCGATAGGCAGGTCAGACAGCCGGTGGGGACTGAGCGCAGCGCTAACTTGTTCTTCTTTGAGCTCGTACCCTTCCTCATCCGACTCGACAAGCAGGCCTGATTCGTCCTGTACGGCCGCCGCTTCTTCGGGGCGCGCCAACACGAGGACAGCGCAGTTTGATTCGATTTGCGGATTGTTGATCTCCCGCGCCCGCTTGAGAAGGTGATGGACAGACTGCTCCGGGGCGTCGTTAAATCCAGAGCACAAAATCGCGACCGTATGCGAGTCCTCTAGATGCGCTTCCAAATCGGCTCGCGCGGTAAGCTGATCAATCCCTCGCGTATCGATCACACTAACTTCAAGGTCATCGATCTTCATCATCTGCGGGACGATCAAATCGATCCGTGCAGGAAGCGAAAAATCTTGGTGCCGACCGTTGTTAATCTGTTCGAACGTAGTCTTCATCCATTCTAGAGGCTCCGAAGCAAGCGAGGGATGGAACCACTCGTCGCGTCGATCCCTGCGGAGAAGGTTCATCCGTGTCAGCACCTCAACCACGAGCTCCCGCTTGGATGGGTTCTCCGCCGCGAGCGCCTTTGCCGGATCCAAGCGCTTCCGTCAGAGTCCTTCGATCTTTTCCTTTGAAGGCCGGACATGTTTCGAATCGCGCGCTCAATCTCCCGCGGAACGGCCTGAGCTACCTCCTCTTCGGCCGACTCTTGATTGTTCTGCAGTAGTTGTTCAACGAAATCGGTCACGTCCGCACGAATGTCATCGTGTGTGCGTGGCTCGACAATGACGCCATGCCCAGGCCCGACCCTGAGACGCACCTCACACAGTGTGATCCCTCCGCCCCCTGTTTCAAGGACGGGCACTTGCCGTCCTTGTCTACCTGGGACCTCGAGGGCCGTCGCACGGCAGATAGCCGTCGACTTGCCGATTCCAATACTGCCGATGAACGCGATCTGGTGATCGCGGCGGATCAGAAGCTCCGCTTTACTGCAAATTTCCCCGACATATTCTTTCAGTCGTTGCTGGAAGGCCGGATGCGCATGAGGCATGAGGGAGAGTGCATTCAAAGCTACCGCCCTTTGCTCAGCCTCCCATAGAAGATGCTGATCTTGATGATCAAGCGTCGGCCGAGGAAGGATTTTCCAGACCCGTTCGAGCACAGCCGCCAGCTCTTGAGCCTCCTGCGTGCCTATGGCCGTCAAAAGCGCCTGAAGCTCATCGTCGGAGATGGCGCGCTCGCCAGCCTCGATACGGGAGAGGACTGCCTGGCTCCAGACGAGCTGTCGCGCCAACTCAGCTTGCTTCAGGCCGGTTCGTTCACGCAGCTGGGCCAGTCGATGACCGAGCTGCACAGCGCCGATGTCCCCAAGAACCGACACGATCCCCCCTTACTGATCGTTTCAGAATGACGTGCGGAGTCGTCGGAGGCAGATGATGCTGCAGGCGAGTTCCAAGAGGCCCTGGTGAAGGTCGGCGCGGCGTTCGTAACGGGTCCGGAGTCGTTTGAACTGGTGGAGCCAGGCGAAGGTGCGCTCGACGACCCAGCGGGTCTTGCCCAGGCCGGAGCCGTGGGCGACGCCGCGCCGTGCGATCAGGGGCTTGATGCCGCGCTGCCACAGCAGCCGGCGGTACTTGTTGAAGTCGTAGCCGCGGTCGGCGAACAGCCGCTTGGGCTTGCTGCGCGGGCGCCCTCGAAGGCCCCGTATTCGGGGGATCGCGTCCAGCAGCGGGATCAGCTGCGTCACGTCATGCCGGTTCCCGCCCGTCACGGACACGGCCAGCGGGGTTCCACAGCGGTCGACGATCAGGTGGTGTTTGGAGCCGGGGCGAGCTCGATCGACCGGCGACGGCCCGACGTGATCCCCCCTTTGAGGGCTCTGACATGGGAGCCGTCGATCGCGCAGTCGTCCATCTCGAGCAAGCCGGTCTTGCGCAGTTCGGCAAGGAGCTCCGCGTGCAGCCGGGGCCAGACGCCGGCTTCGGTCCAGTCCCGCAGACGGCGCCAGGCGGTCACGCCCGAGCAGCCCACCACACCGGCAGGGACGTCCCGCCAGGCCACACCCTTGTGCAGCACGTAGACAATGCCCGCCAGCGCAACACGGTCAGGCACCCGAAGTCGGCCCGGGTGCCGGTGCCTTCGCTCAGGCTGCGGCGGCAGCAGCGGGGCTATGCGCTCCCACAGGTCATCAGGGACAAGATCATCGGACACCCCGCAGACCCTGCCGACGAAGATCGCTGGCTGCCAGCCGACACGCCGATCTCATTCTGAAACGATCAGTTAGTGATTGCGACAAGCTTTCAGCAACGTTGCTGCAATGTCAACATCGCAGCTAGGCCGCTCAGTTGGCGGCTAGGTGCTGTTTCTCGGATCTCCTGACGTGATCATGCGTGTGGGTTGACGCTGTTCAGCATGGTTGGCCGTGGAGACCTGACGAACGCGGAGTGGGGGCGGCTGGAGCCGCTCCTGCCTCGTGGTGGTGCACGTGGCGGTCGGTGGAGCGAGCACCGGAAGGTCATCAACGGGGTGCTATTCCGGGCCAGGACGGGGGTGCCGTGGCGTGACCTGCCGGAGCGCTTCGGGCCGTGGGAGACGGTCTACAAGCGGCATCGTCGCTGGTCGGCGGACGGTACGTGGGAGATGCTGCTGGCGCGTGTGCAGGCGGCCGAGAACGCCGGGGGCGGGATCGACTGGGATGTGTCGGTGGGCTCTACGACGGCCCGGGCCCATCAGCATGCTGCCGGCGCCCGCAGGGCCGCTCCACCCGTGATTGCTCCTGAAAAGGGGCCCCGCAGCGGGACAAATCGGGGCGATCCGGCGCTGGCGAGCCTGTCCGTCCGCCTGGCGGAGGTGGTCAGGCAGGCGAGTGCTTAGGCCGTTCACGCGGCGGCTTCACCACCAAGATTCACCTGTCGGCCGACGGCCGGTGCCGTCCGCTGTCCATCGTCCTGACGCCCGGTCAACACGGCGATAGCCCGCAGTTCCAGGCCGTGCTGGAGAAGATTTCGGTGCCGTGCATCGGGCCCGGCCGGCCCCGCACCCGGCCGGACAGCGTCAGCGCGGACAAGGCTTACAGCTCCCGCAGCAATCGCCGCTACCTGCGGCGACGCAAGATTCAGCACAGCATCCCCGAACCGAAGGACCAGCGGGCCAACCGCCGCAGGCGCGGTTCGGCCGGCGGTCGGCCGACCGGCTTCGACAAACAGCGGTACAAGAAGCGCAACGTCGTCGAGCGGGCGATCGACCGCCTCAAGAACTTCCGGGCCGTGGCCACCCGCTACGACAAACGCGCTTACACCTACCTCGGAACCGTCACCGTCGCAGCCCTGGTGATCTGGCTCCGCACATGATCCAAGAAACAGAACCTAGTAGGGCTTTGTTAGGTGGTGTCGTAGGGCTGCCATGGGGTGGGTTGTCGGCAGGTTGGGCAGGTGCCGGTCCAGGTGGCCAGGAGGTGTTGGAGCAGGTCCAGGGCCTGGTAGAGGGTCAGGCCCTGGCAGGGGCTTTTGGGCAGGTTCGTTGCTCGGTCAGGAACAGGTGGGCGGCGGTGACGAGGGTGACGTGGCGGTGCCAGCCGAGGAAGGAACGGCCTTCGAAGTGGTCGAGGCCGAGGCTGGTCTTCAGCTCCCGGTAGTCGTGTTCGATGCGCCAGCGTGACTTCGCGATCCGGACCAGATCACGGGCGGGGATGTCCGCGGGCAGGTTGGATATCCAGTACTTGACCGGCTCGTCTTCGCCTTCGGGCCATTGGGCGATCAGCCAGGTCAGCCCGATGACACCGTCGGCGGCCGGTCTCGGCCGGCGTCCGGCCAGCCGGACCCGAAGGAACACAAAGCGCGAGGTCAGCGCGGCTTTGGAGCCCTTGCGCCAGGTCACCGACACCGCCCCTTCGCGACCGACGGCCAGGACATGGTCGCGCAGGCTCACCGGCCGGGTCCGATAGCGCGGCAGCGGCCGGGGCCCGAGCCCGCCGTAGGGCGGCCGCTCGGGCATCGCATCCTGGCTGTGTGCGGTCATCTCGCCCTTGACCTGCAGCGAGTAGGCCAGGCCCCGGTCCTCCAGGGCATGCCGGAAGTCGGCGTTGGTGCCATAGCCGGCGTCCGCGACCAGCACCGCGGGCCGCAGTTTGCCGGTGGCCAGCTCATCGAGCATCTCCACCACGAGCTGCCACTTCGGGCGGTGGTGTTCGTCCTCGGGGATGCCGCAGCTCGCCCGCCGATCGGCCGCTTCGGGTTCATCCCAGCCCACCGGCAGGAACAGCCGCCACGACAGCGGACACGAGGCGGTGTCGGAGGCGGCATGCACGCTGACACCGATCTGGCAGTTGCCGACCTTGCCCAGTGTTCCGGAGTACTGGCGGGCCACCCCGGGCGAGGCGATGCCGTCCTTGGGAAAGCCGGTGTCGTCCACCACCCACACCTGCGGTCGCACCACCGCCACCGCCCGGCGGGCCAGCCCTGCCCGCACCACGCCCACCGGCCAGGTCGAGGACGTCATGAACTGCTGCAACTGCTGATGATCCACCCCGAGACGTCCGGCCATCGGCTGCATCGATTTGCGGCGCCCGTCCAGGAGCAGGCCGCGCAGATACAGACCACCTTTGGCCCGCTGATCCACACGCGCCAACGGCGCGAACACCTCCCCGGCGAACTCCTCCAACCGACCACGACACGCCGCTAATTCATCCGGCCTCATGACCGCAGCGAACCACCAGCACCGGCACCTGACCAAACAGCTAACAAAGCCCTACTAGGGACGGTCCGCGGCTGGGTGGGCAGGACTGCTCGCCAACGAAGCGAGGCTCCACATGGAGGTCGACGTTATGTCCCGCCAAGCATGACGAAGCGCACGGGCTCGGCGAGCGCCCTACTGGCTCCCTCCTCGTCCGCACCGCGAGCAGCAAGGGTGGCTTCGGCGAGTCGCGGTGGGAGGGCTTCGCCGAACTTGAGGCCGCGGACCGCATGTCCGTCGACTTCCGGCAGGCACAGCCCTGTACGGGCGTCTGCTGAGGCGGTCTTCCAACTTTCTGCGGTGACTTCGTCACGGAGCCGAATCCACTGGTCGTTGACGTGTCGGTGCGGTGTCACCACGGAAGACAACGAAGCGGCCAGCATTGCGTTTGCCCGATGGCCCGCCCACGTCCACCAGCGGATGTCTCCGTCGGCGGTCCGGGTGACCACTGTCCCACCCGGGTGAACGGTGTGGAGGTGCGCGTCGCGCGCCTCAGCGAGTTTGACCGTGGCTCGCTTGGTCAGGCTGACCGGTGGGTCGTCACCGAGGAGGACGTCACGGGCGGCGCGGGCAAGAGCGAACGAACGGATGCGCTCCGCGCCGAAGCCGCTCCATCGAGCACGCCCTCCTTCGTCGGCCGGCTCCACGAAGCAGCGCTTGCGGCTCCAGTCGATGTACGTCACCAACCAGCTGCGTCCCGCGAGCAGCAGCTTGCGTGGGCCTTCAAGGTGCTCGGTGAGAAGGTCAGGGTCGGTTCGGCCGATTTCGGTACGGCCGTTGAAGACTGTAAACTCCGGTGGTGCCGTGAAAACCGCCGTCAGGTTCATGAAGTGGCGGTACCCGTAACGGCGTTCCGCCTCAGGCCCGATGAAAAGCAGCTCCCCGTCCTGATCCAGGTATCCCTGTTCCACCAGGTGGCTCACCACAGGTGCCGCACCGGGACCGAAGGGTCCGACGCCGCTCCACCACTCCTGCCACAGGTTTTCGCCGACCCGGTGTTCCTGAAGGCACAGCGCCAGCAGTTGCTGAGCCACCAGGTGGCGGGGCTCGGGCGGTGCAACCACGGGTTCCACCCACCCCCGGGACCACTGGAGCAGCAACGCCGCTGCCGAGAGCAGTCCTTCGCTACTCAGCGCCAGGAAAAGGCAGTTACGGAAGGTACCGGGACGTCGGCCCGTACGGCCAAGGCGTTGCAAGAAGGAGGCCACGGTGGAGGGCGTGTCGAGCTGGATGACCCGGTCGAGGTCTCCCACGTCGATGCCGAGTTCCAGAGTGCTGGTGGAGACAATCACGCAGTCCCGACCTTCGGCGAAGGCCGCTTCGGCGCGGCGCCGCTCGTCGACCGAAAGAGAGGCGTGCGAGAGGAAGGTCGTGACGCCCATCAGGCGCAGTTTCTCGCCCAGTTCCTCGACCGTACGACGGCTTTCGCAGAAAACCAGGCGTTTCTCGCCCCGGTGCAGGGCCGCAATGACCGTCGCGGCGTTCGCGACGGAACCGACGTAGTCGAGTTCGATGTCCCCGGGCGGTGGCGTCGCGGGTGCTGCCGCCTCGGCGGCCGGGCCGGGTCCGGTCCGTGCGGCGAGGTCGGGGGCCACCACCCTGGCCAGCCGCCGTCCCTGACCTCCGCCCTGGAGCCAGGTCAACAGCTCGTCGGGGTTGCCGATGGTGGCTGACAGGCCGACTCGCTGGAGCGGCCGTCCTGCGACCCGACTCAGGCGCTCCAGCACGGCCAGCAGATGCCAGCCTCGGTCGTCCCCCGCGAAGGCGTGCACCTCGTCGACCACGACCGCGTGCAGCCCCGAGAAGAAGGCACGGTGGTCGACGTGTGTGCTCACCAGCATGGATTCCAGAGACTCCGGAGTGGTGAGGAGTACGTCCGGGCGCTGAACGAGGATGCGTCGCCGACGGCTCGTGGTGACGTCGCCATGCCACAGCTCGGCGGTGCGGCCCAGCCATTCCGTGTAGGTGCGCAGCCTGGGGTGCAGGTTGTTGAGGAGGGCCTTGAGCGGACACACGTACAGCACGCTGGTGCCCTTCCAGCCGTGCTGGCCCATGCGGGTGAGTAGGGGGAAGGCCGCCGCCTCCGTCTTTCCGCCAGCCGTGGGCGCGAGCAGCAGGGCGTCCTCGCCGCCCAGGAGCGGTTCGATCGCCGCCTCCTGCAGCGGGCGCAGGGAGCGCCAGCCGAGGGAGTTCACGATGTGATGGCCGAGGACGGGATCGAGGAGGTCGAAGGCGTCGGCCGGTTCGCCCATAACAGGCTCGAATCCGGTCATGACGGGTCCAGATCCAGTTCGACGTCTCCCGCTCCGATGGCCGCGCTCCGCTCGGTCTCGTTGAGCTCGGCACTGTTCACCGTAAGGGAATAGTGGTTACGGGGGTCGAAGTCCGCGAACTCGTCGACCCTGTCCAGGACATCGGAGACGAGCTTGCGCAAGTACAGGCGGGGCGCGATGCCGATCTTGCCGCCGAGGGATCCAGTGACCGCGCGAGCCAACTCGTCGAGGTAGGCGTCATCGATGCGATGGGTGAGACGCTCGGGGTGGCGAGCCACCCCCGCGTACAAGTCCCGCACCTTGCGACCGAGCTCGCCGAGTGACGCGAGGTCGAATCCAGGCAGCCGCAGTTGCACGGCCCGCGGAGAGTCGAACCGCGGGTCTGTGGTGAAGTCGGTGGCCAGGCGCTGGGCGAGCGGGGCCAGGCGCTGGACGCCCTGCTGCCCGTCGTAGAAGGCCGGGGTACCGGTGATGACGAGGAAGAGTCCGGGGAAGCGGCCGGCGTCGATCTCGTCGAGGAGCTGGCGCAGCGCGTTGAGGGACTTCTCCCGTACGTCGCTGCGGACCCGCTGGAGGGTTTCCACCTCGTCGAGGACGAGGAGCAGTCCGGGGTGTCCGCAGTCCCGCAGGACGGTGAGCATGCCCTGCAGGAAGCCGAGTGCACCAAAGTGGTCGAGGTCGCCGCGCACGCCCGCGGCGCGTTTCGCGGACGCGGCCACAGACCGCTGGCCTCCGAGCCAGGAGATCATCGCTTCGGCGTGTGCGCCGTCCCCTGCCGCCACGGCCCGCCGGTAGCCGCGCAGGGCCGCAGAGAAGGCGGGGGTGGTGCGGGCGACGTCTGCGAGGCGGCGCTCCAGCAGTTCGTCGACGGCCTTCGCGAGTGCGTCCTCGTCGTCGGCGGCGATGTCGCCGCCATCGAGGACCTCCTCCTCCAGGGCGTAGAACCAGGAGTCGACGACGGCCCGGAGCGCGGAGGGCGGGTGAGTGGCGGTGGTGAGGCGTTCGACGAGTCTGCGGTAGACGGTCTCCAGGCGGTGCAACGGGGTTTCGGTCTCGGAGATCTGCACCTCGCTCACAGCAAGCCCTTGCCGCTTGGCCCGTTCGGCGAGCCAGCGCGCGAAGAACGTCTTGCCGGATCCGTACTCGCCGCGCAGCGCATGGAAGGCCGCGCCGCCGCGGGCCACGGTGGCAAGGTGGTCGTCGAGGGCGGCTTCGAAGCGTTCGAGTCCGACGGCGAACAGGCCGAGTCCGGCCTGGGGTACGGTGCCGCGTCTGAGGGCGTCGATGACATCCCGTCGGCGGGCGGTGCTGATGTCCGGTCCGGGTGCGGTCATGCAGTGTCTCCGAGGAACTGCTGGATGAGCAGCGCCTTGTCGAGCTGGACGGTGCGCCCCGACTCGACGAGCTGGAGTACGGGATAACCGTCGATGTTAAGCAGGCGTTCCAGCACGGTGGCGAACCGCTCGGGGTTGCGCTGTGACTTGCCGGTAGCCGTCTGGGCCGCTGCGGCCACCGCACCGGGAGACAGTTTTCCGCCCACGGCGAGCAGGGCGTCGAGGACGGCGGCGACCGCCTTGTCGGCCGGGGCGAGCCGGACGAACTCACGCTGCGCCTTGTACTGGGCCGACTGCACGGTCCGTTCACCGAGTCCGGCCCGGTCCAGCGCTGTGGCACGGTCCGCGGTCCGCGGTTCCGGCAGCGGCCGGGGTGTCCGGTCGGCGGCGGGAGCGGCCTCGGATCCGGAGACGGCGGGCGTCCCTTCATCGTCCCCGTGCCACCAGCCGGGCGCGAGGCGTTCGGTGGGAAACAGGGTCCATCCGGCGGGGATCCGGTCGGCGGACGGTATGAGGGTGATGACGGGCACGGTGATCTCGGCGAGGGAGGCCCCGCCGTGGTAGCCGGCCTGCCGCGCGGTGTAGCGCATCTCCTCGCGCCACGGCAGGACGGCCCGCCCGCCGTCGGTCCGCACTCTCGGTCCGGCCACTGCGATCTCGCCGTCGCCGGGGGTTCCGGTGCGCCATCGGGCGCCCTGGACGCCGTCGGCGGTGGGCGTCTGCTGCCCGCGCGGGGTGCGGTCGAGGACATGGCCGTGATCAGAGACGAGGACGACGGGCCGGCCGTAGTCGCGGGCGGCGTTCAGCAGGTCGGGCAGTTTGGCGATGTCGCCGAGCGACCACCGGCCGCGGGTGCCTTCCCGGCCGTCGGCCAGCGCGTCGTCGATGGTGTTGAGCACGACCGCAACGATGTCCTCGCCGGCCAGGACCTGGAGGAGCTCCGGGGCCAGCCGGTGGCCGGGCGGTCCTTCGTAGCCGCCCTTGTGGAAGAGGTGGGCGCCCCGGTGCCGCTTCTTCCAGAACGTGGTGAAGCCCGCGCGTTCCTTGTCCTGCCCGCCGTCGGCGGGCTGTCCACACAGCAACGAGACGCGGCTGGTGCGGGTGACGGACGGCAGCATCGACACCGCTGCCTGCCGGGCGGCCTCGGTGCCCGGCCGGGGTTTGGGGACGACCTCGGTCCACACCCGTCGGTCGAGTTCACCGGCGAGATGGACGGCGACGTCGGCGCTCATGCCGTCCAGGACCAGGATGAGCGGCCTGCCGCCGTCGCGGGCCAGGGGTGCGGCGGCCTCCGCGAGGACGTCCTCGATCAGCAGGGCGCCGCCGGGTGCCTGCTGGGAGGCGGTCTCCGTCCACAGGGCGAGCCGTCGGGCGAACGCCTCGTCGAGCCGCGTGCGGCGGGTGCGCACGGCCTCTATGAGTCGCTGGTAGGCGTCCGCGACGGCGGGGTCCCGGGACGTCTCCCCTTCGGCGAGGACGCCCACGGCGAGGTCGGCCCAACCGGAGGAGGCCAGGTGGGAGCGGACGCCCTGGGCCACCGACTCGACCGGTGGCTGGGGGGACTGCGTCCAGCGCACCAGCCGGACGGCGGTGCGGGCCGTCTCGGTGCGCTCGGCGTAGAGGCTGCTGAGGTGGTGTTCCGTCAGGTCGTGCAGGGCGGCTTCGGCGGGCGCGGCCGGTCCATCGAGAAGGCCGGCCAGCCGGCGCAGCCGGGCCTGGTAGCCGGAGGGCAGCAGCCGGTCGGCGCCGAGCAGCGGGCTCAGCCGGGCCTCGTCGGCGAGCCGGTCGGCGCAGTGGAGAACGTCGAGGACGCGGTCGCGGGCCTCGGTGCGATGGGTCCCGCTGCCCTCGGCCTGGGCGATCCAGCGGCTGAGGACGCCGGTCGCGGCGTTGGCAAAGGGCCGCAGCGCGTCGAAGGAGGGCAGGGCGGGGCCGAAGAGGGAGCCGAGGGCGAATCCAGCGGCTTCCGCCGAGGAGGAGGACAGCGCCGCCGACGCGAGCGCCCCGAGCGGCAGGGCGTCCGTGCCGCGGCCGCCGGCGGCGAGGGCCAGCAGGGTGGGCGCGGCGAACCCGACAGTCTGGGCGAGCCACTCGCCGATCCCCTCGCGTTCGGCGGGGGGCAGGGCGGCGAAGCGTTCCGGTCCGGCCGGGGTACGGGTCCAGGTGAACAGGGTGTCGGGGTCGAGGTCGAGGGTGTCGGCGGTGGTGTCGCCGAGTCCGAGCCGTGCGGCGATGAGGGCCCGTACCGCGCGGTCGCGGGTGAGGACGGTGCCGGCGCGGGGCCAGCCGTCCACCGGTTCGGCTTCCAGGAGGGCGTCGAGGAGCCAGCGTTCCCCGGCCATGCGGTTGTCGAGGTCGGTGGCGCCGAAGAGCTGCTTGACGATGTCGGCGCGGTCGACGGCGAGGGGATGGCGGCGCACGGCGTGGGCGCGTAGGTCCCAGCCGAGCTGGTCGGCGGGGACGTGTCCGGTGACGACCAGCACGCCGGTGCCGTCCGGGTCGGCTTCGGCGCGGTGGCGCCGCCAGGCGTCCACGATGCCGAGCACGGAGTCCTGGTCGCTGATGCGGACCCGGCGGGTCCGGCCGTCGACGCGCAGCCTGAACTCCGTCTCCTGGCCGCGGCCTTCGTAGGCCGCGTCGACCAGGACGAGCCGCTGCCCCGCGGCGTTCGGGAGCTCGGCCTGCAGCAGCACCTCGATGGCGCGCCGCCCGACGACGGGACGCGAGGGCGTCAACGCGTACCTCCGGTGTCCGCGCCGCCGGTCTCCCGGCCGGTGCCGTCGGCCGTCCGCCAGATGATCTCCACCTCGGTGTCCGGGTGCCCGGCGCGGAACTGCTCGATCTCGCTCCGTACGGCGGCCAGTTCGGTCAGCAGGCTCTCTAGACCGGTTGTCCCGGCGCCGATGACCCGGCGGCCCCCCCGGCCGGAGGTGGTCGCTCCGGCCGCACCCCCGGGGACGGCCGTACCGGCCTCGGCTCCCGCGGGCGGCACGGCGGGCTCTCCGTCGGCGGGACGCGGCAGGACCGGCTGCGAGGGCACGGGCGGGGTCCCGTGCTCGGTCAGCGGCACCTGCTCCGGACCGGGCGCGGGCGAAGTGGGGGCGACCGGCGGCAGCGGCGCGGTCCGCTCCACCCTGAGGGCCGCGTCCACGATCGCCATCGCGGTGTCACGGACGCCGCCAAGCACCGGCACCAGGGGCCGCTCGTACTCCGGGGCGCGGGCGGCCTCGGTGATCTGGTCGAGGAGCCGTCCGGCCCGGTCGCCGACGCTGTCGTCCCGGCTGGCGAGGTCGCGGACGCTGCTCAGCAGCCGCCAGTCGGTGGCGTCCAGGGCGGCCAGGACGCCGGCGGCACTCTCCATGGCGTGCGCCAGCTCGCGGGCGGGGGTCCCGTAGGAGACCGCGGCCAGCTCCTCGACCAGGGCGGTCGCGTCAGTCGTGTGCCGGCCGAGCCGGGCGAGCAGTCCGGCGGCTTCGCGCAGCACAACCGCGCGCGGGGCGGGGTCGGCTCCGTCGAGTCCGAGCAGGGCCGCGTGCCGCTCCAGCGTGGCGCGTACGGCTACCACATCCTCCTCGAATTTCCCGGCCTTGGAGCGGACGTCCTCGGCGAGCTGGTTGACGTGGCGGGCGTACGGGTTGGGTTTGGAGGGGATGCCGAACAGGCGGGCGGCCTGGTCCCGGGCGGTCTCGTACGCCTCCTTGGAGGGCAGCGGCTGGGCACGCAGGGCCCAGCCGGGTCCGATGGACATCAGGTCCGGCGCGGCGGTCTCCGGGCCGGAGTGGTACACCCAGGCCCGGTCGTCGAGCAGCGCGTACACGGCGATGAGCAGATTCTCCACACCCCGGTCGAGGCCGGTGTGGTCGAGGTCGTCAGCGATCCAGCGGCGGATGTCCTCGGCCTTCAGCAGCTCGCGTTCCCCGTGCTTGGCGGCCACCTGGTTAATGCGGGTGCGCCACTCCGCACGCAGCACGAGTGGGCCGTCGTGAACGGTGCCGAGTTCCAGCGGCTCCACGATGCGCTTGACGGTGGCCAGTTCGCTGTTGTTGTGGATCTCGACGCGGCCCTCCTCGTCCATGGCCCGCGTGATCCATTCCAGGGTGGTGCGCAGCTCTCCCGCGGTGACGGCCTTGCGCTGCCCTCGGGCATCGGGGCCAAAGTCGGGGTGCTTGTCGTAAAGCGCGCCGAACAGGCCGTCCGCGAGGTGGAGCACGTTGTCGGCGAACGTCTTGCCGCCCTCGGGCTCCGGCCGCGGGAACTTCGGCCACAGCGACAGCACGTGCCGGCCGTCGACGACCTCGGCGCCCTTGGTGCCCTCCCTGGGCGCGGAGATGCCGTAGACCTCGCCGAGCGACTGCACCAGGGTGCCAGTGAGGTTGTCGCGGCCCATCTCCAGCTGGCGCCGGACCTTGACGCGGTCGTCCGGAGCGAGGGTGCGGGTGTGCTCGTCAAGCCGGTTGCGCTCCAGCAGGAAGGAGATGCGCATCAGCCGGCCTAGCTGGGCCTTGCGCTGCTCGGAGAAGAAGTCCGGCAGCCACACCAGGGTGGGCTCCTCGACGCCGTTGTCCTTCAGCTCCATGACCCGCTGGTAGTCGTAGGACGGGCGGCGACTGTCGTCCTCGTCCCACGGGTAGTCGACGACGATGCGGACCTGGCCCCTGGTGCCGGGGCCGAACTGCTCGTCGGGCATCCTGCGGGAGTCACAGGCGTTGCCAAAGACGAACTCGACCGTGCGCTTGGTGCCGCGCCAGACGATGTCCTTCTGGTCGAAGATCTCGCCCTGCCTGACGCCGAGGAGCTCCCACAGCCGGTCGCGCACCCACACCCGGCGCACACCGTCCCGATCCTCGCCAGCGACGGCGTCGAGGATGGGTTCGACGTCCAGGTCGGACAGGTGCAGCGAGAAGACGGGGTCGTTCTCCCCCTCACTGCGGATCTCGGTGATGAACTTGCCCTGCAGCGAGGCCATCCGCTCGGCGACCTTGTCGCCCACGGGCACGGTCCGCGAGTGCACAGAGCCGTGGTTGAGGGCGGCGAGCCGGGCGCCGGTGAGCCGGCGCAGTGCGGGCACCTCGGGCGCGAGGGCGGCGAGCAGCAGCGTCTTGACGAAGCGGTCGTCGGCGAGGAACTCGGGATGGTCGGCGCGGCCGTACTTGCCAAGCAGGTACTCCCGGGCCTTGCCGTGGAACTTCCGCGCCACCCCGACCTCGTGCGCGAGCCGGTCAGTAAAGGCGGCTCCGGTCTCGTCGTCGAGGACGTCCCACAGGTCGCCGAGCGGGATGAGCCGGCCGAGGGGAGCGTCGGCGTTCTTCTCCAGTAGCTGCTGGACGAGCTGCAGACCGCTGCGCTCGCGCTGGAGCGCGCCGGACAGTGCGACGAGCACGTTCAGCAGCGCGGGCGACAGCGGGTAGACGGTCCGGAAGTCCTCCCAGTTGGCGCGAGTGGTGCCCTCCTCGTCCAGCAGGACGTCCTTGACCTGCTGGTTGGACTTGTCGATGCCGCGGAAGGCGGCCTCCATGACCTCTTCCTGGCCCGGCCGGGGCTTGAGCACCCGCTCCTTGATGATCTCCGGGAGGTTGCGGTCCTCTAGGTCAATCACGGTGAAGCGCTTCCTGAGGTATTCGAGCGCGCTCTCCATGTTCTGCACGTCGGAGCCGAGGATGTCCTTGCCGACGAGCTGGGACAGGTCCCGCTGACGGGAGATAAAGGAGACGATCGGCACGGGCCGGTCCGGGTTGTCCGACTCGATCAGTTTGACGAGCTTCTGGATCTCCTCGTTGACCCAGGTCCGCTCCCGCATACGGGCCTGGAGCCACAGGATCAGCTCGTCCAGGAACAGCACCACGCCGTCGTAGCCGAGTGAGCGGGCGTGCTTGCTGATCTCGCTGAGGCCGTCGTCGAGCGAGACGAACATGTCGGCGCCGCCGGCCGCGCTGGCCGCGTACGACTTCATGGGCCCGTTGATCAAGGCTGACACCAGGCGCTTGCGGCCCGGGTCACCGGCCGGTGCGGCGAAGGCTGCGTCCAGCTCGGCGCCTGTCCACGGCGTGGGGGCGACGGCACCGATGGGAGCGAGGCCGTCCACGGCGACGGGAGCGGTGGCGCCCGCACTGGGCAGCAGCCGCACGAACGCGTCGTCGCCGAGCGAGTCCCGCAGGGTGCGGGCGTCCTCCAGCAACGCGTCCGACCGGTACACCGTGGGCACGGGCACCTCGGGGTGGAGAGACCGTACGGTCTTAACGTAGCCGCCCAGCAGGGCCGACTCCAGGTTGGCGGCGCCGATCAGGTGGTACGGCACCATGAGGAACTTCCGGCCCGCCAGCCAGTCGCCGTGCTCCGCGACCACCTCGCGCAGCCGGGGCTTGGTCCGGGCGGACGGGTCGCCGTTGAGCACGGCGTGCAGCACGGTCAGGAAGTGGCTCTTACCGGAACCGAACGATCCATGCAGGTAGGCGGCGTACGAGGTGTTCTTCCGCACGGCGCCACGCACCATCCGCAGCGCCTTGTCGAACTCCTTGGCCAACTGCTCAGTGACGACGTAATCCGTCACCGAACCGGCCGAGGAACCGCCGAATCCCTGGGAGAGCTCGACCTTGAAGTCACCCGCCTGGGCGTCTTCCCTGATGTCGAGGACGTCCTTCAGTACGACGTTTCCGCCCCTGGCCATCAACCGCCCCTGCTTCCCAAAACGTCTCCCCCCGACCGCCACCCGGCCGGGCTTCGTCCGGCGGGGCCCAGCGGTCCCCCGCGCCCCGCACACACCCCTACATCCTGCCAGCTCGGCGGGACGGGGATGGGTCGTGTGCGGGAGCGGGGTGGTGGGAGTGCCGGTCATAGGGACTGCCGGGGCGGGGGCGGCCTCGGAGCGGACGGCCCGGGACGGTGCCTCGGGGTCGTCGCCGGGCGCGGTGTCGTGGTGGTCGTCGCCTTCGCCGTCGGGCTGAGGGGGCAGGCGTCGGCCGCGGCACTTCGCGGTACGCAGGGCATCGGCGAGGCACTCGGTGAGGCGGATGGCGCCGTACCACATCGACGTGCGGGGCCGGCGGGTCCTCCAGCACCCGCCGGGCGCGTTCAAGCACGTCCAGGCCGTCGGCGAGCTGCTGGGCCTCCATCTCGTCAGTCAGCCGCGAGACGTATCCGTCCCCCCCCTGCCGTTGGCGAGGAAACAGGGGGTCCATCCGGCGGGGACCAGGGCAGGAGCCTGAGCGAGGGGTACGACTCCATCACGCAGCCACCTTCCCCGCGCCGAGGGTGTGCTGGTCGAGGTCGATCCCGAAGTCGGTGGCGAGGAGCGGGTGACCCGTCGGCGGCACCGCTGACGTGCACGTTCCTCGTCGTGGGGGGTTAGGTAGGGGCGGACGAGCTGGGAGTCGGTGCCGTCGAGGGGGAGGTGTAGGCAGTAGGGGGAGCGGTGGAGGGAAGGCATCGCCAAGAAGATCGAGTCAGGTGAGCTGGCACCAGACAGGCCGATCCCGTCGGAGAATCACCTCGCCGATGAGTACGGGGTCGCACGGCTCACTGCACGGCGAGCAGCGCAAGAACTCCGTGAGCGGGGACTCATCGTGACCGTACGGGGCAAAGGATCCTTCGTCGTGGAGCAGCCACTGACCGATGCTCCGGAGAAGGCAGACGGGACCGCCGACTGACGGCCCCGTCCCACTGCCGTATCGCTGCTACTCGGCGGCCTTCGCCCGCCCGCCCCGCCGCTTCTCCGGGCGCCAGTCGCGGAGGTCGGCCTCCGACAAGCCACGGACGGTGCGGCCCTTGTTCAGGGCCGTCTGGAACTCGCGGGCGGGGCTGTCTCCCCACTCCTCGTCGTACTCGTCGTACCACTGGTGGACCCAGGGCATGACCTCCATCAGCCCTGCCAGCAACGGCACGAACCGCGGATCCTCGAGTTGCCAGCCGTCGTCCTCGGTGCGGTCGTTGATGATGTTGACGAGGGCCTCGGCCTGATCCTTGTGGTTCCAGCCGGCCCAGCCGAGCAGCAGTGACGGGTCACCGTCGGTGGAGGCACCGGGGTAGGAGATGAACCGCTCCTTCGGCACGTCGAGCTTGCCGCGGTTCGACCAGTAGGAGTGCCGGAGGAAGTCGGCGCCGCTGTACTTCGGCGGGACCTTGATGTCCAGGCGCACGCCGTCGCGGTCCTCTTCCCGCTGCTGCTCCCAGACGCGTTCCCACTGCGCACGCTTGCGCAGGCCGGACTCCTTGTAGCGGAGGGCGGCGAGGTAGGGCACGTGCTCGTTCTCGATGACGGCTTGCAGCACGGTCGCGAGCGACGCCTCGGGCTTCTTGAGGTGGTCGGCCGCGTAGAGGGCGGCGACGGACTGCACCTCGTCGTCGTGCCGCAGGACGTCAGCGAGCTGGTAGACCGTTAGGGTACGGGGCGAGGTGTAGTCCCCCCGCTCCTCGAACCACAATTCCTCACGCTCGGACGCATCCAGCAGCCAGGCCCGTAGAGCCGCGGCTTCCCGCTTGTCCCAGTCCTCAATGGACCAACGCCGCTTGTACTCGGGGCGTTCGAGCAGCCGGATGTCTTTGTGGGACTCGATGAGATCGAGCCGGGCCTGCACTACCTTCTTGTATGCCTCGGTCCATTCGGCAGGGATATCGGTGACGGCGATGTCATAGGAGCCGTGTCGATCGAACCAAGTGGTATCGACGTCACGGCCGTCGACTCCGCGTTTCAACACGATCTCGAAGGCACGCTGCCCGAGAACGAGTTGCGGGACATCGTCGCGGGTCAGCTCAGCAGGTTCACCCGGCAGGGTGGCTGACGCGACCTCCTTAGCCGAAAGCAGTCCATACGCCCCATAGACAGTCCAGTCCAACTCTTCCTGAAGGGCGATCATTCGCGAGCGGATACGGTCCTGGGCTTGGCTAGCTTCGTCGAGGGCAGCCCGTGTGGGCGTGCCGAAAGAGACGACAGTCGATGGCTCGAGTTCAGACAGCTTCTGAGCGAGGGCATCAAGTTCCCGGGACAACGCAAGAGGAAGGCTCTCTGGAAGAGGGAACTCTTGAAGCTTAGTGCCCGTGAACTCGTAAAAACGCTCCCACTCATCGCTAGTAAACCCCCCACCTTCCCCCCGGATCCCCTTATCGTGGCTGACCTGCTTCAGCCAGAAGCAAGCAGTCGAAGAATTGAGAACCCCCATCAACTCCAGATGCCGCTCCGCACTCTCCCCCTCCGGAAGCTTGATCACCGGCGCGGACTGCTTAAATACTTTTCCGCCACGGTCCAGCACAAAGTGGTTATGCGTAGAAACAAAGGAGAACGCAATCGAAAGCCGACTCCGGTAACGCTTCGGGAAGAACATACTGTGTGAAAACCAAGCAAGCCCACGCTGCTCGGGAGTTTGACCGAAATCCAGACGCCCACGCAGAACAGTACGATTACCCCAGAGGAATTTCAACTCAGTATCAGTCAGATCCCTTTCGGCACCTCGCACAGTATGGGGCGCTACGGTCGCATAGGGAAAGAATGTGCAGACAGTAGAGCGAATTCCATAATTGCGCACCTCGTCCCCAAGAATGACAGGAACGGTGCCAGCGCTTAGCCTTCGTGTCGCAGCAGCAGATGGAGGCATGTAGTAAGCCTCATCCAGTCCAGTATGTGTCGTCCTCCCGATCTCGTAGATCACATCACCAAGCCGCCCGGTAACCCGCTCCAGTGACTGCATGACGGGCTGCGCTCCACCACCGGAAAGAGACCACGGAAAGCGCGCAAAACGAGATCGTTCAGCGTCTTCAACGCTCACCCATTCTGACTCGCTCCCAGGCTTTCCCACCTGCTCAGTGATCGCAAGCCACACCGGCCCCAGTGTGTCCTCTTCGGGAATGCCGGCCTCACCCCGCACCCCCAGCACTGCTCGAATGGGTTTGGCCTGTCGAGCCACTTGGTTCCGCCCAATCAAAATCACCGTAGGGGTCCCGTGTCCCGGAATGTAGGCTCCCGAGGTGTCGATCACGTGCGTCAAATCTACGCCACCGAAGTCTCGCTTACGCTTATTGTTCGGATCCTTATAGGGACCACCGTGGAAGAATGACTCAATCAGGACTTTGCCGAACTCCCTCTTCATGAACGAGTTGGCAGTAATCTGCCCGGTGAAGCCGCCGTCCTGACGGCTTCCGCTCGCCCGCAAAGCGAGCTCGAAAATTCGCTGCGCGAACGGCACTGACAACGCGTACTGGCGCGAGCAGGCCCAGTACACGTCCCGGTAGTTCTGATTCTCTTGCTTGTCCTTCACCGTGATGTATGGCGGATTCGCCACCACCACGTGGTACGACCCACGCCCCAGCAGGTCCACTTCCCGCACGTACTCCTTGACGTCCTCCGTCCGGTACGTGAAGACCTCCTCACGGGCCGCGTCGTCGAGCGTCCGGTCGGCCTCCTGGCCCGCCTCCCGCCCGTGCAGCAGCGAGTCGCCTACCGCGATCCGAATGGGCATGGCCGGCGCGCGTCGCAGCTCCCGTACGCCGCCCTCCTTCAGCGCAGCGACCAGCAACCGGAACCGCGCGATCGAGGCGGCGTACGGGTTCTTGTCCGCGCCGTGGACGGACTCCAGGGCACGCCGGATGTGCACCCACCGGTCCACACCGGGCTCCAGCGCACGCCACTTCTTGTAGATCCGGTCGAACAGGCCGAGCAGGAAGTGCCCGGAGCCGCACGCGGGGTCGATGCAGCGCAGGCCGTGCACCCGGCCGTCCTCGTCGATCTCCCCGCGCCAGCCCTCCGGCCGGTGCTTCCACACCGGGTCGAGGCCAAACTCCGCCACCGCCGGTTCCAGCGTCAGGTCGAGAATGAATGACTCGACGAAGGTCGGCGTCTGGAGGAGTGCGTAGGTCTTGCGGGCGTGCTCGGAGAGGTCCTGGTAGAGGTCGCCGAGGAAGCGGGTGTTCAGCTCGGGGTCGGTGAAGTCGTGGCGGATACGGCCCTCCGCGTCCCGTTCGCGCCAGAACCCCAGGAGCCGGGTGGCGGCCACATAGGAGGGGGTGATCTCCCACAGCGGGTTGAACCGCTTATCGAACAGGCCCGCGGCTGTGGGGTGGGCGTCGCGCAGCGCGCTGAACGCTTCCAGGAGCCAGTCGCGGTCGTTGCGCTCCGGATGGGCGCGGAAGTAGTCGTCGTGCCGGTCCTGCGCCTCGGACAGCCGCTCGCCGGGGCCCGACAGCCAGGCCTCCGGGATCAGCCCGTTGTCCTCGCTGAAGCGGACGAAGACGCAGGCCAGGACCCAGGCGGCGGCGATCTGCACCAGCCGGTCGTCGAGCCAAGTCTCGTACCCGACGCCTGTCCGGCCGCCCTCGCCGCTCGCCCGCTCGTACTCGGCGAGGAGGGCCGGGGCGAACTTTTCGGTGGCCGCCCGCTGCCTGAGATCCTCCTCCATCAGCACGACCTGCTTCTGCAGCTCCTTCAACAGCACGCCGTCGCGCGGCAGCGCACGCGCAGGCGCTTCCGCGGTACGGACTTCCTCAGACGACACCGGCGATTCTCTCCATCCCGACCAACCCACCGTGTGGACTGTGGACACGGCATGTCAGCCCATCCTGCCAGGTCGACTTTGTGAACCGGCAGAGTCATGGGGTACACGAGGACTCGACGACGCCCAACAGCGTCGGCTACGCCTTCGGCACCCCTCCCATGCGTCCCAGCCCGAACGCGATCCGGTACACGTCGGGCAGGTCCAGCCGGCCGTCGCTGCGCCGCCTGGTCATCACGCCCAGTTCGATCAGCTCCTCGACCAGCCGGGGCAGGTCGTCCGGGTGGCGGGGGCCGGTACGGACCAGGGAGGGCCGGTCGGCCTGGGCATACTGGGCCGCGTCCTCGGCCAGCGCCACGGGCAGGTCGTTCTCCTTCCACAGGTCGAGCACCGCCGACTCCTTGAGGGGCACCTGCCCACCGGCGAGCGGCTTTATCGCCAGCTTCACCCATGGGGTGTCCTCGCCGACCTCGTCGACCCGCCGCTTCGAGGCGGCCTGCACCCCGGCACGGATCGCCTCGTGGTGCAGGGCCCGGTCGTGGTCGTGGTGAACCGACCGGCTGGCCTCGGCGGCCGTCACCAGGGCCTGGAGGAAGCTGCGCGGACTGATCTTCCCGTTGCCGTCCTTGAGGTGGTTCGGCAGCCAGGTGTAGGGCTTCCCCTTGCGGTAGTTGCCGCCCATGAACGGGTCGGCGATCTCCGTGAAGAGCTTTTCCTGAACTTCCGCGACGTTACGCAGTACCAGGGGCGGCTCGTGCCGCCCGACCGTCTCGTCGGTCGCCCAGCCGCCGGTGGACGCACGGAACCGCCGTGCCAGTTCGGCCTCTCCGTCGTCCTCGTTGCCCAGACTGTGGAATAGCAGTCCATACAGGTCGGTGTGGGTCCACTCCAGGCTCGACGCATATCCGGAGGAGAGCTTCGAGGCGTCGGCGAAGGCGAGGGTCGCCGCCTGGAACATGTCGGGGCGGATGAACACCTTGAGTCGAATGTTGCGCGTACCGAACCGCATCTGCAGGGCCAGCCGCAAAATGCCGACGACGAGTCGGTCCGCTTGGGCCCGGTCGGCATGCAGGTGCTCCAGTGCGTCGAAGAGCATCAGGTGGACGATGTTCGCCCCGTGCGCCTCCCGGTCCGCCCGTTCCACCGTGCGCTGGGCCTCGTCCGTGTGGGTGCGCACCCACGCCACCCTGTCCCGCCACTCGGACAGGTCGCACAGTTCCTCCCGCCCAAGCGCCCTCAGCAGAACCGCGTACCAGATGTCGTACGGGTCCTCCTTGGCATCGACCAAGCCCCGCAGGGTCGGCGGCCCCGGATAGTGGTCGTGGTCCAGGTTCATCCCGTGTCCCGGATGTACCCGCAGCCGGCGCAGTCGGTTGATGCGGTATTCGACGGCGGCGACCTCGCGCAGCCGCTCGTCGAGCAGGGTCTGGTACCAGAACGTCTTGCCGACACCCCGCCCTCCCGGCACCACCACGTTGTCAACGTACAGGGCGGTGCGGTGCGAGTCCGGCATGAATAGGGTGTGCGCGGTCGGCGTCCGGGTGTCGGCGTGGAGGGAGTCCTCCAGTGCCGCCGACAGCAGGTCGCGGTACTCGTGCGCGGTGAGGGGGGCCTCGTTCGTCACGTGTCTCGCGTCCCTTCCTCGTCCCGGCCGGCCGCCAGTGCCGCCTCGATCAGCATGGTGACTCCATCGAGGAAGTCACGGTACGCGGCCTGCACGAAGGCGCGTTCCTGCCAGCCCGGTGCGTTGCTCGCGTCCATGCCGACCAGCCCCGGTTCGAACAGGATCGGGATGGCGAAGTGCGGTGCCTGTTCGTCGTCCCGCGCCGTGGCGACCCCGTCCGCGGAGGTGCCCTCGGCTCCCAGGTCGACTGGTGCGACCGTGTCGTACAGCACCTCGAAGCACTCGAACGCCCGCTCGCGGAAGGCTTCCAGGTAGGCCTCCATCGGATAGTGCACCGAGTCCGGCACCATTGAGGCCACCATGCGCAGCTTCTCCCGGATGTGCGGCGCCTGCCCCAGGGAATGCCAGGCCGCAAACAGGTCGCCGTAGCCCATCCACGTCTGCTCGTTGTTCCCGCCGAACAGCAGGGCAAGGTCGCACAACCGGGAGATGGTCACGGCGGCGACGTCGTGGATGCCGGCCCGGCTGTCCAGGAGGACTACGTCCGGACGGTGGCCGGTGTCGCTGTCCCGCTCCACCGCCTCCTCACAGGCGCACACGGCCTGCTCCAGCCGCTCCGCGAAGGACGCGTCGACGGTGTTCGCGTAGACGCGGTTCAGTTTCTCGACATACGAGTAGGACGCGTCTCCGCCGCCCCCTCCCCGGGCCGGTGCCACCCACAGCTCCCCGAACCGGCCGTCGTCCGCGCGGGGCGGGACGTAGGGGGCGCGGATCACCATCTCCAGGCCGTCGGCGCTGCCGACGGCGGCCTCCACGAGGTGGTCCACCAGTCCGTGCGGGGGTAGGTCCTGTCCCATTAGGAGCGGGCCGGCGCCCGGGGACTCCAGGTCCAGGTCGACGACCAGGACAACGTGCCCGGAGTCAGCCAGTCTGCGGGCCAGCACAGCCGTCGCCGTCGTACGGCCCACGCCGCCCTTGAACCCGTACAGCGCGGTGCGGTGGGCGCGGTTGCCGCTCGCTCCGTCCACGAGCGGGGACACCTTAGCCCAGTCCTCGCCAACCACGGTGTTGTCGAGGAAGCGCACGGAGCCCTTTCCGGACGGGCCTTCGGGGTCCGCGACCGCGCGCGGGGACGCCAGCAGGGTGTCCGCCGAGAACATCTTCGAGGTCAGCAACACAGGGTGACCGGTCCGGTACGGACCCAACCGATCGGCGAGCAGCCTCTCCCAGCCCTGCAGGAGCTTGAGCACGGCCTCCTTCTGCTTCTCACTGTCGTCGACGACAAGGGAGAAGCGGCCGAGCACGTCCCGCACCAGTACGACATGGAAGCCCTGCCGGGCCACCTCGCGCGCGGTGTCAAACGCGCGCGTGCGTGCCTCGTCGAACCGGACGGGTTCCACCGGCGCTGTCACGGCAGCTTCCCGGCGAGCAGCGCCTGTTCGTGCACGCAGAGTATGCGACGCGCCGCGTCCTGACGCCGCGCGACCATCTCGACCTGGGCGTAACTCCCGTCGGAGTAGCGGGTGCTGACGTTCCACTTCCTGAACGCACGGAGGTCGCCGTCGAGTACCGAGTACAGGGCTGCCCCTCCCCGTCCGTGCGCCCACAGCCTGACCTCACGGACCAACTGGTCGACGTGGCCGAACTGCAGGGGCTTCTCGGGGTCCGCCGGATCCACGACCTCCGGCTTCTTGGACGGCCCAATCGCCACATCCGTGAACCGCAGCAGCAGGCTTTTTGTCGCACACTCCGCAGCGAAGCCGTACAGGTGGTCCGCAGACGGCAGGCGGCTGTCGGTGTGGAGGAAGTCCGCGTCGTGGAAGTGACGCGTCGCGGCCTTCGCGAACTGATCCTCTTGTAAGGTCTCCGGCACACAACGGATCTTAGCCGCAACTCCCCCTCCCCGACCTCGAACCGGCGGCGAGCAGGCGTGAGTTGCAGTGCCGTCGACCAGGCACCGCCACATATTCAGGCCTTGAGGTCCTTCAGGAACAGTCCCGTGAGCGGCTCCCATTCGCTCGCCCGGTCCACGATGTCCACCGTGCGGCCGTCCAGGGCCGGCGAGGCCTCCGGGTCCTCCATGGGAACCAGCAGCCACAGGCCGTGCGGGACGCCGCCCGCATGGCGGGCGGCCTCCTGCAGCGCCACCAGCAGCTCGCTCCCGCCCGCCGACCAGTAGCGGGCGGTGAGCGCCGCTTCGTGGACGAAGAGCACGGTACGCGGACCCGACTGCTCGGCCAGCGCCACCGCACGCGCTAGGACCCGCTCGCAGGCGGCCCGGGCATAAGAGGCAAGGCCCGCGCCGAGCGTGCCCGAGGCAGCGAACGCGGCGTCTGCGCGCAGTAGCGCCGCCCACTCGACGCCCTGTTCCGCGGCCAGTTCCCGCATAGCCGCGAGGAACAGGTCATCCAACGAGACCTGCACCACATCCATGCGTTCCGCCAACCGCTCTGCCACACCCGGCAGTTCGGGTGCCTTGACGGTGAGCGCGAGGAAACCGCCGCGTCGGCGGGCCGTCTGGAGCCGTGCCGTCAGGACCCGGCGCGGGTCCCTGCCCAGTGCCAGCTCGCTCTGCGCGGCGGCGATCAGGGTGCCGGTGCTGGTCAGCATGGAAACCGACGGCTCGTACCGGCTGTCGGTCGACTCGTGTCCCCGGGGCATGAACCGTTTGCGCTGCCCGTCGTAGGCGAGCGGGAAATCGGTCTGAGCCAGTGCCTCCTCGAGCTCCACGTACGTGGTGTCGGCCAGTACGGCCAGGCCCGGGAAGCGTGCTCGGACGCGGGCCACCAAGTCCGCAGCACCTATGCCGGTGTCGGCGCGCACCCCCGCGGGCGCCTGGGAGATGCGCAGCGCACGGACCAGGTCCATGTCCAGCGGGAAAAGCTCCAGACGGGGGGAAACGGCGACGCCGCCCGCCATAGCCGCCGCCAGGTCGACCAGGCGGGTGTCTGCCATGGACGCCATGCCCTCCGGAGCGGTCACCGCGCGCAGCTCCCGCAGCACCGCCGCCCGGCCCGGGAGCGGGTCGCGGCCCGCGACCCCCACCGCCGTCTCGCCCAGGGCGGCGGCGTAGTCGGCGAGCTCGGCCGGCGTCGGGTCGTCGCTGCCCGGCTGGTCCTCCAGAGCCAGGACCACGCGCCCGCCACGCCGTAGCACGGCCAGCCGGACCGGCGGTTCGCCGTCGGGTCCGGAGTCCTCGTCCCGTTTACGGGACTCCGCCTCCGCCGCCGCCCGGACCACGCCCAGAGCCAGAGCCAAGGAGTCGGCGGGGTCTCCGTCTCCCGCACCGTGCCGGGCGCGCAGCTCGGCGGCGAGTTCCTCGGCGGTGGCGACTCTGCCCTGCTCGGACAGGATCGCCACCAGTTCGTCCCGGACACGGCGCAGCCATGGCAGCGCCGCCCACAGCTCGATCGCGGCCTGCTGGTGCTGGGAGACCGTGGGCTGGCTGATGCCGAGCGCCTTGGCGATGGCCGGCTGCGCGGGCCACGGCTCCAGCCGCTCACCGCCGGGCAGTTGAAGCGTGGTGAGGACGACGTCCGGACGCGGCTTGGTGCGGTGCTTGCCGTCCGGGGGGGTGAGCCTCGCCGCCAATGTCTCCACCGGCTCCAGCACGTCCTCGGCGGCGTCCACCGGCACGGCCACGGGCGGGCGCGAGGCGGGACGTCTGCGCAGGGCGTGCGTCCACTGGCGGTGCCGGCGGTTGAGTTCCTTGCGGATCACGTTGCCCGCGCCACGGGCGCGGGAAATCGTGTGTGGGGGGATGTCGAGCAGGGCCTCCACGGTCGACGCGCCTAGAGCCGCGGCAACGGACACGGCACGGGGGGACAGTCCCGCCGCGTCCAGCGGGGTCTTAGGGTCGGCGGCGGCAGCGGCCTGGTCCCGGGCGTCCTCGATGTCCTCGGTCGTCATGCCGACCGTGGCGGGGGTGGTGGCCGGCGGCGCCTTGTCCGCCGTACGGAACAGCCGGCGCCACGCCTCCTGCATCTCGCGCAGGCTGTCGAAGCGCTCCTCGACGTCACGGTGCAGGGCCCGCTGGAAGAACGCGGTCAGTCCCTCACGCAAGGCCTGGTCGAACAGCTCGTCCGCGATGTGCAGTTCGGCGTCCGGCACGGTGAGCGGGTTGCCCTGGCCGTCGCCCCACACCGGCCGCTCGCCCGTGGCCATCTCGTGCAGGGTCACCGCCGCCGCATACCACTCGGCGTGGTCGTCGTAGCGTTCGCGCCGGCTGCCCCCTAGGAACGGGTCAAGATAACTGCGCGTGCCCGCATGCAGGTCCTGGTCGGGCGCGTCGGCCAGCGAGAAGTCGAACAGCATGAGCTGCCAGGACCCGTCACTGCGCTTGAAGAGCCCCAGGTTGTCGGGCTTGATGTCGCGGTGCCGCACCCCGCGCGCGGAGAGGCTGTCCAGGGCCTCGAAGAGGTCTGTGCCGAAACGCTCCAACTGGTCGTAACCGAGCGCCCCCTCGCCGCGCAACCGCGACCCGAGGCTGACCGGCTCCCGGTCGCCGGGCGGGCGGAAACCGCCCGCGTACTCGATTTCCAGGACCATCCGTCCGCCGAGCTGGCGCGGCTGGGCGAGCAGCTTCACGATGCGGCCCCCGCCGACCTCCTTCAGCGCGGTGGCCTCTGCCTGCAGGCGGGCGTCCTTCTCGTGGTCCAGCGCGATCTTGAACACCCGCGGAGAGTCCGACTCGCCGCCCGGTTCGTTCTCGTGGCGACGCACCAGCAGGGCTCGGGCCGTGGCACCCGTGCCGAGGACGCGGGTCACGGTCCAGGTGTCGTCCAAGGGCTGGCCCGGCTGGACCGTCAAGGGGTCCGTGGCCGCCGGACCCGAGGGCTCGGGCATCGCCGCGTCCGCCTCGGCCGCGTCCAGCAGCCGCAGGAACTCCTCCGCCGACGCCATCCGGTCCTGCACGTCGGCCGCGGTCGCCTGGAAGACCAGAAGGTCCAGTGCCTCGGACACGCCGTCGGCGACGGCGTACGGGTGCAGGCCGCCCTCCTCCCGCAGCCGGTCCAGCAGGGCGCTGCGCCGGTCGGCGGGCGGGCGCCCTGTCAGCAGCAGGTACGCGAGGCTGCCCAGCCCGAACACGTCGAGGTCGACCGGATCGGCGAACTCCAGGTCGGTCTCCGGGGCCAGGTACACCTGCGCGACGTCCGCGATCAGGTTGGCGTCCAGCGGGGTGTCCCCGAGCGTGCGGTGCAGGGTGGTCTCGAAGTCCCGGGCGGCGGTCTGCCAGTCCGCGATGCGCAGTACCGGGTCACTGCCGTCCTCGGCCGCCGACACATACACCGACCGGGCGGACAGGGCACGGTGGTACAGGGAGCGGTTGTGGGCATAGCGCACGGCTTCGGCGAGCTGGCGCACCATGTCCAGTCGGGTCTCGGGCGTAAGCTGCCCCCCGTACGCGTCGAGGTAGGCGTCCAGCCGCAGGTCCGACGTCCGGTGCCGGAACAGGATCGCCGGACCGCTCACGTGCTCGCGTATCTGGACCGCCTGCACGATGCCGCGATGGTTGATGCCCTGCAGCACCTGGTACTCGCGGCGGGCCGCCCGGTCCACCTGCTGCTTCTGCTGGGGCGAGGCCGCCTCACCGGCCAGGTAGATCCGCACCCGGCCGCTCTCCTGCACCAGGCCGTCGTCACGCTTCGCCAGCCGGTCCTCCCAGCCGGGGCCGGCGTCCAGTGCCCGCGGCTCCAGCCGCCAGTCGTCACCGAACCGCAGATGAGCGGTCGAGTGACTGACCCCGATGCGCTTCATCAGCTCTTCGAGCAGCGCGCTGGTCTGCGGGGTGACCCGCCAGCTCTCCCGCTCGGGCGGCAGCCCGAGCAGACCGTCCCAGATACCGGGCAGCCCGTTCGCACTGCCGTCGCGCCCGTACACCCCGGTCTGCTGGAACTCGTCGAGCTCACTCACCAGGCTGGGGTCGTGCAGGAAGACCGCTGGCTTGATGAAGGGCACCCTCCTGGGGTCCTCCTTCATAGCGCGCGCCGCCCGCGCCAGCTGCTCCTTGAGCTCCTTGGCCTTGAGATCGGTGAGGTGCAGTGGATTCTTGAGGGTGCGCACCCGGTCGTCGTGGAACTGCCAGGTGTCCCCGTGGTTCACCAAGCGTCCAGGATGGCCCTTCAACTCCAGCAGGTAGACCCCGCCCGGTACGGCGATCAGCAGGTCGCATTCGTTGACGCGGCCGGAGGGACCAGTGAACTGGAACGTCGCCCATGCCCGGTATGGCTCGGCCTTGGGCATCAGCTGCCGGACGTGCTCCAAGCCTTCCTGCTCCCACGCGTAGCCGGAGCGCCTCGGCTGGAACCACCGCTCACGGTTCGGAGGAGGACCAGGCTTCGGCACAGACCGCCCCGC
Organism: Streptomyces sp. NPDC005722; assembly: GCF_040630935.1. Lineage (NCBI taxonomy): Bacteria > Bacillati > Actinomycetota > Actinomycetes > Kitasatosporales > Streptomycetaceae > Streptomyces > Streptomyces sp. NPDC005722. The sequence continues at coordinate 73,777 of NZ_JBEXYN010000040.1, forward strand.
CGGTGGCGTCACCGAGACCTCCTTGCATGATCAATGTCGGCACGGAGGGCGAAGCGATGTGAGCCCGCGCTGTCGGCCCAGCGCAGACGCGTCTCGATCGACGCCTTCCCCGTGGTCGGTCGTGCCCTATCCTGGCCCAGCCCTAGGATGGCATCCTAATCGGTCTGTTCTCCGGGCCAGAGTGATGGGGAGCAGGCAGCGATCACCGACGGTGGTCAATGGCAAGAGTCTTATTGACTGCACCAGTCAGCGATCAAACCGTGGCACTCTTCTCAGGGTGGACAAGCAGCCACCGGAAGGTGCCCAGGATTACGCTTTTCAGATATCCGACCGCCTGGACATCCCAGTCCTTGTCCGCGATGGACCGCAACGTCGCCCCAGCAAGAGGCCGTGGGAGAGGGTCGAACACGCCTGGCCAGGGGTGACCGGCATACCCGCGAACGGCTGGTACCTCGCAACGACGACCTGGCAGCAGATCCTCAGAGCGGCGACGGAGGTCGGCCGGGACATCGGCCCCTGGCTGGCCCTCACACCGAACCTGGCGATCAGCGAGCTAGTGTCCCGCATCTCTCCTCTGCACGCGTACCTGTGTCTGAAGAAGGTCGAAACGGCGGTCTCCGGGTCTGCCGGACGCTGCCTTTTCGTCAACGCCATCCACCGGCACGGCACCGAGCGCAGCGCGCGATCCGCCGGTTGCGTCCTTGGAAGTGGTGTAGCGGGTTGGACCTGATGCGGGGGTTTGCTCCGGCGTCTGGGTTGGTGCCCGCATAGACAAACGGCCACC
>NZ_JBEXYN010000041.1:0-70170 GCF_040630935.1 Streptomyces sp. NPDC005722
CCGGCCAGGCGGCGGTCGGACCTCTCATCAGCGTCTCCGACGGCACCCCTCGGGCCCGGTGACACCACCCCCCAGGTCATCCGTTCGACAGGGGGCAACAGTCATACCGGGCCCGGAGGCCAGCGGCCCTCTTGCAGGACCGCGAAAAACATAACGGGGCTTGATGAGGCAAAAGCTCGTAGAGCACATGCGAGCCTGGACCACACAGCGCAAGATCACGGTCTATCTGATCGCGCAGGCGATTCTGCTCATCCTGATCATCACGGCCGTCCGAACCTGGGACGTCGATGTCCCCGCCCTCGCCTACCTCGGTCCGTGGCTCGGCACAGCCACCGGCGGGCTGATCGGCATCATCCTCGGATCGAAGAGGCCATCCCCGTAACCGCTCAGACGCAGCAGGCGGCCCCGCTGTCCAAGGTCCGGGGCATCCCTCTGGAACGCGATGACCGCAGTGGCCCGCTCGTCGAGGACGGCATCCCCTCCCCGGCGGCCCTGGTGATGAGTTGTCGCGCCCGTACCCGTCACACCTACAACGGGACTCCACGAGACGGAAGGATCACGTGATGGGTGCGGACACACGGCCTCAGGAGCTGGGCGGGAGCGGTCTTCTCGGCGAGGCCGACGAGCCGGCGTTCTCAGGGCTGGCGGAGCGGCACCGGCGGGAGCTGCACGTGCACTGCTACCGGATGCTCGGGTCGCTCGAGGACGCCGAGGACACCGTGCAGGAGACGTTCCTGCGTGCCTGGCGGGGGCGAGCGACCTTCGAGGGGAGGTCGACGTTCCGCGCCTGGCTGTACCGGATCGCCACCAACGCCTGTCTGGACCTGCTCGCCAAGCGCCGTCCGGAGCCCGCGACCGGCGGCGAGGTGCCGTGGCTGCAGCCCTACCCGGACCGGCTGCTCGACGAGTTGCCCGCGGCCGGCACCGACGAGCCGGAGGCCGTCGCCGTCGCCAGGGAGACGATCGAGCTGGCGTACCTCGTCGCCGTCCAGCACCTCGCGCCACGCCCGCGCGCCGTACTCATCCTGCGCGACGTGCTCGACTGGCCGGCGAAAGAGGTCGGGGAGCTCCTCGGTGACTCCGTCCACTCCGTCAACAGCGCGCTGCAGCGGGCCCGCGCCGGCATGCGGGAACACCTGCCCGCCGAGCGGCAGGACTGGAGCGGCGGCGCCGAGGACTGCGGGACGCGCGAGCTGGTGCGCCGTTTCACCGACGCCAGTGTCGCCACGGACGTGGCCCGGCTCGCCGGCATGCTCCGTGACGACGTCCGCTGCTCGATGCCGCCCACGCCGGGCCTGTCCGTGGGACGCGACGCGGTGGTGACCGGCTGGATCGAGGACGGCTTCGAGGGCATGCAGGGACTGCGCGGCGTGCCCACGTCGGTCAACCGGCAGCCCGCCGTCGCCTTCTACCTCTGGAACGAGCGCGCGAGCGCCTACCTGCCGCTGACCCTCGACGTCCTGCGCATCACCGGCGGGCTGATCACCGAGATCGTCACCTTCCACGCCGACCGGTTCCCGCACCTCGCGCTGCCGGAACGCCTGCCGGAACGCCTGCCGGAACGCCTGCCGGAACGCCTGCCGGCCGACGGTACACGGTAGCCCCGGTACGGACACCGGACGGTGACGCCCGTGTCGCCGTGGTCGCGGCGCACCGGTGCCCGCACCCTGCACAGCCCAGCCGTCACATGCCGGTCAGCACACGCCGTAGGTCACTCAGCGGATGAGGGAGAAGCGAGTTGAACGAGACCCATGACAGCGGGGTCGTCACAGGCCCGGCACCCGGCCGGACCAGCCGCACCCGCCGACTCCGCAAGCTCGCCCGAACCGGCCTCATCGCCGCACTCGCGGCAACGGCGACCACCACCCTTGCCGCTGTGCTCGCCCAGGCCGCCGGCGTCGACTTCGAGGTCCCCGACGGAGGCCAGGCAATCCCCCTGCCCGGGTTCGCCGTGGTGACCGGCTTCTTCTCCGCCGTGGGCGTCGTGGTGGCCGCTGCTCTTCGTCGCTGGAGCGCCCGCCCCGCCAAGCGGTTCGCGTGGACGGCAGTGTCGCTGACCGTGATCTCCCTGGCACCGCCCCTGCTGTCCGGGGCGAACACCGCCACCATCGCCGCCCTCCTCGGGCTCCACCTCGTCCCCGCGGCGGTGATGATCCCCACCCTGGCACGGACCCTCCACGCCCGGACGGATTGACGGACCGGCAACACGACACCGCACAGCACAAGGCACACGCGAGCGCCTACACCCGCTCGCGCGAGGAACCGGCCTGCGTCCGCACGCTGTTCAGGGCTCTCGCCCCAGCGGGTCCAGCCGATGCCGCCGCGATGCGTCCACGCCGCGCGGGCAGCTGCGCCGGCACCCGTCCAGCGACCCGACTCACGACGAGCCATACGGGTCTGCGGGTCACGAACAGGATCCTCCGCCGACCGCACGGAAGGCCGCAGGCCACGACGACAGGGGCCTCGCACGGTCCGGTCATGCCCTACGCAGGCCGCCGGGCGGGGCCCGGCTACGCCGAAGCGGCCCATGACCCGGTCGGACCAGCGAGGAAGGCCGGCATCGGCGGAGGGGAGGCCCGGTCGCGCCTCCGGTGGGTGCGGCCGGTCCGGCCTGGACACCCGAGCAGGCCGAGCATCGCCGTGGTGGCGACGCAGCCACGGGCGCCCGTCATCCACACTCCGGTCGGCATGCGCGCTCCTGTCAGGGATGACGGTGGTACGTGGAACCGCTCGCCAAGTGGCGAAGCGTCACGAGCGTGGTGCAGAGCGTCACCCCTGTCAAGGTGCTATCCACCGTTCATTGGATTCAATTCGCGGATGACGGCGATCTTTTGACGGTTCGCCAAAAAGATTTTGGTGACTGCGTCCAAAGCTCTGGACACCACTGGGGACCCCGGTTTAGCGTTCCAGCCGATCGACACGATGTTGCGCCGATGTAACGACAGTGCGGCCTTGCAACCCACCCGCCCCGCATGACGGGGCCATATGTGACGCATCCTCACCTCCGACGAGCAGCCGACCTCCACCCGCCCGCGAGCGGCGGCCTTCCCTCGTCACAGATGTCCCGCACTCCGCAGCACCCCGCCCCGGCGGGGGTTCCCGGCCGCGGCATGTCGCCGTGGCCGTAACCGCAGCAGAAAGGGAAGCCCCATGAAGATCCGTTCGTACCTCGTCGCAGCCTCGCTGGTGGCCTCGGGCGGGCTGGTCACGATTGCGGCGCCCGCGCAGGCGGCGCTCACGACCACCTGTGTGGGAGAAGGCGGGGCCGTCACCGTGAGCGGCGCCCTCGTGGTGCCGGCCGGTGCGTCCTGCACGCTGACCGGTACGAAGGTCAAGGGCACGGTGACGATCGAGGCCGGCGCCGACCTCGTCGCGAAGGGCGTCACCTTCAGCAGCACCGTCGCCGTCGGGAACAACGCCTACCTGGACATCACCGACAGCAGCGTCAAGGGCGCGGTGACCCAGCAGGGAGCCTTCGGCGTCCACGTGCAGAACACCACGGCGAGCGGCGGCATCTCGGCCGTCGACGGCTTCCTCTACAGCGTCGACGCCACGGTCAAGGGAGACATCAGAGCCTCGTCCGGCGAGCTGTACATCTCGGGCACCACCGTCTCCGGCGCCGTCGCCGGTGACGCGAACCTCTACACCGACGTCTACGACACCACGGTCGGCAAGACGCTCACGGTGAGCGCCAACACGCTCGGCGGCGTCCTGTGCGCCAGCGAGGTCGAGGGCGACACGGTGTACAAGGACAACTCCGACAACCTGCAGCTCGGCGGCGACGGCCCGCTCAGCTCCTGCGCGCAGGCCACCTACCTCGGCGGCGACCTCGCGGTCACCGGCAACAACGCGAACGCGGTCCTGGACAACACCATCGTCCGCGGCAAGCTCACCGCCACCGACAACAGCCCCGCACTCCAGGTGGGCCCGCTGGCCCGCGTGCGCGGCGGCATCGCGGCGACCACCACCGCCCCCTCGGCGTCGCTCGCCCGGGCCGCCAAGGCGGCCCCGCAGGACCGCGGCGCCGACCTCGCCGCGAAGGTGGCGGAGCGTACCGCGCAGGCGAAGACCGAGGCGGCCGCCGCGGGCAGCGGGCTGTGATCCCGGCCCGTCCACGGACGACCAGCGCTCGGCAGCGTCACCACAGCACACCTCACACCCCACTCTTCTTCGCCGCATCCCCCAAGGAGTGACCGTGGGCCACCTGGACAAATCCTTCGACCGCAGAGACTTCCTGCGGGCCACCGCCGGCGCCACCGTGGCGCTCGCCGCCGCCTCCGTCGTCGGCGCCGCGACGGCGTCGTCCGCCGCCGCCGCGCCCAGCATCCTGTCCATCCCGAAGGACCGCATCTCCCTGCAGCTCTACAGCGTCCGTGACAAGGTCACCTCGCTGGGCTTCCGGGTCGTCCTGGAGGAGATGGCACGCATCGGCTACAAGGAGATCGAGTTCGCGGGCTACACCCAGAACACCTCGATCCTCGGCCGGCAGATCACGCTCCAGGAGATCCGGAAGCTGCTCGACGACAACGGCCTGAAGGCGATCGGCAGCCACGTCGGCATCGGGGACTTCCGCTCCAACCTCCAGGGCCAGCTCGACGCGGCGCAGATCCTGGGCATGCCGCACGTCGGCACCGCCAACGCACCGTCGAACTCCAACACGGTCTCCGGCTACCTCGCCGCCGCGGAGGAGTTCAACACCTGGGGGCAGGCGGCCGCCGCCCGCGGTCTGAAGCTGTACCAGCACAACCACGCCGGCGAGTTCGCGTTCGCCACCGACCAGCCGTCGGTCCGGCTGTACGACGTCTTCCTGCGCAACACCGACCCGCGCTACGTCTACTTGGAGATGGACGTGTACTGGGCCTACGTGGGCCAGCACCGCTGGCCGGGCTTCGACCCCGCGGCCTACGTGCGCAACCAGCCCTACCGGTACCCGCTGTTCCACATGAAGGACGGCGCCGCCAACTCGAGCGCGGACGGCTACTCCATCGTCGAGTTCGGCGCCGGCGTCCTGCCGTACCAGCAGTTCATCCGGGACATCGGGGCCCGCGGCAGCCACGTCGGCATCTGGGAGCAGGACACCGCGCCCAACACCCAGCCCAACCCGCCGGGTTCGTTCGGCGCCGCGCAGCGCAGCTTCACGGCGCTGCAGCAGCTGCTGGCCTGATCGCAGGCACCCCACCGGGTTCGGCCCGCCGTCGGCGTACCGCTGCCACGGCGCGACCGGCGGGCCGGCCCGGCTGCGCACCTCCTGACCCGCACAGACCAAGGAGACGCATCACTGTGTACCGTACCCTGAGAGGCCTCATGGCCGGGGTGCTCCTCGCATCGCTGCCCATGCTGAGCGGTCTCGCCCTGGCACCGGCCGCGCAGGCACACCCGGACGACGCGCTCGCGACCGCCGCCGCCGCCGACGACCCCGCCGTGGACTGGTCGAACTACGAGAAGGTCACGCTCAGCAAGAACACCGGCGAGCCGATCGACCTCGCCGTGCTCCCCGATCTGCGGGTCCTGCACACCGCCCGCAACGGCGATCTGCGGATGACCGACCCCGGCACCGGGATCACCAAGGTCGTGAACCACCTCGACGTCTACCAGAACTCAGAGATGGGTCTGCAGACCGTCACCCTCGACCCGGACTTCGCCACCAACCACTGGGTCTACCTCTACTACTCGCCGCCGCTGAGCACTCCCACCGGCTCGGCCCCCGAGCGGCTGCCGGCCGGGCAGACCGACGCCTACTGGAAGCAGTGGGAGGGCTACGACACCCTCACGCGCTTCAAGTGGACCGGTGACCAACTCGACCTGTCCACCGCCCAGGAGATCATCCGCGTCACCACCAACCGCGGTCAGTGCTGCCACGTCGCCGGCGACGTCGACTTCGACGCGCAGGGCAACCTCTACCTGTCCACCGGCGGCAACACCCCCGCCTCCGGGCCCAATGTGAACGGCTACACGCCGATCAACGACGCGGCCACCTACAACCCCGGCCTCGACGAGCGCCGCGGCTCCGGCAACACCAACGACCTGCGCGGCAAGATCCTGCGCATCCACGTCCAGGACGACGGGAGCTACACCATCCCGTCGGGCAACCTGTTCCCCGTCGGCACGGCCAAGACCCGTCCCGAGATCTTCGTGATGGGCCTGCGCAACCCGTACCGGATGACGGTGGACAAGGCCACGGGCGCCGTGATGTGGGGCGACTACGGCCCCGACGCCGGCAACGCCGACGCCAACCGCGGGCCGATGGGCTACGTCGAGTGGGACACCACGACCACCGCCATGAACAGCGGCTGGCCGTTCTGCACCGGCGACAACACCCGTCCCTACCGGGACTTCGACTTCGCCACCCTCACCCCCGGCCCCGCCTTCGACTGCGCCGCGCCGGTCAACGACTCCCGCTGGAACACCGGCCTCACCGACCTCCCCCCGGCGAGGGCGGCCACCTTGTGGTACGGCGACCGCGACACCGACCAGCCCTGGCCGGAGCTGACCGCCTTCCGCGGTCCCGGCGGCCCCGGCGGCCAGGCCCCGATGGGCGGGCCGGTCTACCACTACGACGCGTCCAACCCCGCTCCGGGCAAGTTCCCGGCCTACTGGGACGGCAAGGCCTTCTTCGGGGAGTTCTCCCAGGACTACGTCGCCGCCCTGACCCTGGCCGGCCCGGACGGACCGGTCACCAAGCTGGAGAACGTCCTGCCCAACAGCGAACGTTCCGGCAACGGCATCCCGCAGTGGGACAACCCGATGGACCTGGAGTTCGGCCCCGACGGCGCGCTCTACGTCCTCGACTACGGCGACGGCTTCTTCCGGCAGAACCCCGACGCGGGCCTCTACCGGATCGACTACGCGGAGGGCAACAAGGCCCCCACCGCGGTGATCAGCGCCAGTCCCTCCTCGGGCCAGGCGCCGCTGACCGTCTCCTTCAGTGCCACGGGTTCCAGCGACCCGGAGGGCAGCGCCCTCACCTACCAGTGGGACCTCGACGGCAACGGCACGTTCGAGACCACCGGCCCGACGGCAAGCCGCACGTACCCCGACAACGGGCAGCTCCAGGCCCGCCTCAAGGTCACCGACCCCGAGGGCAAGACCGGCCTGACCAGCAAGCAGATCACCGTGGGCAACACCGCCCCGACGGTGGCGTTCACCTCCCCGCCCAACGGTGGCTTCTTCACCTGGGGCGACGTGGTGCCGTACGCCACCCGGATCGACGATCCCGAGGACGGCACCAACGTCGACTGCACCAAGGCCGCCTGGACCCTCGGCCTCGGCCACAACCAGCACGGCCACCCGGTGACCAGCGGGACCGGCTGCTCAGGGGCGATCACCACCCCGGCCGACGCCGGCCACGGTGACACGGAGAACGTCTTCGGCGTCCTCGGTCTCACCTACACCGACCGCGGCGCCGGCAGTGTGCCCCCGGCCACCAGCGACGCCCAGGTCGTCCTCAACCCCGCGCTCATGCAGGGCGAGCACTACGACTCGGCTCAGGGCGTCACGATCACCGATGACACCACCGCCTCCGGCCAGCGCAAGCTGACCGCCTTCGACAACGGCGACTGGATCGGCTACGACCCGGTGTCCTTCGCGGGCATCACCGGGGTGCAGACCCGTGCCACCGGCGCGGGAACGCTGTCGCTGCGCTGGGGCACGCCCAGGTCCGACCCGTTCGCCACGATCACGGTCCCGGCGGGCGACGGCTGGCAGACCGTCAACACGGCGCTGGGTTCGGCTCCCACCGGCTCCGGGCAGCTGTACATCACCTCCTCGGGCGGCGTCGACGTGGACTCCTTCACCTTCCAGGGGTCCGGTATCGCCGACAGGACCCCGCCGACGGTGACGGCCACCCTCAACCCGGCCCAACCCAACGGCAGTAACGGCTGGTACACCGGCAACGTGTCGCTGACCGTCAACGCCGCCGACAACGGCGCCATCAAGAGCCGGGAGTACTCGCTCAACGGCGGAACGACCTGGCTGAGCGCGAACAGCGCGGTCACCCTCTCCACGGAGGGCATGAGCTCCATCCGGTACCGGGCGACGGACACCGCCAACAACATCTCCACCGTGGGCACCGTCGCCGTCCGGATCGACAAGACCGGACCCGCGGTGACGGTCACCGGTGTCACGGCCGACACCGCCTACGGGGACTCCCAGCGCCCGACGCCGGTGGTCACGGTCACGGACGCCGTCTCCGGCGGGCCGACCGCGACGGCGACGCTGGACGGTACGGCGGTCACCCCGGGGCAGCCCCTGCTGCTGTGGCGGTTGCCGCTGGGCGGCCACGACCTGGTGGTCACGGGTCGTGACGCGGCGGGCAACACCACCACGCGCACGGTGCACTTCACCACCACCACCTCCTTCGACGAGCTGGACGCGCTGATCACCCAGCTGCGTGCGGAGAACCGGCTCACCGAGCAGGGCCGGCAGCGGCTGACGGTCCGGCTCGACCAGGCCCGGGCCCACGCCGACGCGGGGCGCACCAACCAGGCGGCCGCCGTCCTGGACCAGGTCGCGCAACTGGCGGCGGACACCAAGCTGGTGACCGACGCGACCGCGCGGACCGCGCTGGCCCGCGATGCCCTCGCCGTGAAGGGAGGCCTGGCCGGCTGACATGAGGGGTGCTGCCCGGCCGTCACGGGGCCGGGCAGCACCCCGCCGGTGGCTCCAGGGCTCTCCGGTGGCCGTCGCGGGACGGCGGCCGCCCGCCCTGGAGTCCGTCCACGTGCCCGGCCGTCCCAACGGGGATTCCCGTCGGGGGACTTCCCGGCACACCGGCGCTTTCTTCGTTTCGGATTTAACTTTCGGCGATTCGCGTGAAAGCCATTGACGCTTATTAAGTGACGCCTCTAACGTTTTGTCACACATTCGGCCGATACCCAGGAAGTGGGCCCGTGAGCATCCAGTACCGCGTGCTGAGCCTGTTGCGCGACCTCGGGCCGCTGTCGCGCGCACAGCTGTCCGACGAGCTGGAAGTGGCGAGGCCGAGGCTACTGGCGGAACTCGAAGCCCTGATCGCCGCCGGGAAGGTGCTCGAGGCAGGGCGGGCCACCTCTCGCGGCGGCCGGCCTTCCACCCTCGTCCAACTCGATCCCGACATCCGCTTCGCGGCGGTGGACCTCGGGGCCAGTTCGATCGACATCGAGATCACCGACGGAGGACTGAACCCGATCGCCTCCTACGCCGAGGCCGCCGACATCCGCAAAGGCCCGCGTGCGGTCCTGGACAGGGTCAACGAACTCCTGAACAAGATGGCGGACCAGGCCGGTTGCGCGCGGTTCAACTCCATAGGCATCGGGCTGCCCGGGCCGGTCAGCTTCAAGGAGGGGATCTCGGTCTCCCCGCCGATCATGCCGGGCTGGGACCGCTTTCCCGTCCGGAACACCCTCACCCGCGCCCACGGCTGCCCGGTCGTGGTGGACAACGACGTGAACGTGATGGCCCTCGGCGAGGGGTACGCCGGGGTCGCCAAGGCCGTCGACAACCTGCTGTTCGTCAAGATCGGCAGCGGCATAGGCTGCGGCGTCCAGGTCCACGGCCACATCTACCGAGGGTCGGAGGGATCCGCGGGCGACATCGGCCACATCCAGGTCGAGGCCGAGGGACCGGCCTGCGCGTGCGGCAAGACCGGCTGCCTGGAGGCCTTCTTCGGCGGTGTGGCCCTCGCCCGGGACGCCACCGCCGCCGCCCGTTCGGGGCAGTCGCCGGCGCTGGCCGAACGCCTCGCCGCGGAGGGCCTCCTCACCGCGGTGGACGTCGCGGAGTGCGCAGCCGGCGGCGACGTCACGTGCGTCAACCTGATCCGGGACGGCGGCCACCGGGTGGGGCAGGTCCTCGCCACGCTGGTCAGCTTCATCAACCCGTCGATGATCGTGATCGGCGGGGGCGTCTCCGGGCTCGGCCACCTGCTGCTCGCCGAGATCCGCAGCGTCGTCTACAAGGGCTCGCTCCCACTCGCCACCGGGAACCTGCAGATCGTGCTGTCCGAACTCGGCCCGCGCGCCGGAGTGGCCGGCGCGGCACTGCTGGCCAGCGAACTCGACTTCGAGAACCATCTCTGACGACCAGGGCGGTTCCGTCGGCCACCCCACAGGGAACACGAACTGCCCGCGGCCGGCGCCGACGAGCACGGTGCTCGGCAGCCGGCCCAGTGCCCTACCCACTGCCCATCCGGCGCAGCGGGCGGTCAGGCGTCGGGGTCGACTTCGGGGTGCGTGAACCGCACGGGCTTGCCCAGGGACCGGGCGTAGGCGATCTCGGCCCGGGTGCTGTCTCCGATGTAGTCGCCGACCACGAGCACCTCGTCGGCGAGCCGGATCTTCGCCCGGTGCAGATCGTCGAGTCGGACCTTCAGCGCCTCGGCCTCAACAGGATCGGCCCACAGTTCGTGCGGCGACTTCATGTCACAGCCCGGTTTGACGACGATCCTTCCGGCCGCGGTCTCCCGCAGGTCGGCCTCGGTCATCTCGGCCATGAAGCGGGTGGAGCCGCAGATCACGACGATACGCGGGAGGCTCAACAGCTCCTTCGCGTCGGCGAGCGTCTCCTCGGGGGTGAGTCGTTGCGGCTGTGACACCGGTTCCTCCTGGTGGTGTGGTCCGAGGGGTGCCTGCGGAGACGAGTACGAGGATCTCCAGGATCGTTTTGCGACGAATGACGCGGCGCCCCTCGCGCCGGCACCCGATGCAACGCTTCCGTACTTCAGTCGGGCCGCGTGCCGTGTTCGCCTTGCGCGGGGCGACGGTAGGCGCCGTACCACCAGATCCGGGCGAGTTCCCGGGCGAAGGCGGCGTCCCGGCTGCCGTCGTCGACGCTGATGTGGTGTGCGATCGCCTGGGAGCCGCCCCAGACGATGATCCGGCTCGCGGCGACAGCGTCGACGTCCGCCGGCGTCGTACCGCCGGCCTGCTCGGACAGTACGGTGCGCAGCGTCGTCTCCTCGAAGCCCTCGAGGTTGGCCGTGTAGAAGTCGCTCACCGCAGCGTCGTAGGCCGCCGCCTCCCGGACCGCGGTGAGCACGCCCTGGTGGGCGCGGTGGATCCTGATGACTTCCTCGAAGAACCGGGCGAAGCGGTCGGCCCCGTCCTCGCCAGCGGCGGGGTCCCACTGTCGTGCCAGCGCGAGCAGTGACTCCCGGAGACCGTCGGCAAGCCGCACCAGGACGTCCGACTTGCTCGGGAAGTGGGCGTAGAACGTGGCGCGGGACACGCCCGCCGCTTCCAGGAGCTTCTGGACGCTGATGTCGGAGAAGGCCGTGCCGGAAGCGAGCATGCGCTCCAGGGTGGACGTCACCTGAGCCCGGGTCGCGGCCGAACGCGCAGCGTAGCTGTCGGCCTGGCGGCGGGTCATGGGTCGCATCAGGCGTCCTCCAGTGTGTGTCGTGCCTCGCATCGACCCGGGCTCGTGCGAGGGAGGTCCGCGATGGTGACAGGGATCCTGTCCTCCGCAGCGGCTCGCCCCCACCTTGCCCGAGGTGGAAGCGGACCCGTGCCGATGGGGGGCCTGCCTGCGGCTTCGTGCGGCCGCGGGGGCCGGCCCCCCATTGTGCCTGGAGGTTTCCGGGTCAGCGCACCACGGGCAGGGCGTAGTCCCACAGCCGGTCCGCGGCGGCCGGGTCCACCGACCACTTCGCGACGCCCGCCATCACCTCGGGGCCCCCGTCGACGACGGGCGATTCCTGGTTGTCCTCGAAGTACCGCCCTGTCACACCGTCGAGGAGCGGGGAGGCGGCCAGCAGCACCGTGGTGGCTGCTCCCTGGGCCGGGGTCTTGAAGTAGTCGGGGGTGACCAGGTTGCCGTCCGCGTCCATGGCACCGAGGGCCTGCATCGTCGCCTGGTCCATGTGGCGAGCCAGGTTGGTGTGGATCCACCCCGGCGCGCAGGCGTTGGCGGTGATGCCGTGTTCGGCCCACCGGCGGCTGATCCCGACGGCGAGCAGCACGTCCGCGGTCTTCGACTGCGCGTAGGCGACGAACGCGTCGTAGGGGTGTCGCTCGAACTGGGGGTCGTCGAAGTCGAACCCGGCCCGCAGCTGGGCACCGGAGCTGAGCACGACCACGCGCGGCTTCTCGGCGGCCCGCAGGGCGTTGTGCAGGCCGACCGCGAGGGCGAAGTGGCCGAGGTAGTTGGTGGCGAGCTGCATCTCCCACCCCTGTGCGTTGACCTGATGCGTGGGGAGCATCATCACGCCGGCGTTGGCGATGAGGCCGTCGAGCGGCCCGTTCCAGTCGTCGCAGAAGGCGCGGACGGAAGCGAGGTCGGCGAGGTCGACCGCGACGGCCCGCGTGCCCGGCAGCTCCTTGAGCAGCGGCTCCGCGTCAGCGGGGTTCCGCGTGGCGATCGTGACCTGCGCTCCCGCACCGGCCAGCGCGCGCACCGTCTCGACACCGAGACCGGACGCCCCTCCGGTCACGATCATCCGGCGCCCGCTGAGATCGACTCCGTCAAGTACCTCGGCGGCGGTGGCCCGCATCCCGAACGACGTGGTGGTGAGCGTCATGGCTGTGCCCTGCCTTCAAAAGAGCTGGTTCCTTGCCCGGCCGGTGGGGTCTCCCACGGCTTCGGCCGAGGCATCACGAACGAAACCATACATGGTGTTCAGACTCGCGTTCTGGTCCGGCAGCGACGTGAGGCACGCGGTCCGGACCATGGGGACGGTCCGCGAAGGCAACGGCGATCCGCAGCGCGAGGCGGGCGCACGCACCTGGTTGACCCCTGACGTGATAAGCGCCACACGGCGGCCCCCGCTTCGGGTGAAGACGATCGGGCTGCGGGCCGACGTACCGCTTGGTGGATGGGCAACGGGTCGGCGGAGCGTGGTGCCAGGTGTGGACCACGACGTGCGAGGGTTACCGCCTGGCTGATCGCTTCGTCTGTGCCGACAGCGCGATCCGCTGCGTGGGTGCGATGGATGTGCAGGGGCTCCAGGAGCGGCTGACGTCCGGATCGATCGCTCTCAGCGCCCCTGAGCGTCTGGCCCCAGCGCCGGGTGGCCACGCCCCGGCAACCGTGCAGGAATCACCGGGGCGGGCGTGCCGAACCCGCTCGGCGGAGTCCGGGAGGGGAGCCGTCGTGGCGTCGCGGGATGCGGCTGACGGTGCGAGCCGGAGCCCCGGCCGCCCGCGCGACGGCACGATTTGCGACTAGGGTTCGGAAAGTCCCGGCCACTCGTCCGGCCCACCTCCCTGCCACTCGATGAGGTCACTCTCCTCGACCGCCATCCGGTCGAGGTCGGCGAGTCGCAGGATCTCGATGACGTCATCCAGGTGGGAGGCGATGCCCACGATCACGTCCCCGTTGGTGACCCGGCGGGAGCCGTCCAGGGCTGGGCTGTGCACCACGATGTGCGGACGCCTGGGCGATGGCTGCGGCATGACTGACCTCGCGGTATCTGTTGTCCACGGCAGCCGGGAATGGTCTGCCTGCCTGTGACGGTGGCCTTGCTGACGACGACGCTGTCCACCGGGCCGGCGGGGTCCCAGGACCTGTTACTACGCCCCGTCCTGCTTCAGTCGTGCGTGAAGAGGGGCTTCCCTGCCAGGGCCAGGTGGGCCTCGCCGAGCGCCTGGTTCTGCGTCGGGTGGGCGTGGATGAGGTGGGCGACCTCGGCCGGCAGCGCCTCCCAGTTGTAGATCAGCTGTGCCTCGCCGACCTGCTCGCCCATGCGGTCGCCGACCATGTGGACGCCGACCACGGCTCCGTCCTCGACCTGGACGAGCTTGATCTCACCCGCGGTCCTCAGGATCCGGCTCTTGCCGTTCCTGCCGAGCGGGACCTTCGTCGAGACGACCTTGTCCGCGCCGTAGACCTCCTTGGCCCTGGCTTCGGTGAGGCCCACGGAAGCGACCTCGGGGTGGCAGTAGGTCACCCGCGGCACACCGTCGTAGTCGATCGGAACGACGTTCAGGCCGGCCAGACGCTCCGCCACCAGGATGCCCTCGGCGAAGCCGACGTGTGCGAGCTGGAGCGTGGGGACCAGGTCGCCGACGGCGGATATGGTCGGGACGTTCGTCCGCATGTACTCGTCGACCAGGACATGGCCCCGTTCCATGGCAACCCCCTGCTCCTCGTAGCCCAGACCACGCGAGACCGGGCCGCGGCCGACGGCCACGAGGAGGATCTCCGCCTCGAACTCCTTGCCGTCGGCGAGGGTGACCTTGACACCGTCGTCGGTGTACTCGGCCTTCGAGAAGAAGGTGCCCAGGTTGAACTTGATGCCGCGCTCGCGGAAGGCGCGCTCGAGGAGGACCGAGGAGTTCTCGTCCTCGAGCGGCACGAGGTGTCCGAGCCCCTCGACGACCGTGACGTCGGCGCCGAAGGACTTCCAGGCGGAGGCGAACTCGACACCGATGACACCGCCGCCCAGGATGATCGCCGACTTCGGCACCCGGTCCATGACGAGGGCGTGATCGGAGGAGATGATCCGGTCGCCGTCGATGTCCAGGCCCGGCAGGGACTTCGGTACGGAACCGGTCGCCAGCACGATGTGGCGGCCCTCGATGCGCCGGCCGTTGACGTCGACGGAGGTAGCGGAGGACAGGCGGCCCTCGCCCTCGATGTAGGTGATGTCGCGTGCCTTCACCAGGCCTGTCAGGCCCTTGCAGAGGCCGTCGACCGTCTCGTCCTTGAAGCGCTGCACGGCCGCCATGTCGATGCCCGCGTAAGAGACCTTCACCCCGAACGACTCCGCGTCGCGGGCCTGGTCGGCGATCTCGCCGGCGTGCAGCAGCGCCTTGGTGGGGATGCACCCGTTGTGCAGGCAGGTGCCCCCCAGCTTGTGTCTCTCGACCATCGCCGTGCGCAGGCCGAGCTGGGCACCGCGAAGAGCGGCGGCGTAGCCCGCGCTGCCGCCGCCGAGGACGACGAGATCGAATATTTCGGTGGCTCCCGACATGAGGGCCCTCCCTTTCGCATTGACTGTGTGGATGGAGCCGACCGCCGCGCGGCGTTTCACGGCCCGCCCGGTCCTGGGCGGGTCGTCATGACCAGCGGCCCCTGTCGGCGGCCCGGTGGTCCGGGGCGGGCCGGCGTCAACGACCGAGGTGTCCGCGGGTCTTCGCACGTCGGCCACGGCAGGTCCGGTGGCCGGGGATGATCAGACGAAGGTGAACAGCTGGTCGTGCTCGAACCGGGAGACCGGGCTGGTGTACACCTTCGCCGGATCGGGGTAGCCGAGCGCCATCAGCACGGTCGTGGTGTGCCCGGTCTCGCGGATCTTGAAGGCCTTGTCGACACTGGTCGGGTCGAACCCTTCGAGCGGCATGGCCTCGACACCGAGCTCGGCGGCCGCCATCATGGTCAGACCCATCGCCAGGTAGGTCTGCTTCTCCATCCAGTGGTTCAGGTCCTTGTAGCCGTAGTTGCGCAGGTTGAGGAAGTCGCGGGTCATCGACTCCCACAGCGCCTGCTTCGCCGGGTCGGGGAACCGTCCGTCGCCCCGCTCCTTGGCGAACACCGCCTCGAGGTGGCTCTCGGGAAGGTCCGCCCTGGTGGTGAGGATGACGGTGTGTGAGGCGTTGAGGATCTTCTCGCCGTTGTCCTGGAACCGTTCTCCAAGGTTGGCCGCCAGCCGCTCCTTTCCTTCGGGCGTCGCGAGGACGTAGAAGTGATTGGGCTGCACATTCGTCGACGACGGCGTCGAGCGCAGGAACCTCAGCAGTTGCTGGAGGGTCTCCTCCGGGATGGTCTTGCTGGGGTCGAAGTACCTGGTGAGGTGCTTGTTCATGAGCTTGTCGAGATCCATTGCGACGTTCCTTCTTCTTGTGGTCGTGGGCGAGGAGCCGGTGACAGTGGCGTGCGGGCTAGTTCGTGGTGGCGGAGAGCAGTTCCTGGATGCGGTCGAAGCTCATGCCTGTCGTGGCCGAGGCGAGGTCGCCCGCGACCAGCGCCTTCGTGGCCTGTTCGAGTGCCCCCATGGCGTGGGCGTAGAGCGCCGGTCCCAGGCTGATGCGCTTCACCCCGGCCTTCTGCAGCTCGGGGACGGTCAGCACCGTGTCGGACGGTGACACGAGGACGTTGACCGGTGTCGGCGCGACCGCGGTGACGATCGCGACGAGTGCGTCGAGGTCGGGCGGGTACGGGGCGTAGAGCACATCGGCGCCGGCCTCGGCGAAGGCGGTCAACCGCAGGATGGTGTCGTCGAGGTCGGGCCGGCCCTGGATGAAGTTGTCGGTGCGGCCGGTGACGACGATCCGCCTCTTGGCCGCGACGACAGCGCTGCGTACGCGACTGACCGCTTCGTCGAAGTCACGGATGGGCTGTTCGGGACGGCCCGAGGTGTCCTCGATCCCGATACCGGCCAGTCCGGACGCCACGGCGGCCTCAACGGTGGCGGCGACGTCTTCGGGCGAGTCGCCGTAACCGTCCTCGAAGTCCCCGTTGACGGGCAGTCGCGTGAGCCGGCCGAGCAGCCGCGCGTGCTCGAGGTGTTCGTCGCGGGTGACTTCGTGACGCCCGTCGAGGCGGCCGAGTGAGAAGGCGAGCGCCGCCGACGATGTGGCGATCGCCTCGAAGCCGGCGTCGGCCAGCATCAGCGCCGAGAGGCCGTCCCAGGCGTTCGGCATGACGAGACCACCGTCGCGGGTGTGCAACGCCATGAAGTTCTCGTAGAGTTCGGAGCCCGCCATGTCGAGCCTTCCTGAATCATCGTCGAGTTGATGAGGGGTCCGTCGACCGGGTGGGCGGGCTGAATCGCGCCCCCGCCGGCCGTGTCGGGCGTCGTACGCGCCGGGTGCGGGTGCTCACGGGGCCACGGCCGTGCCGACCGAGTCGACGGTGGGGATGTCGACGTCGGTCTGGTTGACGTTGTTGATGAAGTTCGTGAGCAGGAATTGCACCGCCACAGCGACGATCGCCAGGATCTGGGAGTCGGTGTACCCGGCGCTTCGCACCTCCTCGAGCTCGGCATCGCTGACGCGCCCGCGGCTGTCGACCACCCTTTGCGCGAAGCGAGCGGCTGCGGCGCGCCGGGGGTCGACCGAGCTGCCGCTGCGGCCGAGCTCGATGTCGGCGCCTGACATGCCGCCGAACGCGGTCGCGACGTGGCTGTGAATCGCCAGGCAGTAGTCGCAGCCGTTGGCCTGGGACACGGCAAGCGCGATGCTGTGCCGGGTCTTCGCGTCCAGAACCCGGCTCAAGGTGCCTTGCAGGGTAGTGACGCCCTCGAGGACGGTCGGGTTCGACGCGATGGCCTGGAACATGTTCGGGACGAAGCCGAGTTGCGCACCGACGTTGTCGAGTATCCGCTGCGCGCCGGCGGGGACGTCCTCTGGTGCGGGAGCTTTCAGTCGTGACACGGCGAACCGACCTCCGGTCGGGGTGTGAGTAGTCGTTGTCGAGTCCACGTCGGGCCTCGGAGGGCTGCCCCGGCTGCGTCGCGGGCCTCACCTGCGCCTGGCGCCTGGCGACCTGACGTACGGGGGATGACGCTGTCGGCCTCGTGTCCCGGATCTCCTTCACCCGGGACGCTGCCCCAAGAAGGACTATACAGACCAATAATTACAGCGCCAAACCCCTCCCGCCGAGTCGGGCAAGCCGCGCCGGCCACACCTGGGTCGACGTCGCACTGGGACAATAAACTGCAGCTCAACGTCGCCATCTGGCCACCTCGCGAGCCGATCGATCAGTCGGGTCGAGCAGCGTTCAGGCCGCACACCTCGATCGTGACCGGATTTCCGTAGTGGACCATTTAGTCCAACTTCTGGATAGGGGGCAGGTAACCCCGGGTCCTCAGGCCAGTGCCGGGTAGTCGCCGGCACTGAGGTCGTCGATCAGGCTCGGGTGGGTGGGCTTCCAGTCGAA
This sequence comes from Streptomyces sp. NPDC005722, assembly GCF_040630935.1. Classification (NCBI taxonomy): domain Bacteria; kingdom Bacillati; phylum Actinomycetota; class Actinomycetes; order Kitasatosporales; family Streptomycetaceae; genus Streptomyces; species Streptomyces sp. NPDC005722. The sequence goes on from NZ_JBEXYN010000041.1 coordinate 17,794, forward strand.
CCTTGCCCGGGTCAAGGCACTCGACGACGCCATGTCCAGGGCAAACACCTGTCCGATGAGGCCGAAGCGCTCCGCCGGCACCGATTCGACCGGCACCGCCAGAACGCCGCCGATGGCCTCGGCCAGCGACCTCATGGTGTCGCCCTCGTCGGCCACCGCGTGCAGGACCGTGCCCGGCGCGGCGTCCTCGAGTGCGATCCGGAACAGTGTGGCGGCGTCGAGCAGGTTGACCGCCGGCCATCGCTGCGTGCCGTCGCCGACGTACGCGGACACGCCCGTCTCCTGCGCGGCGGCGATGAGCACCGAGCAGAAGCCGTACGTCGTCCCGCGCTGGTGCACGGAGCGCGGCAGTCGCACGACGGAGGACCGGATGTCCTGCGAGGCCAGGCTCAGCACCTCCTGGGAGGTGCGGCCGCGGCCGCCGACCGGACCGTGCGTGGTGTCGGGGTCGTCCTCGGTGGAGGTGTGGCCCGGCTGCATCGGCGTGAGGCCGGCGTGCACGAACGGCTTGCCACTGCCCGCGAGTACGGCGGCGAAGGTCTTGACGGCGCGTGCTTCCTCCTCGATGCCCGGCTCGATGTTGCTCCAGTCGTTGCTGAAGGCCAGGTTGATGACGCCGTCGGCCTGCGTGGCGCCGGCGCGGAGGCTGTCGAGGTCGGTGAGGTCGCCGCGGAGCGGCGTCCCGCCGACGGCGGCGACGGCCGTGGCCGCGGCATCGGAGCGGACGAGACCGAGCACCTCGTGACCGGCGGCGATGAGTTCGGGAACGACGACCGAGCCGACGGTGCCGCTGGCTCCGGTGACGAAAACGCGCATGGGAGGCTCCAATACTCCTGCGACGCTGCGTCGCAGGATGGCAGGCCGAGGGTCAGGCCCGCCGGTTGTAGGTGTGGGGGTCCACGGGTTGCCTGGACTTGGGAAGCCCGCCGACCACCAGGCGGTAGGAGTCGGTCACGAGTTCCTTCACCAGCTTGTCGTCGACGGCGTCCCCGCCTTCGACGGTGATCCAGTGCCTCTTGTTCATGTGGTAGCCCGCGGTGATGCCCGGGTACTGCTCTCGCAGGGCTGTGGCGTCGTCCGGATCGGCCTTCAGGATCACGACGGGGCGTCCGGGCATGTCGGTCATGAGCATGAAGACCTTGCCACCCACCTTGTGCAGCTCCCAGTCGGGGCCGAAACGAAGCTCCTGGTCGGTGCCGGGAAGATCCGCGGTGCAGTCGCGGGCGATCTTCTGCACTTCCTGTCCGTCCAAGGTGATCAACTCCTCTGCCGGTCCGGGTGTCCGGCGTGTGTCGGTTCGGGTCCTTGCGCCGGTCGGTGGCCGATCGCCGTGGCGTGGATCAGGACCACGACCTGCCGGGTCGGACGGTGACCGTCCACTGCCTACGGGAGGACGCGGATGACGGTCTTCCCGAGGCGTCGCGTGGTCGGGTTGAGGGCACTGACGGCATCGTCGAGGCTCGCGACGTCACCGATGTTGGTCCGCAGCCGTCCGTCCCGCACTCGCTGCACGATCTCACCGAGCGCGGCGCGATCGGCCTCGACGACGAAGTCGACGGCCAGACCGTCGGTAGGCCGTGCTTCCACCGGGCCGACGACGGAGACCAGTGTTCCTCCGGCCTTGATCAGGGCGGCGGACTGCTTCTGCACCTCGCCGCCGATGACGTCGAGGACCAGGTCGACGCCGCCGACGTCCTTCAGCGAGTCGTTCTCGAGGTCGACGAACTCGTGCGCGCCGAAGTCGAGCGCCTTCTCGCGGTCGGCGGCACGTCCGGTGCCGACGACGTAGGCGCCGGCCTCACGGGCGAGCTGGGTCACCATCGTCCCGACCGCTCCGGCCGCGCCATGGGCGAGGACGGTCTGGCCGGCCTGGAGGCGGCCGTGCTGGAACAGGCCCTGCCACGCGGTCAGCCCTGAGATCGGCAGCGACGCGCCCACCGTGAAGTCGACGTCGCCTGGCAGCGGTGCGAGGTTGCGCGCCTCGATCGCCACGTACTCCGCAAGGGTGCCGTCGCGGTGCCAGTCGGCGAGGCCGAACACCCGCTGCCCGACCGAGAGCCCCGTCGTTCCGTAGCCGAGGGCGGAGACCACTCCGGCCAGCTCGTGCCCGGGGATCGACGGTGTCTTGTCACGGCCGGCGCGATCGGCCCAGGTGGACGGCCACTCCATCTCCGTGGGGACGAAGCCCGACGCATGGATCCGGACGATGACGTCGTTGATCGCCGCGAGCGGCTCGGGCCGCTCCGTCAGCGTCATTCCGGACGTTCCCGCGGCCTGGTCGGTGACCACAATGGCTTTCATCGACATGCCTCTTTCCGTGTAGGTGTTGGGGTTCTGGTGACGTGTGCAACGCCCGTCCGAGCCCCCCGGTCAGCGGGACGCCGTCGCCGCCGCCTCAGCCCGCGGCGTTCAGATGCCCGCCGGCTATCAGCTGGGCCCGCAGCTTCTTGCGGGCGTCGAACATCGTCTTGTAGAGCGCGTTGCGGTTCGTCTCCAGCTCGCCGGCCAGCGTCTCCAGGGGGACCCCGTTGACGACGGCGGTGAAGACCTGCCGCTGGCGGGCCGTCAGCGCCGTCTCGACCGCGCGGCGCGCGGCTTCGACCAGCTCCCGCGCCTGCCAGTGGCTGACAGGGTCGCTACCGGAGCGGTCGGGCACTTGTGCCAATTCATCGACGTCGAACCCGGTATGTGAAACACGCGAGAACTGGCGGCCCAGAGCGTTGGAAACCTCGAGCACGACGAATCGGAACGCCCACGTCGTGAACCTGGCATCGCCTCGGAATTGCCGAATCTTCTTCGTAATCCTCATCAGCGCGTCGGCTGCCGCCTGGTGGGCGAGATCGTTCAGCTCGGGCCCGGTAATTCGGTAGCGAGGGCCCCGGCGGAACACTTCGTCCAGGGCAATCCGCACCAGCAGTTCGTGCAGCCGCGTGCAGGCCAGCTCGTACTCGGGCCCGCGGCCGCCCTCGAGTGCATCGACCCAGGCGGCGGACTCCGGGTCGAGTTGCCCCCGGCTCGCGGCGGGTGCTGCTGCCGGGGCACTTCCGCTGGTTCCGGCCTGTCCATTCAGGGCCGGGCGGCACGTTTTTCCACCATCTGCACAGCGCATGGTTCTCAGTCCCCAGGTTATCTCGTGTGAACAATCCCAGCACGAGACCATCTACAGGGCGTCTACGCGAAGTCGCTGTTTTCTCTCTTGCCGGGCCCGCATCCCCCGTATTTCCGGGACGGGGTCCCCTCGGATTCCGGCGAGCGACCCACGTGCGGCCGGGATGCCGTTCCGTCGAGGCTTCCCGGCCCTGCCGGTGCCGCAGTCCCTCAGGAGCCTTCCTGGGTGTCGGGCACCACGTGGACAGCCGCCTCCTCGGCGGAGGCGGCGCCGTTGTCGATGCCCACGTCCCGCGCCCAGTAGTCGTCGCCGTCGTATCCGGCGGTGAGAACGTCCGTGTCCCAGCCGACGAGGCGTCCCGCCCGCTCGTCGCCGACCTGGTCGTCGATGAGCTCTCCGTCCGTGCCGATCGTGTCGCCCAGTCCGTCGCCCTCCTCCGGTGCGCTGACGTCCGGCACCTCGCGCCTGAGCCGATGGGCGAGGTCCTCGTGGGAGGCACCCTCCCTCGCGGTGACGCCCCAGTCGTTGACGGCGAGGGGCGCGTCGGCGGGTGAATAGCCCTGGTCCAGGACGTCCTCTCCCAGCTCGTCCTCGTCGTACTCCTCCTGCGAGCGCAGGGGGTTGGATTCGGCCAGGTCTTCGTAGGACGGGAAATCATCTGGTGAAGTCATCACGGCCTCCATGCCGTCGGATCCCACGGCATCTCGGTGCCGGCGCCTCGACGGCGCGGCGGGTGACGACCATCCAAGCGGCCGGGTGTCGACGCGGCGTCTATCCGGCATGGTCTCCCGGCAGGCAGGTCGTCGACCCCGGCCGTCGCCGGCCCTGCTCGCCCTACAACCGGGCCGGATTGCCCTGGTCCAGGAACCATTGCCCCGCCTGCTCCACCGCGTATGCGGCCACCAGCCGGTTCCAGCTGTACCGACCGGGGCCGATCTCCGAAACGAGGTGCGATCGGGTGAGGCGCGACAAGACCTGCCGGACGCGGCCCTCGGGCCGTCCGGCCAGGTCCGCGACCTGCGATGCCGCGAACATGGGGTCCGGACAGGCGCTCAGGTCGCGAAAGAGCGCGGCCGTCTCCGTGTCGAGGAGGCGGTACGAGCGGGTGATGGACTCGCGGACGTCGAGCGCCCGGTCCTCCTCGCTCGCGAAGGCGTCGAGAGTGCTGTGTTCCGGCACCTCGTACTCGTCGGCCAGGCCCGCCAGACGCAGCTGCGGACGATACGCCGCGCGGGCGGCGACGTTGGCCAGGGCCAGGGGGAGCTGCCCGGCCAGGCGGATGATGCGGTCGACGGCCTCCGGTTCGGCTGCCGTCCTCGCTGCGCCGAGCCGGTGCGCGAGGAGGGTGCGTGCGTCGCTCAGGCTCAGGGGCATGAGGGTGAGGGGAAGTGCCTGGTAGGCGGCGACGAGCGCGTGCAGTTGCATGCGGCTGGTGACCAGGGCCATGGAGCCGGCGCTTCCGGGGAGCAGATGCTTCAGCTGCTCCGTGCTCGACGCGTTGTCGAGCACGACGAGCACGCGCCGCTTGGCCAGCAGGCCGCGGAACATCAGACCCCGTGCCTGCGCGGTCTCGGGCATGTCCTCGAGGCGGACCCCCAAGGCCTGCAGGAAGTCCTCGAGCACGTGCGCCGGGTCCCTCGGCTCCGGCTCCGGTCCGACTCCCTGCAGGTCCGCGAAGAGCTGGCCGTCGGGGAAGCGGTCGGCCAGCCGGTGGGCGACGGTGATGGCGAAAGCCGTCTTCCCCACCCCGGCCAGCCCGCCGACCGTGCAGATGGCCACGGAGGACGACGCCTCCGCCTCGGCGGCCAGGCGTTCGACCTGTGCCTGCTCGCTGCCGCGACCGACGAGGCTCGGCAGGGCAGCCGGGAGTTGGGCCGGGACGTGGGGCCGAGGCGTCCGTGTCGTGTCCTTCGGGCGCTCGGTGCTCTGTGGGAGCTGGAACCGCCCGGAGAGGATGCGCTCGTGGACCTGCTGCAGTTCCGTCGACGGGCTGACGCCGAGGCGCTGACGCAACAGGTGGCTGGTCGTGTGGTAGATCGTCAAGGCCTCGGACTGCCGTCCGGCACCGTAGAGCGCGGTCATGAGGAGGCCGCACACACGCTCCCGAAGCGGGTGCTCCGCCAGCAGGGCGGACAGTTCTGCGGCCGCCTCGGTGTAGCGCCCTCTCTCCACCTCGCACGCGAGCTGCTCCTCCGCACAGGCGAGGCGCAGCTCGCCGAGGACGCTGCGTTGCTGGTCCGCGAACGGCCCCGGGACCCCCGCGAGGGCCGCTCCCTTCCACATCTCGAGGCCCTTCGTCAGCAGGCTCGCCGCGACCTCCAGGTCGCCGGTGCGGCGGGCCTCCCTCGCCTTCGCCATCGTCTCCTTGAACCTGTTCAGGTCCAGGGCGTCCGGTGGTATGCGCAGCAGGTAGCCCCCGTCGACCCGGCTCACGGAGCTGTCGCTCTTCTCCCCCAGGGCCTGCCTGAGCCGGTAGACGTAGGTGCGCACGGAGCCCACGGCCGACGGTGGGGCGTCGTCGCCCCACACGTCCTCCACCAGCCTCGAAAGGCTCACGGGCTTGCCCGCCCTGAGCAGCAGCGAAGCGAGCACGGCGCACTGCCTCGGCTGGCCGGCTGCGGCCTCGACGCCCTCTTTGTGGAGCCGGACCGGGCCGAGCACGGAGAACTCGACGCCTGCATGCATGGTGCCTACCGCCTTGGAGATCCTTGTGACGCTTGCGTGGCTGTCCGCGGGGAACTGCCTTCCTCAAACGTACCTCAGATCGACCACTTTTCAGGACCAAATAGTCCTCGCATGCTCTGGCCGGCAGATGCGACGTCCGTGCAGGTGATGGTCGCGTGCCGCGACCGAGCGCTCACCAAATTGGACGAACTCGTCCTCCCGCGATACCGCACCCCGCTGGGCCGCCTCCGCCCGTCGCGGGCGGCCGCCGCGCAGTGACGGTGAGCCCGAAGGCGATCACACCATGTGTGCGGTGTCCGGGGTCGTGACGGTGCGCGGGTTGCGTGCGGCGAGGACGGTGAACACGGTGGCGACGAGAGCGAGTGCGCCGTATCCGAGGGCGATGTCCGGTAGCGCGACGGCCTTCGACAGTTGGCCGGAGAGGAGACTGGGGAAGGCCGCGCCGCTGTAGCAGAGGAGGTAGATCGCGCTGAAGATCGGCGCCCGGTCGGCCAGGGCGCTGTCGTGCAGCAAGCCGCGGGTGGCGGCACTGATCGCGATGCCCTGACCGCCGCCTGCGACGACGGTCGCGGCGATGAACAACGCCAGAGTGCCGATGGTGATCGCCGTCATGATGCCGATCCATCCGGCCAGAAAGATCGTCATGCCGATGCGCTGGGCCGCCGCGGAGGTGAACCGGCCGCCGATGGGGGCGCCGAGAACGCTGGGGGCCATGTAGGCGGCGAACACCAGCCCGAGGACGAGCGGGCTGTGGGTCCGGAGGCGGTCTGCGACCAGTGCGGGCATGAATGCCTGGTAGAACGCCCCGGTCGCCCACGTGGCCAGGTACAGCGCGGCGGCGACCGGGAGCAGGTGCCTGACCCGGGCAGGTACGCGGACGCGGGGTATCAGTGATCGCCAAGCGCCCGGCGTCGGCTTCGCGGTTTCCGGGCTGATGACGATGAGTGCGGCGGACAGTACGAGGAGACCGGCACACACCAGGTAGACGAGGTCGCGGGGCCAGGGGCCGAACTGGACCAGGGCGCCGGAGGTGACGGCGCCGAGCGTGAGGCCGAGCATGGGCCCCTGGCTGGAGGCGACGGAGGCCAACCATTCCGGCCTGGCGGGTGCGGTGTCGACGATGTAGGAGGTGAGGCTGCTGCTGGCCAGGCCCGCGCCCACGCCCATCAGCAGCCGACCGGCCATCAGGGCGCCGATGTCGTGCACCTTCAGCAGCAGCAGGCAACCCAGCAGGAGCATGCCCAGGCTGGCGATCGCGGTGGGCCGTCGACCCAGATGGTTGGACAGCCGGCCCAGGGTCAGTAGTGCGGCGATCGTGCCGAAGGAGTACGACACCACGGCCAGCGAGACGCCGGCGTTGGTGAACCCGTCCTCGGCCCGATAGGTGTTGAACAGGGGGATCGGTGCGGCCGACGCGGCGAACGAGGCCACCAGGGAGACCACCGCGGAGGGGAATGCCGGCCTGAGCGATCTGCCCGGGCGGGCGAGGTGGGTCACCGGTGCCACGTCATGCATCGAGCAGTACCTTTCCATCGTTCTGGATCACCAGGAGGTTCCTGCGTGTCCGGGCTGGGACTCCGCGCAAGGGGCCGACCCCGAGCAGGGGCAGGCCGGCGCACCGGATCACACGGCGCAGCAGACGACACGTGTCAGGGAGCAGGCACAACAGTGCCCCGCTGCGTGTGATTAGCGGCGCTCAGCGGCGCCGCCTTACCAACGCGGCCTCCCCCGTTCCTCGTCGCCGTCCCGCTCGACGTCTTGCCACGCTGATCCACAGGCGTGAGGGCTGCGAGGAACAACTGCGACAGCGTGATGCCGGTAAGACGGCACGACGGATCGACGCACATAAGACAGTTGCACCCGCGATCCGGTAGGCCTTCCCGCTCGCACATCGACGTCGCGTGGTGCTCCACGGGGCGACGGAGAGCCCATCGCGCACATCCCCGAAGGGAACCCGAAACCATGCCAGTTGGGCTCGTCGGCACGACCGCACCGATCAGTGGCTCTGCCCGCTCGTGATGCCGGCCCGTGACGACCACCGCGGTTCGCAAGCACTGCGCACGCCCATGTCGGTGTTCTGGGCTGCTTCGGGTATCGCCCCTGGTGCGATACGAGCGGGACGAGGTGTGCGCCGTTCGGTGGTCGAAGGTGTACGCGAAGCTGTCCGCACCGGCCGCCTGGCGCCAGGAACACGACTGCCCTCCTCCCGCCGGCTCGCGGGCGACCTCGGACTCGCCCGCAACCCGGTGGCCGACGCCTATGCCGACCTCGTCGCGGAGGGATGGCTCACCGCCCGGAGGGGCTCGGGCACGGTGGTTGCCGACAGGATGGTCACCCGGCCGGTCGTGGCGCGCCCGGCCGTCGATCCGTCCGACAGCCCTCGTCACGACCTGATCCCGGGTAACCCCGACCTCTCCGCCTTTCCTCGCGCGGCGTGGCTGAAGGCCGCACGCCGTGCCCTGGCCGCCGCCCCCGACGACGCGCTCGGCTACGGCGACCCCCGCGGCCGGCCGGAACTACGGGCCGCACTCGCGGAGCACCTCGCTCGAACCCGCGGCGTGTCCGTGAGCCCGGAGCACATACTGATCTGCGCCGGCGTCTCTCACGGCCTTCAGATCCTGAGCCGAGTGATGACCGGTCGCGGGGCATCGAACGTCGGCGTCGAGTCCTACGGCCTGCCCCGGTACTGGGACCTGCTCGCGGCGGCCGGGCTGGAGACCCGGCCGCTTCCCTTCGACGCCCACGGGACGAACCCGGTACCGCCGGCGGGCACGGACGCGGTGCTGCTCACCCCGGCACACCCGTTCCCCGTCGGCACGGCGCTGCGGGGCGATCGCCGGACAGCCGTCGTGGACTGGGCCGAACGAACCGGCGGGCTGGTCCTGGAGAACGACGACGACGGTGAGTTCCGCTTCGACCGCCAGTCCGTCGGCGCGCTCCAGGGACTCGACCCCGACTGCGTGGTCTACCTGGGCGCCGCCGGCAAGACCCTGGCTCCCGGCCTGCGGCTGGGGTGGATGGCGATGCCTCCCGCGCTCGCTGCGGAAGCCGTGGCGGCCAAGGGGCAGATCGACTCGTGCGAAGTGCTCAGCCAGCTGACGATGGCGGAATTCCTCACCTCCGGCGCCTACGACCGTCACGTACGCGCTGTCCGCCGGCGCTACCGCGACCGACGGGAGACTCTCGTGACGGCCCTGGCCCAGCATGCCCCAAGGGTGCGTGTCATGGGAGCGGCGGCCGGCCTGCACACCGTGCTGCGTCTGCCACCCGGAGCCGAGCAGCGGGTCCTTCAGGAGGCTGCCCGGCAGGGCGTCGCGGTGACCGGCCTGTCGCGATACCGCCACGAACGGTCCCCGAACGCCCTGGCCGATGCCCTCGTCGTGGGATACGGGGTGCCCACCGACGCCGCGTGGCCTCAGGCACTCTCGGCGCTCGTGGGGATCCTTTCCCGGCACTCGGACTGATCCCTCGGTGAGTGCGGAGCCCCCTCACGCCCGTTCCCGTGACGAGTGACCCGTGTCCGGGATACCGATGAGCTACGCCAAGTCGTGCTCGATCGCGGTGATCTCGCATTCGTGACGGTCTTTCACGGGCTGGTGCTCGGGGTAGGCGCCGGCGCCGGGATGGACCTCGTCGATCAGGTCGGCGTACTCGCGGTTGCGGTCGATGAACTCACCCACCACCGGGCAGATGACGGTGATCTTCTTCCCGCTCTCGCGGATCTCGTCCAGCACACGAGAGATGAGCTCCGTGGCCACCCGGTTCTTGCGGTAGGCAGGGTCGACCCAGGTCGTCAACAGCACCACGCGGCCGCCCACGAACCGGTACGAGAGTTCGGCGATCCCCACATCGCCGAGCGCGGCGATCCAACGGCCGTGCTCCGCGTCGTTGAGGACGTCGAGCACCCAGCGGGACTCCGCCTCGCCCGGACGTGCCTCGTCGAACGCAGCGATGAGCGCGGCGTTGTTCTCTTCACGGGCGGACGCCTCGGCCTCGAAATCGAACGTCATTGTCACACTTTCCGTTGTGGACCACCGCGTGGCCGATCTTCATGCGTTTCGACCTTCATCTGTGCTGCCGGGTGCGATCGGTGACCGTCTCAGACCTCGATCCGGACCTGGCGTGCGTCGAAGGCGACGTAACCGCTGAAGTCGCGACCGACACGGCTCACCGCCGACTCCTTGATGTCCGGGTAGGACCAGGCCCCGTCCCGAACCTCGGTCTCACCGGCCACGACGTCGTGATACTGCGCCCGCCCCTTCCACGGGCAGGTGTAGGGGGTCGGGCTCTCGCGGAGCGCGCCGGCCGCGATCGAGTCCGGAGGGAAGTAGACGTTCCCCTCGATGCGGATGACCGCCTCACTCTCGGCCTCTGCCACGACGGTCTCCCCAACCACTGCCTTCATCGGTCTTTCCCCTCGTCGATCCCTTTGACTGGGCCTGATCCGCCCTCGGGTCCGCCCGAGAGCACCATCTGTTGCGCGCCGGCTTTCCCGGTCCGTTCACCGGTTGCGACGGGCGCCCTCCTGGGACGTCACGTCGGTGCGGTCAGCCGGCTCGCGCATACGGCCGGAGGTTGGCGTCGGGCGCACCCCGCCTCTTACCAGTGTGCGCTCATCGGTATTGGCCGGCCGCGCACCGTTTCACCTGGCCTGATCGTCTCAACCGCCGGCCGCTGTCAGCGCCGCCTCGGCAGTGGCACGATCGGAGTAGCCCGGGTGGCGGGCGTCGACCAGATCGGCATGGGCGGTCGTCTGCGAGAGGTAGTCGACCACGAAGGGGCAGATCGCGGTGATCGTGCCTCCGCGGGCGCGAACCTCGTCGAACACCCGCCCCACCAGCACGCCCCCCACACCCTGGTGCTGATGACTCGCCTCGACCTCGGTGTGCCGGAGCGCGTACCGGTTGGGCTTCAAGTGGGTGTAGTAGAGCCAGCCGGCCAGCTCGCCGTCACGGCAGAGCTCGAAGCGGCCCAGTTCGATGTTGTCGATCAGCTGCTCAGCCGCCGGCACGTGCTCTTCGCTGCTCATCGCTGCACCTCTCCAACTGTCGTCACGCCGAGTATGTGAACAAGAAACATTGGACTCTATGGTCCGGCATGCCGCCATCTCCCAGCGAGATTTACGGTTAGTTGGACTATACAGTCCCTTCACATGCCGACGTTGAGTACCGGCAGCAGCGTGCTACGGCCCGCCCTACCGGCCACCGCGGCGCCCGCGTCAGGCGGTCTCGCGGACGGGCAGGTCAAGGGTCCGACCGAGGTTCTGGATGCTCTCGTCCACGTGTCGCAGGTGCCGGAGCACACGGCGCGTCACGTGGACGTCCACGGCACGCGCACCGCCGGGACCCACCGCGAGCTCGGTGGGAACGCCGCGACCGCGCTCGAGGGGGGTGCGGTCCTCGCCTCGGGCGGCGACCCGGCCGATCAGGGCCGCCAGGTTGCGGTCGATCCGGCCGGCCTCGTGCACGAGGCCCGGATCGGTGCCGATGCGCACGCTCGGCGGCATCGCTTCCACCGTGACGGCCAGGCTGCGCGTGTGAAGGGCCACCGTCTCCAGCAGCCCCAGCACGCGGAGCGCGTCGCGCCGCCGGGCACGCAACGGGCTGAGCGGGGTGATCAGCGGCTGCACCGACAGGCGCAGGCTGTCCACAGCCGAATCCAGCGCACGGGCCTGACCGAGGAGATCCCGGCCCGGCTCGCCGCTCAGCTGCGCCAGCGACTGGGAGAGCACCGCGCGCAGGCGCTCCAGTGCGTCCCGCAGCAACTGGTCCGTGCGTTCCCCGGTCCGCACCGGCAGTACGAGCAGAGCGGCGGCCAGCCCGCAGGCGATCCCGAGTGCGGTCTCCTCGATCCGCACGATCAGCACACCCGGGGTGAGGGCGTGGAGCAGCGAGTACAGCATGCCGATCATGGTGGTGACGAAGAAGGACATCAGCGTGTAGGACACCGCGGTCGTGTAGTACATGCCGAACACGCTGAGGATCGCGAAGGTGAAGGCCAGCACAGGGTCGTCGCCGATCAGGGCGGCGAGCGCGAGTCCGGCGACGACGCCCACCACCGTGCCGACCAGCCGCCGGTATCCCCTGAACAGGATCTCGCCGGTGGAGGTGGTGCTGATGAAGACCACCCAGCACGTGAACACCGCCCAGTACCAGCGTTGCGGCGACAGCAGTTCACCACCGACGACGGCCAGGGCCGACCCGGTCGCGACCTGCAGCGCCGTCCTCGTGGTGGGCCGGATACGGGGGCCGTCCCGCAGGGGCGCGCTGTCCTCCGGCGGGCCGGGGTGCTCAGCCGCCGGTTTCTCTCGCGAGGGTGCGGCCTCGGGGGTGCCCTGCGATGTCGGGGTGTCCCCTTCGAGTGCCTGGCGCAGGCCGAAGAGGGCGCCGGCGAAGTCCCCGGCGGAGCGGAAGACGTCCAGCATCGCCGGGGACGCCTCGGGCAGGTCCTCGTCGTCGCGGTAGCCGAGCAGCCGGTCGCGCGTCTCAAGATCGGTGCCCGGCGGCCGGAGCCGGTCCGGGCCGATCACCGTGCGCAGTGCGCGCAGCTCCGAAACCAGTACGGGAAGCGTCATCGCGTCGCGGGGGTCGTCGGGCGGTCCGGAACGCCGGAGCTTCGTCAAATGGGGGGTGAGGCTGTCGACACCGGCAGCCGGCCACAGGACCCGCAATACGAGGACGGCCAGCCGTTCCACGGCCGTCTCCGCTTCCGCGACGCGTCGCTGGATCGCGCCGGCGGTGCGCTCGTCGGGCGTTCCGGTTCCGAGCCGGGTCTGGATCATCAACGCGGCCGTGTGCAGGCGGGCCACGTACCGGCGCAGATCGTCGACCGTCCGCTCGGCCCGTGGAGCCCGCGGTCCTCCCTCGGCCACCTCGATCAGCGCGTCGAGCACCAGCACCAGACGCAGCCGGAAGGACCGCAGCAGCCGTGCCCACGTACGCTCCAGCGGCGTCCGCAGGACGACGAACCGGACCAGAGCGCAGCTGCCGAAGGCCACCAGAACCGCCAGGGACAGCTGCGGCAGCTGCTCCACGCGGGTTTCGGCGAACTGGGTCACGAAGAAGAGCTGGAAGGCGAAGATGCCCAACGTGGTCGCGCGCCGGCCCAGCCGCCGGATGTAGATGGCGGAGAAGATCAACAGCACGAACACCACGTCGGCCGCGATCCGGTACGGCGTCAGCGCACTGCCGACCGCCATGGTCGCCAGTGTGACGGGTACTCCGGCCGCCAGGGTCAGCGCCTGGTCGTGCGGCCGGGACTCGGTGACCGCCACCGTGCTGACGATCGCGGTCAGGGCACCCGTCACCAGGACCGGAACGGGGGCGTGCAGGGCCGCGAGGACACCGAGCGTCAGCAGCACCGCGCAGACCGTACTCAGCGCGGACACCAGCCGGATCAGTCCGGGGTCGGATGCCGCGAACCGGTCCCGGACATCCGCGAAGGCCGTACGGGCCCGATGCATCCTGGCTGCCCTCCTCATCGCGCGGATGGTGGGAGGTCACGGGCCCAGGGTGTCGAGCGCGGACACGAACTCGTCGACGCCGACCACACTGTGCGAGATCATGTTCAGGCCGCGCATCATCGCCTGGTACGTGACCAGGCCACCGGGAGCGGCGATCGCGTCGGTGAACGTCGTGACGTGGAAGGCGCGCTCCATCGCGGTGCGGGCAGTCGACTCCACGGCCATGATCCCGGAGACGCCGGCGATCGCCAGGTACTCGACGCCGCGCTTGCGCAACAGGAACTCGAGGTCGGTGTGAAGGAGGACGTCGAGGCCCTTGTGCGGGGCGAGGACCACGTCACCCGGCCGGGGTGCCAGATCCTCGTAGAAGTCGGTGTTCCAGGTCCCGGCCTCGAACATCCGGCGGTCGAACATCGCGCGGTGCACCCCGCAGACGTGTTTCCACGTCGAGTAGTCCTCGCCGGTGAACGCGGTCGTCGAGTAGAAGACGGGCACGTCCTTGTGCCGTCGCACCCCGTCGATGAGTCTGGCCAGGGCGTCGATCGTGCCCAGCCTCTCGTATTCCGGCGCGTAGATGGCATAGGCCTTGCCGTCCCTCGCGAAGTTCTCGTTGACGAGGTCGATGAGAAGCAGTCCCACTCGGCCGCGTTCATAGCTGCTCGCCATGATCAACCTCCAGCGCAGAGGTCATCGATCGCCGGACCCCGGATCCCGGAACCACGGATCCCGGAACCACGGACCCCGGACCACGGACCCCGGACCACGGACCCGCGATTTCCACGATGCGCCCCGTCCGACCGCAGAGCGCGTCGAACGGCCGGCCACGGGCAGGCGGCGGACGGCGCCACCGCGTCCGCACCCTCACGTCCGGCACGGGCCTGCGCCAAGCCGCGTCATGGTCTCAGGAAGGGCGACGGACGTTCCTCGGGGGGCGCGTGGGAAGGGCGTGTGCTACCGGGCCGGACGGGCGTGACTTGTCACAACGTCCACCAGCAGTAGAGGCGCAGGTCCGCGGCGCGAGCCCGCCGGGCCAGGCCTACCAGGGCCTCCAGGACCACCGCTGCCGTCGCCGCATCGAGGCCGACGACTCCGCCGGCCCCGGACCAAGCCTCGGCCGCGGCCACGACCTCATCCTCGGAGGCGGAGACCAGGGCATCGCACAGCGTGTCCGACACGGTCAGGACGAACGGACTGTCGAGGTCCTCAGAGGACAGCAACTGCCCCACTCTCGGGCGCCGGCTCGCCTCTTGGTGACCGCAGCCGGTCATCACCGCCTCGACCTGGGCGATGGCATCGACCGGATCGATGTCCTTGAGGAAGATCACGTCCAGCCCGGCACGCGACGGGCCGCCGGCCTCGATCACGGCAACGGCGGACTCATCATCGGCGGCAGAGAAGTAGTCGGCGTCCGGCACGCCACGGATTCTGACATCCGCCACCGACGATGGCCCTCAGTGGGTCACTTCCTGCCAAGGGGCATACAGGGCCGAGAAGGCTGGTCGCTCCACGTGTCCGGGCCGACGGTGGTACGACCGCGGTCCCGGGGTCGCGTCCGGGGATTCCTAGTCGTCGCCGCCTGCCTGACTCATGCTCCGGCGCCGGCTCCTTTCCGATCGGCGGAGCAACTCGCCCGCGGCAAGCGTCACGGTCGAAACGACGCGGACCCAGCGGGGCCCGCCGCGCTCCGCCCACACCACGCATACGCACCCGCCGACGACGAGCGCCAGCACGCCGAGCAGCACCAGAACGACCATGTCTCTCCTTCTCCGTGAACAGAGGGTCCCGCCGACCCGTCATCTGGCGGACGCGCCTCACGAGCTGCCGGTTCCCGAAGGCGCTCCGGCCCCGACGGCTCCCCCGTGGACGTCGCTGCGCATCACGACAAAAGGCAGAGAACCCCGGCCTTCTCTCGGGCCGGGGTCCTCCTCAGGGCCACGTCAAGCCGGCCAGGCGCGCAGCACCGCCGCGACGCTCTGTACCGTGCACGCCTCGTCGCGCAGCTCGTCGACCAGGGCCCGCACCTCGTCCCAGGTCGGTTTCACCTGGCGGCCGGCGGCCTGCAGATACGCCACGGTCACCGCCACGGCGACCGTCATGTTGGACCGCTCCAGCCATCGCAGCCGCCCGAGCGAGTGCGCCAGCGCGGCCGCGCGCGCCACCGGCCCGTCGTAGACGTCCCGCTCGAACAGCTGGGCCTTGTGCCGCTCCACCGCCGACAGGGGCACCCCGAAGTCGTCCGGGGCCGGATCGTTTTCCCCCGCCTGAGCCGCGACGCTCAGGATCCAGCTGAGGTCAACCGCGAGGCTCACGCACGTGCTCCTCGATGAGGTCCCCGAACTCCTCGATCACGTTCGTCGCGGACGCGAGGAACGTGTTCCGGATGGGATCGGTGTCGGACCGCACCAGGTGCTCGATGTACTCCTGCAAGGACATGTGACGGTTGCCCGCCGCCTGGCGGGCCGCCTCCACCGTGTCCTCGTCCAGGCGGACGTTCAGCTGTGTCTTGGCCATGCAGCGATGCTAGCTCTCGCTAGCCGCTGATGGATAGTGGTTCCCACCATGTGCGAGTGTTGTTCCGGCCTGGGAAGGACGGGCTGCTGCCCGATCGGCAGGCGTTGGCAGTCGACCTTCCCGGCGCTCGATAACCTCTCGGCCATGACGCCGATCGACCACCTCGTGCGCCTGGTCGCGCCACCCCCGGACCCCGTCGACGCAACCGGGGACTGGCATCAGGTCGAAGCCGCCCTCGGTTTGGCGCTCCCCTCCGATTTCAAGGCGCTCATCGAGCACTACGGGCTGGGTAAGTTCGTCGACTTCATCACCCCGCTGACCCCGTTCGGCACCCGTGACCTGCTGGTCCGGTCCGCCCGACGGCTCCTCGACGGTGAGCGCGCCTTCCGTGATCAGCACCCGGACGAGAACGCCTACCGCTACTACCCGGAGCCCGGCGGGCTGCTCGAGTGGGGCGGAACCGACAACGGCGACCGCCTCTGCTGGGTGACCGAAGGACAGCCGGACGATTGGACCGTCGTCGTATGGAACCCACGCGGGTGGCATTACGACGCCCACGGGGTGGGTGCGGTCGAGTTCCTCGTGCGCTGGCTGAGCGGTCGGCTCACGACCACGGTCTTCTCCGACAACACGTACGGCACCGCACCGTGGTTCGAGCCGTTCCGCGATCTCCAGCACGTCTCCATCAAGCTGACCGACGGCGAACTGCCGTACCCCGAGCGCTTGCAGATCTTGCGCGAGGCGCTCGCTCCGACCGCCGATCGAGGGGGGTACGCCAGAGGAGATCGGCGGCAGGACCATTTCGCCGCCACAGCCCACGGCTGGAGGCTCACCTACGAGACGGCCCGCGGGCACCGGATCCGGGTCGCCTTCCCGCACGCGGACGAGGACCAGGTCCGCTCGATCCTCCTGGACGCGGTCCGACGGATGGGCTGCGACGTGCTCTCCACCACGACACACCCTGGGCGACCCATGAGGACCTGAGCGGGCCTCGAAGGTGGACCTCTGGGCGGTCGCGACACTACGCGCTGTAGAGGACCCAGGCGCGCTCCCCCGCGTCGTCGGTGCCGTACCAGTAGTGCGGCACGGCCGTGATGCCGGTGGTGCGGAACGGGTGGCCGCGGCTGACGATGCGGACGTGGAGCGCCTCAAGCACCACGGCCGTGTCCGAGCGCCCCTGTACCGAGATCTGCACCCTCGTCTGCCGCCCGTCCACCGCGCCCTGCGTCGCCGCCCACGCCCGGGCGTCCTGCTCCACCGGCGGCGCGGATACCCTCCGGAGCCGGTGCCGCCGCCTGGTGGGCACCAGCGGGTGGGACACCACCGGCACCAACATGTCCGCTGCTCCTGCTGGTCGCACCAGTCAGGAGTCAGAGGTCCAGCACCACCGCAATGGGTACTCCACGCGGGTGCAGGGGGGCAGCCGTCCGTGAGCGTACCCCCGGCCACACAGCCCCGGACGTACGCATTCCACGCGACACACAGGAGTCCTGTGGTTGAACAGCGCGTGTGCAGTTGGCTTTCCCCACCATCCGATACAACCACCGCCGGTCCTTCAAGGGTCCAACCTGCACCGGGACGACCGATCCTCCGGCTCGTCCCGTCCCACAACCCGACCCTGGATCCAAGGAGTTCACGTGAGCTCACGCCCGACGGCGGGCCGCTCGACCGCAACCGCCCTGCTGGCCCTCCTGATAGCCGGCGTTTCGGCGCCCGCCCACGCGACGCCGACCCCGCCCGCCACACCCTCCTCGCCCAACGCGTCCACCACGGCGCCCACCAACACCTCATCGCCCACCACGGCACCAGTCGCTGCCTCCTACCGGCTCAGCCTGTCCGCGGCGCCCGACCACACCGAATTCGGGCAGCGCAAGGTCGACCTGTCCGGCACCCTGACGCGGTCCGACGGATCGCCCGTGGCTGATGCTGCGATCTCCGTCGGGCAGGGCGTGATGTACGCGACCTGGAACCCCTGGGGCGACCCCATCAACCCCGTCGAGAGCGAGAGCCGCAGCCTCGGCACCCTGCACACCGACGACAGCGGACGGTTCACACTCGCCAACGTTGCGGCCGACCGCTGGCTGGACAAGAACAGCGTCCTGCTGTCCCCGCTCGACCAGGTGGAGTTCTACGCCACTTACGACCCAGCAGAGGACCCCTCGGACCATGACGTCGTCTACGCCGACGCCACGGTCAACACCTCGCCCGTCACCAGCACGCTGACCTACAAGGTCAGCAAGAACACGGTGCGCGCGGGTGACACACTGACGGTCACGGGCAGGGTGAGCTGGCCGGCCGGACACGGGCCGGTCGCCGGCACGCGGGTGTTCCTGCGCACCTACTACGAGAACCAGTACAACGCACAGACGACCACGGACGGCCAGGGCAACTTCACCGTCAGCGCCAAGATCAAGTCGTACGACCGGGACTTCGTGATCTTCTCGGCTCCCCACGACTACTACATCAGCGGCGCGGAACACACGCTGCCGGTGAAGATCGGCACCGGCGGCGGCACGCCGAAGCCGACGCACACCCCCACCGCCACAGCCGGGCCCACCCACTCCCCGACCTCGCAGCCGTCGGCAACGGACTCGGCGACCACCACCCCGGTTCCCATGGACCCGCCGGACGGCTCCACCGGCGGTGACCTGGCCGGCACCGGGACCGAGGCCGGGCTCGCCGCCGGTCTCGCCCTGCTTCTCCTGGGCTCCGGCGCAGGCCTGATGTGGTGGCGAAGGCACCGGAACCAGGCGCGTGCCTGACACCGCCCACACGGGCGCACAGGCCCGTAGTGCGATTCGGCTCCGTCGTCCGGGGCCGCTCCGGGGCCCCCGGAGGAACTGAGCACATCTCTGCACGAGATGGACTGACGGGGCATCGCCTGCGAGCAGCGGAGGGCTCACAGACGTACGCTTGGCGCCGGCCGTGATGGTGTCGTCCAGGACGGCGCGCACGATCTGTCCCACCGGACGGTGAACGGGTTTCAGGAGTCGTCGCAACACGTGGACGCTGATGTACGTCACGAGAAGCTGCCAGTTGCCCGGCCGCAAGCACACGGCCGGGCAACTGCAGCACGCTCCGGGCCCTGCCGGCGCTGACCTGTCTCACAGGGTGGGGCGTGCGTACGCTCGCCCGCCCCGGCTCCTGACGACGTGTGCCAAGGCTGCTCGGCTTCTTGGAAGACCTCGGTCGGCTCTGTTGCGGGTGTGCGCGGCGTACTCGCGAGGTTGCGGCCGGTTCGTATGAGCCACCCGTAGCCGGCGGGGCGGACGCCCGAGTGGGCCCTCGGGCGGAGCAGGGCGGTGAGCAGGTCGAGGTCGACAACGGCAATGGCAGGGCCTTGATGCGCTCCGCGGGCCGACGGGCGCCGTCGGGCTCGGTACCAGGCTGTCCTGCTCGGCGGGGCTGTGGCGGCGCGGCCGTTCCACGCGTTCAGCAGGCGCGAGCGGCCTCAGCATGCTCGGCCCACTCCAGCGGGGGGTGAGGAGAGAGTCGGCCAAGCGCGCCAGGTGGGCACGCAGTGACATGCCCTCGGCGGTCTACGGGTCCGATCGCTGCTGTCTGCGGAGCGACGTGCAGCATGCGACCACTGCATCAGGTGCTGTAGGGGACCCAGGCGCGCTCCCCCGCGTCGTTGGTGCCGTACCAGTAGTGCGGCACGGCCGTGATGCCGGTGGTGCGGAACGGGTGGCCGCGGTCGTCGATGCGGATCGTGCCGGTGCGGCCCTGGGAGGACCAGTCGAGTTCCAGGTACCAGCGGGCGTCGTGGGTCTGTGTCGTCGCGTCGACCAGCAGCACCTCCGGGTCCCCGGCGGAGACGCGGTACGGGAAGTGCGCGGCCGGGATGACGTGATCGGCGTCGGCGCCGTCCTTCGGGCGCGTGACCGGGCGGTCGACGTCGAGGTCCACGGTGAAACGGCGGGGCGTGAGGTCGCTCCCGCAGCCCTGGCCCATGGCGTACGCGCTCCCGGCGGCCGGGTGGCCGCGGCTGACGATGCGGACGTGGAGCGCCTCAAGCACCACGGCCGTGGACGAGCGCCCCTGCACCGAGATCTGCACCCTCGTCTGCCGCCCGTCCACCGCGCCCTGCGTCGCCGCCCACGCCCGGGCGTCCTGCTCCACCGGCGGCGCGGGTACCTGTGCGGACGGCTTGGCGATGACGTAGTCGTGGCCGCAGCCCTTGTCCCAGACCAGGGAGTCGGCGCTCCAGGTGAGGGGCAGGCCGGTGCTCTGCTTCGCGGCTGAGGTAGGACCGCTGCCGGTGGCGGACGGGACGGGGACCTTGCCACGACGGCCGGGCGACGCGGCGCTCCCGGAAGGGGAGGGGAATGCGGTGGCCGGCGTCGCCGAGCGGTGGGGTGCCCCGGGGGCGGTCGTCCGCGAGCCCGCGCTGCGGGAGGTGTCCGCCTCGGAGGAGTGCCTGCCCGACAGGGCGGAGGTGGTGCTCACAGCGGCGACCAGCACGCAGGCGCCGGCGAGGGACGCCAGGACCCGTCGGCGGTGCCAAGGACGGGGAGCGGGCTCGTCCGGGTCCGGGCCGTCCCCCGGCTGCTCCGCGCGGCTGCCCTCCTCGACGCACGTCCCGTCGCCGCCCCCGTCCCCGTCCCCGTCCCCGTCCGGAGCCGGTGCCGCCGCCTTCGCTGACCCGGCGGTACGCCCGTCCTGCCGAGCGGCCGTCGCCGACAGCCACAGGCGGTGCAAGTCGAGCCGCTCCTGCGGTCCCGCCCCGCAGAAGGCCGCGAGCCGCTCCACGGGTGCGAAGTCCTGCGGTACCGCTTCGCCCGCGCAGTACCGGTGCAACGTGGAGGTGTTCATGTTGACGCGGCGTGCCAAAGAGGCGTAGCTGCGGTCCGTGCGGTCCTTCAGCCGGCGCAACAGCGCCGCGAACTCCTCGCCGTCGTCGCGCATCGACACCGCTCCCCCGTCGTCCGACCGTTGGTCCTGCATCCCAGGCACCCATATCCCTGCACGTCAGATGGGCCGGGATGGTTCCACCGTCGCCAGACGGGCGCGGGTCATTGCACCGCACTCCGGTGACCGTCGATGCTCTTCGTATCGCACCCCGCCAGGGCCGGACGGCCGGGCGGCGGCTGCGGCTCATGCACTCACCGCAACCACGGCACTCACGGGGACACCCATGCCCAAAAGCACGGCTGCACCAAGGACGTGACGTCCTGCGCGGCGCAGCAGGGCCCGGCCGCCGCCGCGCCGCGTACGACGTGCCCTGCCGACACGGGGCGGACACGTGGCCGGCACCGACGACCCCAGCACAGTCACACCGCTCGATCACTCGTAAAGGGAGAACCGACATGAACAGCAAGACCCGCACCGCCGTGACCGCCGGCGTCCTCGCCACCGCACTCGGGCTCGGCGCCACCATCCAGGCCACCGCCCAGACCCCGAGCGGGACCAGTGGCAAGCCGGCCGCGTCGGCACAGGCCGCCGTCCACGCCCCCGCGAAGGCGTCCACCGCCGCGGTGCAGTCGGTCACCGGCACGCCCGGCCACGTGGTGACCCGGGTCGCCGACTTCTACGGCGCGTACATCGACGCCAAGGGCGACTACACGGACCCGGACGCCGCGCTGGCCACGGCCCTGCGCAAGCACTACCTGACGGCGGACTTCGCCCTGCGGCTGGAGGCCTGGGAGGAGGAGAACGGGGCGGACGGCGTCCTGCGCGCCCAGAACGTCCCGGCGCAGTGGAAGGTGACCGACAACGGCGCCGTGGGACACAGCCGTGAGGTCATCGTCACCCTGACCTTCGGCAGCGGGGAGACGACGCAGAAGATCAAGCTCTACGTGCTGGTGGAGCGGTACGACCACATCGTCGACATCGAGACCACGAGCGCCCGCTGACGGCGGAGCACGACCGCCCACGAGCGGACCGCCGGCAGGGCCGCAGCCGGGAACCATGGTGACCTCGCCCTGCCGGCCAAGGCCGTCCGCGGGGCATCACCGGACCGCCTTCGCCGCGACCAGGGGCATCGGTTTCGCTACCCGAAGTAAGCGTGACGGAGCCGCGAAGACCCTCGTCACGGCCCTCGGGGACGCCGCCCGCCACGTGACGCCGCCCAGGTGACCACTCGCGGTGCCGGCCGACCCTGGTAAAGGACTCGATGCCCGTGCGGGCAATGCGGTCGGCAGTGCCGCATTGCCCGGGCCACCCAGGCAGGTGGTGATGGCCGTCTCGCATGTCGGGACGTGTCCGGCTCACCGCGCGCCGGGTGCGTCCCGGATGATGCGGTGCAGCCGGGCCCGAGGCCGGGGCAGACTCTCCCGTGCCGGCGGAGTGACGCGGATCATGGGTGGACCCGTCAGCCCTTCCGTCCGGCACCAGAGGTGCTGTGCGGGGGCATGCGGTGAGGCCAGGCAGCGGATGTTCCTGTGGACGCTGAACATTTCCGGAGTCTGCTCGGTCAGTCGGCCCCGCGCTGCCAGGCGTCTGACCTTCGACCGCACTCCCCCGGCCTTCGCCGGCACGGGCTGGATGGCTCTCCGTGATCCTCCGGTGGTCCGGCGGCTCCAGGCCAGTCCGTCGCACCGGCACCACCGGACCCCGCACCGCACGCCACCGCACCGCACCGCACCGCACCGCACCCGCCACTGTCACCGGCTGGTCCGCGGTCACCGCCATGGCCCACCCGACTCTCACGGGCGATCACGAACCGTTCCCACCCGGCCGCCGCCCCACCACCGCCCAAGAAGCCGAGCCGGCCGCCGGAAGAGCTGACGGGCCGCCACAGTAGGTCGTGGTTGAACAGCGCGGAATATGTTGCACGGCAAGGCAAGTCGGCGGACGAATCCTTGCACGGGCGGGCAAGAAGACGATCCGTGTGCTGCGCACCGTGAACTAGAGTGATCCTCGATCCCATTGAGCGAAATCACGGACCCAATTCCTTGGGATACGTCGACGAAGGCAAGATGCACGAAGGTGCCGTGTTCGTCTCCACATCGGCCATCGCCATTCCCTCCTGACCCCGTCCACCGGCTCGGGCCCGGGTTTGGTCCAAAACCTGACGTCGACCGCCCCCATCCGGCTCGTCGGCCGCACGTGCTGTGGCTGGGAGCCCCAACCGCCGCTGAAGCCTGGTGCGTTTTCACCGCGCCCCGGGCGAGCAGGAGACAGATTCTCGTGACCTGGTTCATCACGCACGAACCTGAAGTGTTTCGTTCCGAGGCGGGGGCGTTTCTCGCCGCCCGGCCCGACTGGCACACCATGCTGCTGTCCGGTCTCGACACGATCGAGCGACTGCGGTCCGAGGGCAAGACCCCGCCCACGGTGCTGGGCTGGTGGCGCGAACCGGACGGGACGGCGACGACGGCCGCGTTCGTGTGGATGCCCCCGCACCTGCTGGCTGCGAGCCGTCTGTCCCAGGACGCGGCCGCACACCTGGCCCGTGTCCTGTCCACCGGGGCCCAGCCGTTCACACAACTCGTGGCCGACGACTCCTCGGCCCGTGCCTTCTCCGAAGCGTGGCAGACGACCACCGGCTCCCCGCCGAAGAGCGGGCCTCACCTGCGCCTCTACCGTCTTGACGGGCTTGTGCGCCCTGCCCTCGCACCACCGGGGGCACCGCGGACGGCCACCGACGACGACCGGGCACTCCTCCACGACTGGTGTACCCGCTTCGTCACCGAAGCCGGCTCGCTCGGGGCCGATCTCGACGCATTCATCGACGAGCGGCTGAGCCGGGGCGGCTGGCGGTTGTGGACGTTGGGGGACGAACCGGTGGCCATGGCCGCCATGACGTCGGTGGTGGCCGGCGCGGCTCGCCTCACCCCCGTCTACACGTTGCCGGAACAACGCGGCCGGGGCTACGGCGCCGCTGTTACCGCAGCCGTCTCCCAAGCGGCGCGTGACGCCGGTGCGGAGCACGTGCTCCTCTTCACCGACCTCGCCAATCCGACGAGCAACAGCGTGTACCGACGCGTCGGATACCGCACCGTCTCGGACTTCCGCATCGTGCTGTCCTGACACCGCAGATCCTGCGCCGTCGACGGCCGCAGGCAATGGCCGGGCGCGGAGACAACGACCCGACGGCTGGATCACACGGTGGGAAAAGCGTGCCTGTGAAACCGGCCCGACAAGCAGAGGTAGCACCCATGACGAACGTATCAAGCGGAGCCGGCGAACCGTCTGTGGCGGGGGCATTGCCGGGCAAGCGCGAACCGCATGACCTTTGGCATCCCGGGAGCATGGCCGACGTGACCGCGAACTTCCGCCAGTACTTGACCGGATGGGGCGTGGCGGAACCCAGTGACAGCGACATCGACTGGTTCCGCAGTGGGCTGGCGCAACCGCAGTTCAACGGAGTGGTGAGGGTGCGCTCCTGGGACAAGGTCGAGCAGATCACCGCCACCGCGCGAGAGCACCTCGCCGGAGTGCCCTGGTGGTGGTGGGTCGGCCCGGACAGCCCTGCGGGCACGTCGGCGGCCCTGGCCGAGCACGGCGCGGAGGAGTTCACCACGATCCCGGTGATGGTCAGACCGCTCGACCAGGTGGTGGAGCCAGTGGAACCGTCGCCCGGCCTGCGGATCGAAGTGGTGACCGGTGACGACCGCTTGCGGGAGCTGGTCCGCACCTACAGCGCCTCGATGGGTGTCGCCCCGGGCCTCGAGTCCGACATCGTTCGGATCGAGTCACAACGTCGGGACAACGCGGACATCGTCCGCCTGGCGGCGGTCCTCGAGGACCGTGTCGTCGGGACGACCGTGGTGATCACGGCCCACGACGTGGCGGGAATCTTCATCGTCCATGTGGCCGAGACGCACCGCCGACTCGGCATCGGCACGGCGTTGACCGCGGCAGCGCTCCGGGTGGGACAGGATCGTGGAATGCGGCTGGCAGCACTTGCCGCGAGCCCGGCCGGCGAACCGCTGTACCGGCGATTCGGCTTCGCCGAGGTTTCGCAGTACCGCCTCTTCACCTGTCCCGTTTAGCGTGACGTGCCCCTGTACGGAAGAGCAACAGTGGTATCAGGCAGCACCGGGGACGATCCGGGTGCCCTATCGGGGCCAATGGAGCACGCGCCCAACCGGCAAGCAGGCGGTGACCTCCTCCCGTGCCAAGGTCCGCGCCGTCGGCGAGCGGGCCGACGCCGCCCCGGAGAGTTGGCGGCTCCTTCGTGAACTCCGTTGCAGCGCCACCCACATCACCGGCATCGTCAGGGCCGTCCTGGCCGTCCTGGCCGTACGCCTCGCCCCGTCAGCCTGCGCAGGGTGCGGCCTGGAGCCCTCGTCCAGGACAGCGCCGCCAGTAAGCGACAGCAAGGGAGCCCCTCGCGTGGCAGACGTCAGAGTGACCTACGACAAGACCGTGGACGCAGCCTACGTGTACCTCACCGAACCGCGGGTGCGCGTGAAGTCCGCACGCATGTATCCCTGCGATCCGGTGGACGTCGACGGCATGATCAACCTCGACTTCGACGAGCAGGGCCGCCTCATTGGCATCGAGGTACTGGCAGCCAGTTCGAAACTGCCCGCGTACCTGCTCCAGTCCGCGGAGCGACTGGACGCCGAAGGCTCCTGAACAGGCTGGTACCCGCCCTGGCGGAGACCGCGGCGCGAATGGCGGCAGGTCGGGCCACAGCAGCTTCCGGAGGACGCGTCAGATCCAGTCGCTTCCTGCGCGGCCGCGCTTCGTCGCCCCGCGTCGCTTCTTCTGCAGCAGTCGGCGCTCATTGACCTCCGCCGGTACCTTCACCGTCCGGCGCGGTGGTGGTGGCGGGGCCGTCGCCACCGTGAGCAGGGCCGCGAGCCTCTTGGCTGCGGTCTCCCGGTTGCGCCATTGAGAACGTTGCTCCTGCGAGCGCACCGATATCACCCCGTTGATGAGCCTGCCCGCGAGTCGCTCCAGGGCCAGAGCCTTCCACTCCGGTGGGAGCGCCTCAGTCCTGGCGAGGTCGAAGCGCAGTTCCACCTTCGTGTCGCTGCAGTTGACGTGCGCTCCCCCCGGGCCTGAGGAATGAGAGAACCTCCAGACAAGTTCGTCTTCCGGAAGAAACACCGATCCGCGGATGGCATAAGCATGTCTGGTCATGTATCCGTAGCCGTTCTTTCCAGCCTTCTCGTCATTCGTTTTCCCGCCGCGGATCGGACCACCGGGTGAAAGGAAGGCCACCACCCCGGAAACCCCGACCGATGCGGTGACCAGGTCAGGCGGTGGGGTGGACGCCGTCGAGGGCACGGCGTCCACCCAGGATCCGGACATGTCATGGGCGATCAGTCCGTCGGGCGATAGACCTCTCGCCCGCGGTAGAAGCCGCAGTGCCGGCAAGCCTGGTGCGGTGGGGTGGGCTTGGCGCACTCGGGATTCGTGCAGGGTGCGAGTACCGGCAAGGCGGCTTTCCAGTGGGCACGACGGTGACGGGCCCGGGAACGTGAAGTGCGGTGCTGCATGGCCTGAGGGCCTTTCGTGAAGGGTTGTGGACGCCGGCGGCGCTGACGGGACAACCGACCACGGGCCGTGGGGAGACGCGTCGAGGGGTGCGGTACGACGCACCGAGCGTGCCTGCTCGCGACACCACGGCCAGGCGGCCACAGGCAGAGGTGCGCGGTGGCAGGCGAAGGCACGGCGAGGCGGGAAGGGGCGCGGAGGACCGAGGTCGGTACGGTGCGAACGTGCCGATGAGGGCACGTAGAGCGATCAGCACCCCACAGGGTGGATTCGTGCCCTACGCGAGACGGACGGCTGGTCACCGATGCGGGCCATGGCCCATCCGGCTGAAAGCCACCGGCAGTTCGGTGGCTAGAGTCTGTCGACCTCGATCATGTCGCCCACCCTAGCAGCATCGATTTATCACGCAGGCACCAACTGTCGCTCCGACAACAAGCACACCACACGGCAAGCCGCGAGCGATGGCAGCGACATGAGCGCCGGTCGCGATCACGGAGAGGGCGACGGTGGACAGAAGGCGCGAGCGTGTTGTTAAGCTGATCGGTGACCGAGGAACGTATCCAGAGGAGTCATAGACGTGGTGGGTGAAGACGACATCTCCGGGTGAGATCCGGATCTGACGGCCGCCGGCCTGCGCTCGGGAGCGCTGCCGATGTGGCCTCTTTCGTCGTCCCCCTTTCTTCCATGTCTGCCCAGGGCAGAGGTCTACGCTCTGCCCTCAGTACCTCCGAGGTTTCTCCCATGTCCGACGCTGCCGTCGTTTGCTCGAACGTCTCTTTCGCCTGGCCCGACGACACCCCGGTCTTCAACGACCTGTCCTTCTCCGTGGCCCCCGGCCGGACCGGCCTGGTCGCGCCCAACGGCTCCGGCAAGAGCACCCTGCTCAAGCTGATCTCCGGCGAGCTGAAGCCCGTCGCCGGCTCGGTGTCGGTGAACGGCACGCTCGGCTACCTCCCCCAGACACTGCCCCTGACCGGCGACCTCACCGTTGCCGAGGTGCTCGGCGTCGCCGCAGTGATCCGCGCCCTGGACGCCGTGGAGTCCGGGGACGTCGACGAGAAGCACTTCGCCACCATCGGCGACGACTGGGACATCGAGGAGCGCACCCGCGCCCAACTCGACCGTCTCGGCCTGGCCGATCTGGCCCTGGACCGCACCCTGAGCACGCTCAGCGGCGGGCAGGTCGTCTCCCTCGGCCTCGCCGCCCAGTTGCTCAAGCGTCCCGACGTCCTCCTGCTCGACGAACCGACCAACAACCTCGACCTCCAGGCCCGGCACAAGCTCTATGACGTGCTGTCGGACTTCAACGGCTGCCTGCTCCTGGTCAGCCACGACCGTGCGCTGCTCGACCGCATGGAACGGATCGCCGCACTGGGCAGCGACGAACTACGCCTGTACGGCGGTAACTTCAGCGAGTACGAGGAGGCCGTTCGCGCCGAGCAGGACGTCGCCGAGAAGAACGTCCGCAACGCCGAACAGGAGCTGAAACGGGAGAAGCGGGAGCTGCAGCAGGCACGAGAACGTGCCGAACGCCGGGCGAGCAACGCCGCCAAGAACCTGAAGAACGCCGGCCTGCCCAAGATCTTCGCGGGCAACATGAAGCGCGGCGCGCAGGAGGCCGCGGGCAAGTCCGGCACGATGCACGCTTCCCGCGTCAGCGAGGCCAAGGCACGCCTCGACGAGGCCGGACGGGCGCTGCGCGAGGAGCAGCGCCTCACACTGGAACTGCCCGGCACCCAGGTGCCCGCCGGCCGCAACCTGTTCCTGGGCACAGGCATGCAGGCCCGCCTCGGCGACAGGGACGTGTTCGCGGCGGGCGGCGTCGACCTCAGTGTCCGCGGTCCCGAACGCATCGCGCTGACCGGTCCGAACGGCGCGGGCAAGACCACGCTGATGCGGCTGGTCACCGGTGATCTCACTCTGCTCGACGGGGAGATCAAGCGCAATGACGGCAGGATCGCCTACCTGTCACAGCGTCTGGACCTGCTGGACCTGGACCGCACCGTGGCGGAGAACTTCGCCGCGTTCGCGCCGGAGCGGCCCGAGGCGGAGCGGATGAACCTGCTCGCCCGGTTCCTCTTCCGAGGCCCCAGGGCCCATCTGCCGGTGGGTGTGCTCTCCGGCGGCGAACGGCTGCGCGCCACCCTGGCCTGTGTCCTGTGCGCGGAGCCGGCCCCGCATCTGCTGCTGCTCGACGAGCCCACCAACAACCTCGACCTGGTCAGTGCGGGGCAACTGGAGAGCGCGCTCAACTCGTACCAGGGCGCCTTCATGGTGGTCAGCCACGACGAGCGATTCCTCGCCGAGATCGGGATCAACCGTTGGTTGCGGCTGGCCGACGGGGTGCTCGAAGAGGCGGCAGCACCGGCGGTGTGAACCGCCCCGCGTGAAGCAGCTGCGTCACCGAGGCCGTGCGCGGGGCAGGTCCGGCACCCGGGCACGAGCGAGCATCCCCTTCGTCCAACCTCTGGGTTGGACGAAGGGGCCCGGGGCGCGGCCGCACGGTGCGCGCCGTGGTACGCCGCTTCGCTGCGGAAGCCACCTCACCGGAAGTACGGCTGACCGGCTGCTTCGTGACCAACACCGCCGCAGAACTGGCCCCGCGCGATCCCGCGGCCGCCCGCCGGGTGGAGATCAGCTGGGAGCACGTCGAAACCGGATCCGCCGATTCGGATGCGGCCACCACAGCAGGCCGGCCACTCGTCGGCGGTGACCGGCTCCAGTCGTGTCCGGTCGGAACCCGGGTTCCCAGGTCCGCCCCACCGCATCCGCCGGGCGCCGTCGACGCGACCGCCCCGGGAAACGCGGATGCCGCGCACAGCCGTGATCTGGCAGGATCCGTGGGTGCCCGCTTCCCTGTACGAATCGCATGTGACGGTCCGCTGCGCCGACCCCGACGAGTGGGTACGGCTGCGCCGGTGGGCGGCCTCGGGTGGCCTCAAACTGACGCACATCGTGCTGGCGCGCGGTCGGATGCGCGAGCAGCCCATGCTCACGCTGTCCGGTTCCTCGTCGTACGTCGAGCAGACGGCGCGCGTACGCGACGTCGTGGCGGCGCTGCGAGCGGACGGCTTCGAGCCGGTGCGGGTGAAGACCGAGTCGACGCCGTGGGCCGCGGAGGTACCGGCGCGGCTCGCCGAGGACGACGAACGGTACTTCGAGCACCATGTGAAGCTGCTGCTCGACGCCGACACGGACCTGGCCGCGCTCGCGGCGCAGGTGGTACCGCACGGCGCCCATCTGTCGTGGAACGCCCTGCGGGTGCGGGACGGTGCGCGGCACGAGCGGTTCGTGACGCAGCGATGCCGCTCGGTGGGTGCCGAGGCGGCCGGGCAGGCGCTGGAGCGGTTGCTGACGGAACTGGACGCCTTCGTCGTGCTGAGCGTGGAGCGGGAGTTCGTACTCCATGACAGCGACCTGTCCGTGGACGACGGTTGGATCGAGGAGCCTGTGGGGGTACGGACATGAGCGGGACGGCATGGGACGGATTCGGCTGGCGGAGCACCGAGTTGCCCCGCGAACCCTTGGACGAGGCCAGCCGCAGAGCCGAGGACCTGCCGAAGACGCTCGCGTGGGTGCCCGGGGACGACGTGGTGCAGCGCCCGGTCTTCGACCCGTCGCTGGCGCACCACCGAAACGCCTACCGCGCGACCGACCCGCGGTTCACGGATCCGACGCGGGGCCAGGCGTGGCGGGCGGCCCGGCGTCAGGCCCTGCACCTCGTGCTCGACGCGATCGCTTCCTCGCCGTGGGTGGACGCCCTGGTGCTGCGGGGCAGCGTGCTGATGTCGCTCTGGTTCCCGGACGCCGCCCGCGAGCCCGGCGACCTGGACTTCGTCGTCGTCCCCGACACCTGGCGCATCGACGACGGCCGCACGGACCGGATGCTGCGCGGCATCGCCGCGGCGGCGCAGTCGCTGGCCGACGCACGCGGCCGTGAGGTCGGGGTCTCGGCACGGGGCGCGGTCGTCGAGGACATCTGGACCTACGAGCGGGTACCGGGCCGCCGCATGGTGCTGCCGTGGGGCTCACCCGGGCTGCCCGGCGGCCACGTCCAGCTCGACTTCGTCTTCAACGAGCACCTGCCCCAGCCACCCGAGCCGACCGAACTGCCCGGCGGGGCCGTCGTGCAGGCGGCCACACCGGAACTCTCGCTGGCCTGGAAACTGATGTGGCTGATCAACGACAGCCACGCGCAAGGCAAAGACCTCTACGACGCCGTACTCCTGGCCGAACGCCACCCGCTGCCCTACGAACTCCTCCACGAAGTGTTCCGGCTGTCCGGCGAATGGCCGTACCACCGCGACACCATCCTCCTCGAAGACGTCACCGAGGCCGTCGGATACGTGGAGTGGAGACACTTCGTCACCGAATACCCGCAGTACAAGAACGCCGAACGAGAGTACGCGGACCGGCTCGTCCGCGCTGTCACGCGCACCTTCGGCAAAGCCACCGACTGAGACCCGGGCCGGGTGGTGGACCCGGATCCGACACAGCGTGTCACATGGACATGACGGACCGCGACTGCTCTGGACCTCAGCGGACCTGACGCGGGGGGAAGCGGATCCTGGCGTCCTCGGTGTGGGCTCGCATGACCTGCTGGGCACGTGTGTCGTCGCGGGCGGCGATGGCCGCGATCAGTTCGCGGTGCTCCACCCAGGCCTGATGGACGACGGGCGTGTAGTAGCGGCGCACCCTGTTCTCGACGCGTGCCGCCAGTTCCGCGAGGACGGCGTTCCCTGCCAGTTCCATGACACAGGCGTGGAACGTGGCGTTCGCGGCGACCGCCCCCTCCACGTCGTCGGCAGCGACAGCCGCCTCGCCCGTCGTACACAGGTCGTCGAGCCGCTCGAGCCCGTCGGCGGACGAGCCGACCGCGGCCAAGCGTGCCCCTTCGGTCTCCAGCAGGGCACGGACGACGAAGAGCTGGTCGGTCTCCGCGCCGGTCGGCTCGTGGACGAAGGCGCCCTGCGCGGGGCGGAGGTCCACCCACCCTTCGGTGTTCAGCCGTTGCAGCGCCTCGTGCACGGGCTGCCGGGAGACGCCGAGACGGGCCGCGAGCTCGCTCTCCACCAAGTGCTGGCCCGGATGCAGCGACCGTGAGCTGACCAGCTCCAGCAGCGCCTGGTACACCTGCTCCCGCAAGGGCCCGGGGCGCTGCAGCCTGGGTACGGATCCTTGCGGCAGCCCGTTGAACGGCATCTCGGCCTCCACTGGTTCCCTGGACGCTCCTACTGCGTCGACCTCACCGGACGTGGGGCAGAGTATCGACCTGTCGGCGACGCGTGAGAAGTGGATCCGGCCCGCTTCCATCTCACCGTCGCCCGAGGCACGGGCCGCTGACCGGCACGGCGCACCGTCGGTGGACATGCGCCGCCGTACGTCTGCCACCAGGATGAGGGGACGGTGGACGGGGTTTCGGCAGCGTGCACTGCGGCGCTCCCACCAGGGCGCCGCAGTGGCCATGAGGAACGGGCTTTCCCCTCGGCGGCCCGCGTTACCGACCGCTGACCGTACGGGGCCGCCGGCGGCCCCGCACAGGAACGAGAGGCAAGCACGTCATGAGTGAGACAGGGCAAGGCGCGGGCCGCGTGGTCGTCGTCACCGGTGGTACGCGCGGCATGGGCCGGGAGACGGCGGGCTACCTCGCCCGTCTCGGCTACCAGGTCGTGGTGAACTACGCCGGGAACCAGGCGCAGGCGAACGAGACCGTCGAGGAGATCGCCGCCAGTGGCGGGACCGTCGTGGCGAAGCGCGCGGACGTCGCGGACGAGGTCGCGGTCGCGGCCATGTTCGACGAGGTGGAGACCGAGTTCGGCGGCGTCGACGTCCTGGTCCACGCGGCAGGGATCATGCCGGTCGGCCCGATGGTCGACTTCGACCTCGACCAGCTCGACCGGTTGCTGCGCGTCAACCTCCGCGGAACCTACGTGGTGAACCAGCAGGCCGCGAAACGGCTCCGCTCCGGCGGCGCCATCATCAACTTCTCCAGCTCCATCACCAGGTTCAGCCGGCCCGGCTACACCGCGTACGCGGCGACCAAGGGCGCGGTCCAGGCCATGGCCCTGATCCTCGCGCGCGAGCTGCGGGGGCGGGACATCACCGTCAACGTGGTGGCTCCCGGCCCCATCGCCACGCCGCTGTTCTTCGAGGGCAAGAGCCAGGAGGTGATCGACCGGATCTCCGCCGAGCCGCCGCTCGGGCGTCTCGGTGAGCCGGACGACGTCTCCGGGGCGGTCGCCTTCCTCGCCGGGCCCGGCCGCTGGATCAACGGCCAGACCCTCTTCATCAACGGCGGAGCGATCTGACGGCATCGCCGGAAGTTGTCGAACCACAGCGCCGGCGTGCGACCGCCTCGACCACGTGGTCGGCTCAGGTGCCCGGGGCGATCGCACAGGCGGAGACGCAGACCCAGCCACCCTCACGCTTCTGGTACGTGTCGGTGTAGAGGGCTTCCTGGGCCGCTCCGTCGGTGAGCAGGGTGTACGTGGCGCGGCCGTGGATCAGCGCGACATCGCTGAGGATGCGGATCTTGACGTCGTGGACGGCGAGGTCCTTGAAGGGCCGCGGCTCGGCGATGTAGTCGAGGAACTCGGCACGGTTGCGCGTGACACCCGGGGTCTGCACGACGAAGTCCTCGGCGAGCAGCTCGCTGAAGCGCTGGACGTCGTTGAACTGGTCGGAGTGGACGTAGTCGTTGTTGAGCTGCTCGAGGATCGCCAGGTCCTCACTGGACTGTTTGGTGTTGGTGTCGTTCACTTTCTTGTTCCTTCTCTGCGTGTTGCGGCGTTCGCTGCAGGTGGGCTGCTGCTCCGGCGCCGTGTACGCGCTGTCGGCGAACGAGGCCGTCATCAGAGGGAGCACCGCACGTGGGAACGCTTCGCGTTCGCCGTGGAATGCAACAGCCGTCGCGATCTGAACAAGTGGTGCCGGCATTCGACTGCCGCCTCACGGGGCCCGGACGCCGGGAGTCAGCCGGGCAGCTCCCGCTCCGAGCGAAATCCACCCATTACGGCCGAACTATCACCAAGCCTCGCAATCACGAACGAGACTGTCAAGTCCTCTTGATGGTGGAATTGCCAAGAGCGACACGACCGCCGGCGGCATACCCCCGCGTGCCGGCCCCGGCGCCTTTGCCGTGCTGGACCACGACCGAACGGAGCCGGCAAGCCGACGGGCCCGCATCAGCCCACGGTGTACGTCTTCACGTGGGCCAACGCCATGTCCATGGCGATCCGCATGGGCTCGACGTCGCGTGCCATCTGAGCGAGCAAGTAGCTTCCTTGCAGGGCCGCCATCACGGACAGTGCGAGCTTCGCGGGATCGGCTTCCTCCTTGAGCGAGCCGTTCTCCTGCATGCGGCGCAGGCCGGCGGCGATCAACTCCTGCCATTCGCCGAACTTCTCAGCGAGCAGGTTCCGGGCCTCCGGGTCTTGAGCGGCGCGGGATCCGACCAGTGCGCCCAGGGCGCATCCGTAGGCCCCGTCCTGGAGGGAATTGAAGCGGATGATCGCATCGCTCCAGCGTTCCAGGGCAGGGAAGGAGTTCATCCGTTCCAAGTACTGTCGGTCGCGTTCGAGAATCTGTCGGGCACGCAACTCGATCACACTGTGCACAAGCTCGTCCTTGTCTGCGAAATGACGGTAGAACTGGGACTTGCTGGTCCCGCTCACCGCTCGCACGTCATCCAAGGTCACCGAGTGGACACCCTTGACGTAGAAGAGGTCCGCGGCGGCCTGGATCAAGCGATCACGTGTTACTGCTCCGCGCGCCGTGAGGCGCCTCTTCGGCAGAGCGTCGTCGTCTTCGGCCATGGGCTCGGGCGTCTCAGTCGTGGACGTCGTCGACTGGCTGCCGCCCGAGGTCGAACAGCTCGCAGAACTGAGGGTGCTTCTCGATGAAGCGGTCCACGACGGGGCAGCGGTTGGTGACTGCCGCGCGCTCCTTCACCAGGTCGCACAGCGCCTCACGGATCAACGCGGTTCCCAGGCCGCGGCCACGGTAACCCTCCTGGACGTACGTGTGCGTCAGGCTGTACCGGGTGCCCTTGCGCTCGTAGGCGAGCAGCCCCGCGTAGTTGCCGTCCTCTTGAACCTCGTAGAACCTGTTGTCGTCGTCCTTGAGGACTCTGATCGAGCCGCTCGTGTCACTCCACAGCACCTTGGGCATCGCCGTTCCTGTCACCTTGTGCCGGCCCCGCCTGGTTGACGGGGCACTCCTCTCGCTCACCAGTGGACGAGATCGTCCTCTTGGAGGGTCGGTGAGCCTTCAGCGGACGCGGATGATGGTCTTTCCCCTGACCCGCTCGTTCGGGTTGAAGGCCGCGACGGCGTCATCGAGCGTCGCCACGGTGCCGATGACCGTGCGCAGCCGCCCGTCGCGCACCCGCTGGACCAGTTCGCGCAGTTGGACGCGATCAGCCTCGACGACGAAGTCGACGGCCAGACCGTCCGCAGGTCGCGCCTCCGGCGGGCCGGCGATGGTCACCAGCGTTCCTCCGGGGCGGACCAGGCTCGCGGACCGCTTCCCGATGTCACCACCGATGACGTCGAACACCAGGTCCACTCCACCGACGTCTTCCAGCGTGTCGCCGTCCAGGTCGACGAACTCCGTCGCGCCGAGGTCGAGCGCCGCCGGACGATCGGCGGCACGTCCGGTACCGATGACGTGAGCACCCGCCTCGCGGGCGAGCTGCGTCACGATCGATCCGACCCCACCGGCCGCGCCGTGCACGAGGACGCTCTGCCCCGGCTGAAGCCGACCGTGCTCGAACAGCCCCTGCCACGCCGTCAGGCCCGAGATCGGCAGGCTCGCGCCGACCGTGAAGTCGACGTCGCCGGGCAGTGGCGCGAGGTTGCGTGCCTCGACGACCGCGTACTCCGCCAGTGTGCCGTCACGCGTCCAGTCCGTGAGGCCGAAGACTCGCTGCCCCACGGACAGTCCCCTCGTTCCGTAGCCCAGGGCACTGACCACTCCGGCGAGCTCATGGCCGGGGATCGACGGTGTGCGGTCGCGGCCGAGGCGGTCCGTCCAGTTCGAGGGCCACGTCAGCTCCCCCGGGGTGAAGCCGGACGCGTGAACCTCGACCAGCACATCGTTCCCCGCCGCCTCGGGTATGGGGCGCTCCGCCAGCCTCATCCCGGCCGTCCCCGCGGCCTGATCGGTCACAACGATCGCCTTCATCGGGTTACCTCCGCGTATCTCGCCGTCGAACGCTCCGCATGCGGGCGCTGAGAGCTTTCAAAAGTGAACTTGATGGTCCACAACATGGTTGCCATCTGCACTACAACAGCATACTCAAGTCCAAGACTGGACGAGATAGTCCCCTACTGTTCTCTGCGCACGTCATCCGAGGAGCGGTCCGGACACGCCGGCGCCTGCGGTCGGGTTTCCGGGACGCTGGTGACGACGGACCGCCCTCCCACAGGGCGGGGTGGCGACAGGCCACACCCCGCCCCCGTCGTCCGTGGTCAGAACCTGATGAGCACCTTCAGGCACCTGCGGTCGGCCATGTCCTGGTAGCCGGTCGGGACGCCTTCGAGCTCGGTGGTGGCGTCGAAGACCTTCCCGGGCTCGATGGTGCCGCCGAGGACGTCGGGCAGAAGGTCCTCGATGTAGGCGCGCGCCGGTGAGGGGCCGCCGGCCAGGCGGATGTTGTGGCGGAAGAGGCTGGCGATGCCGATGGGGGCTTCCTCGTACTGCGGGGCGCCGACGCGGCTGATGACCCCGCCCGGTCGGATGATGCCAAGGGCTTGGTCGTAGGCGGGCCTGGTGCCGACGGCCTCCAGGACCACGTGCGGGCCGTACCCGCCAGTGAGCTCGCGGACCGCTTCGACACCTTCTTCGCCGCGGGCGGAGACGACCTCGGTCGCACCGAACTCACGGCCGAGGTCGGTACGCGCCTGATGCCGGCCCATGAGGACGATCTGCTCGGCGCCCAGCCGCCTGGCGGACAGGACCGCCATCAGGCCGACGGCGCCGTCGCCGATGACGGCGACACGGGTGCGCTCGCCGACTCCGCCCGACACGGCAGCGTGGTGGCCGGTACAGAAGACGTCGGAGAGCGTCAGCAGGGAGGGAATGAGCGCCGAGTCCGCGGCGACGGGGAGCCTGACGAGGGTGCCGTCGGCCAGAGGGACGCGGATGGCCTCGGCCTGGGCGCCCTCCTCCGCCTCGCCGTCCCAGAAGTTCGCCTGTGGGTGGACGCAGGAGCTGGACAGACCCTGACGGCAGAACTCGCAGGTGTTGTCGGAGGTACTCCACGGCGAGACGACCAGGTCGCCACGTTCGACGGTGGTCACCTCCGCGCCGGTGTCCTCGACGATGCCGATGAACTCGTGGCCCATCCGTGCGGGACCGTCCTCGGGCTTCAGCGAGGCGTACGGCCACAGATCTGTGCCGCAGACGCAGGATGCGGCGATCCGCACCAGGGCGTCGGTCGGGTGCTTGATGACGGAG
The DNA here is from genome assembly GCF_040630935.1 of Streptomyces sp. NPDC005722. Classification (NCBI taxonomy): domain Bacteria; kingdom Bacillati; phylum Actinomycetota; class Actinomycetes; order Kitasatosporales; family Streptomycetaceae; genus Streptomyces; species Streptomyces sp. NPDC005722. Next base: position 54,414 of record NZ_JBEXYN010000041.1, read on the forward strand.
TCGGGCACGTCCTCGACGCGGACGTCGCCGGCGCCGTACATGAGTGCTGCACGCATCGTGATACTCCCTTTCCAGGTGGCACCGATGGGAATGACAGTGCGCATCGGCCGGCCACGCAGCGCCACCGCGTCACGCACAGCGGAAACGCCGATTGCGGAAACAGAGCCGTTCGGTGTTCCGGCTGATGTCGCGGCCGGGATTCTCGACGCGCTTTCGTCGGCGCCGGAGCGCCACCGTTGATCGCCGGTTGTCAACTCCACCAGACGTGGAGCACGCGTTCCCCTTCCGTGATAGCACAGACGAAGGGACTATGTAGTCCATGTGGTGATCGCCTGAGGATGCCGCGATCGTCGGGGTCCTCACCGCGCTCACGGGAACCTGGTGCGTACCGGCGCGGGCCGCCGCCCAGCTGTTGTCGCGGTGGTCCGCGGGACAGACGCGTCACGCACACCCGCGAAGGCCGCGCCTCATGCGCTCGACACCCCGTGGGCAGGGAGCAGTCGACTCATCCGCCCGAGCGTGGGGCGGCAGGCTCCCGGCACTTCGACGGCCCCGGTGATCGCGCGTAGTAATATCGGCTACATGTCCGTAGACGATGCTCCCAGGCAAGAGCGGCGCCTGACCTCGCGTGGGGCTGTCACCCGCGACCGCATTGTTCAGGCCGCTGCCGACCTGTTCTACGTGAGGGGTGTCAACGCGGTCTCACTCGACGACGTACGGGCGACAAGCGGGACGAGCAAATCCCAGCTCTATCGCCACTTCGCGGACAAGGACCAGCTTGTCCACAGCGTCATCGCGCTGCGGACCGAGCAGGTCCTGAACCGTGATCGCCAAATGCTGGAGCGGATGAATTCCCTCCGCGCGCTCGAACGGTGGAGCGACAAGCTCATCCACCTCAACTCCTTGCAGGACGGTGCCTACGGGTGCGCGCTGGGCTCGCTGGTCAGCGCGCGGGCGGCGCAGGACCCGACGTCGAGGAGCAAGCTGGCCGACACCTTCGCCGAGTGGCAACGGCTCATCTCGGCAGGCCTGAAGCGTATGCAGGAGAACGGCTCGCTGCGTGAGGACGCGGACCCGGAGCAGCTCGCCACCGCCGTCATGGCCGCCCTGCAGGGTGGCTATCTGCTGGCCCAGACCGCGCAGGACGTCGAGCCGATGCGCGCCTCCATGCAGATGGCGCTGACCTACGTACGCTCCTTCGTCGTGGAGTGAGCCGGCTCCGCGGCCCGGTGCCTCGCCGCACGGGCAGCCGGGCAGTGCGTCAGCTCCAAGAGGGCGAGAGCCACGTGCCGGAAAGCTTCGCGTCGACCAGGTCGATGTATTCGGGATTCTTGCGGATGAACCTGTCGACGACCGGACAGTAATTCGAAATGGTGTTTCCGTTGATGCGCAGAAAGTCCAGGACGCTCTTGATGAGGACGCTGGAGAGACCGCGCCCCCGGAAAGCGTCGTAGACGACCGTGTACATCAGGACGCGTCGAACGCCGATCACCCGATACCCCATGCGACCGGCCGCCTCACCGGCAACGGATACCTCGTAGCGATGCTCCTTCTCGTTGTTGCTCACCACCACGGACGATTCCGCGCCCGAGAATATGATGTCCGGCATCCCAGCCCTCCGGTCCCCTTCGCCAGAAGCGTGGTCGGCTGGCGTGAAGAGGGTTCGGCCACCCGCGGATTCGGTGTGAACACCCGCCGGCCCCGGCCTCGGGCGCGGCGCGTTTCAGCCTAAACGAAGTGGACGAAACAGTCCAGCCAGGGTCCGCTCGCATCCCGAACGCACACACTGTGACCTGCCAGGGAGCATCGCAGGGGTCGTCCTGACCCGGCTCGCCTCGGCCTTCGGCGGTTTCGACGCCCTCTTCGCGCTCGTCGACGAGGGGCGCCTGCGCGTCTCCTCGGACGCCGGGATCCCCACGAGGCAGGCCGATGCCTTGTTCGGGATGTCGTTGGACGAGGACCGGCCGTTGCCTTGTGCCATCCGTACCGGTCAGCCGCAGTTCATCGCCAACCAGGAGGAGTTCGCACGGTGTTGGCTGAGTGGCACCACTGCCGTCCAGGCACCGCCCGGCCCCGATGTCGCCATGTCCATCACTCCTCTCAGCCCGCCGGGCGACCGGCCGCTCGGGGCCTGGGCAGTGCTACGCGGCGGGCCGGTCCTGCGAGTCCTGCCCGATGTCGACTACCCGGAGGAGACCTTCACCCTGGAGGGCACCGCGCTGGTCATGGTCAGCGACGGCGTGGTCGAAGGGCCGGGCCTGACGTTGGAAGCCGGACTGGAACGAGCGGGGACGCCGACCGGCCGCGCCCTCCACGACCGGCTCGATGCCGAGGCGATGGCGGACGTCATCCTCGACGCCGTCGTCGCCCCACCTCGACGACATGGCCGTGCTGGTCATCCGGCGCGCCTGATCGCACACCGTGTTCCGGCTCGAGAAAGCTACACCTGCAGGAAGGACTGCAGCATGGCGGTCACTTCCTGCGCCTTCTCCTCCGTGACGAAGTGTCCCGAATTCTTCAGGACTCGTCCGTCCACGCTCTCCGCGTACTCACGCCATTGGTCGACGACTATTCCACCGAAGGAATCCTGCGCGCCGACGGCGAGGATGGGCATCTTCAGTTTGCCGCGGGCCAGGAACTCCTTGTTCTGCTGGATGTTCGTACGGAACTCGCGGTATACGCTCATCCAGGCCTCCGTGCGGCCGGGCTCCTCGAGGAAGTGGGCGTAGTAGTCGAAGTCCGACGGCGTGAACGGTGACCTGTTGCCCACCAGGTACGCGGTGATCATCTCCTCGACGAAGACCCGCTCGTGACCGGCGATGAGGTGTTCGGCGAGAGGCATCTGGAACATGCCCCAGTGCCACGGGGAGGGCCGCTTCGGGTCGGGGCTCAGGGCGGGGAAGCCGTAGGCGCCGCCATCCGCGATGGGGGCCTCCATCACGGCCATGCGGCGCACCTCCGACGGCCACTGCGCCGCGTAGGCGTAGGCGACCCACACGCCGACATCATGGCTGACCACCTGGATGCCGTCGTCGAGTCCCAGCTGCTTCAGCAGTTGGTGCACGTCCTGGGCCAGTTGCACGGCCTGGTAGCCACTCTTCGTGACCTGTGACTCGCCGGTGCCACGCAGGTCGACGGCGATCACGGTGTGGGTCCCGGAGAGCGGGCCCATCTGCTGCCGCCACTCGGCCCAGGTCTGCGGGAATCCGTGGATCATCACCACGGGCGAGCCGTTTCCGCCCTGCACGTAGTGCATACGGAAGCCATTCACTTCCGCGTATTTCGATTGAAAGCCGGCGGGTGGCTGAGATTGCGGATAATTCGACGGCGACGGCTCCACGATCGAGCCGGTCTTTCCTGTTCCGATGCTCATTGACGCACCTACTCGGAATCGCGATCTCGTCATTCCACACTAGACGTGCGGGTACGGCGAGGCCACCCACCTGCCCGGCAGCGCACCTGCCGAAGCTCTCACGCCGCTTCTGCGCGAGACGGTGCGGTGTCTCAGACTTCCGCCACCGCCTCCCGCAGGTACGTCTCCAGTTGCCTGACCGACGCGGTCACGCCTCGCGTGTCGAGCCGGCAGGTGTAGAGACGACGGACGATCGTGGGTTGCCGCACGGGCAGGGCCACGACGCTCGGCGGAGCGTCCAGCAGCAACAACCGCGGCAGCAGCGCGACACCGAGACCCGCCGCGACGAGATTGAGCGCGGTGCGGAAGTCCATGCCGTCGAAGTCCAGACGGTGTCCGCTCCCCCGGTCGGCGTCGAGAGGTGACGCCGCCAGATCGCGGACGTCGACCGCCGTGGTGATCCACGCGTCCGACGGCAGGTCAGCCGGGGTGACGGCGTCGGCTCCGGCCAGGGGATGACCGACGGGAAGGACGACCATGATCGGATCGTCCATGAGGTGCTCCTGCGTGAGCCCGGTGGGGACCGGCACGGGAGCGTGTGCGTAGTCGAAGGTGATGGCCAGGTCGATCTCTCCCCGGAACAGCAGCGCGTGCGTTTCGCGCTGCTCGAGTTCACGGAGTGTGATGTGGACTGCCGGATGGGTCGCACGCAGGCGGGCGAGCGCCGGAGGGACGATGGAGGCCGCCGCCGAGATGAACGCGCCGAGCCGCACCTCGCCGCCGCTCCCTTCCGCGAGCGCCGCGAGCTCGGTGGCAGCGCGGCTCATCGACACGCTGATCGCGGCCTCGGTGTCGAGGAGGGCCTGCCCCGCCTCGGTCGCACGGACGGGCCGCCGGATCACGACGCGTGCGCCGACCCGCCGTTCCAGTTCCGCGATCTGCTGCGAGACCGCGGACTGGGTGTAGCCCAGCTCCTCCGCGGCGGCGGCGAACGAGCCGAGCCGCACGACGGCCTCAAGGGTCACCAGGTGCCGCGGATCGAACAACCAGGACATGAGGTTAAGGATAGCTTATCGTTCGAGAAGGGATCATCGCTTGTGCTACTCGGGAGGCGTCGCCGACGCTGAACGCATGGACATCACGCAATTCGACACCGCGATCGACGAACTCCCCCGATGCCGGGTCGGGTTCTACCCCACTCCGTTCCATGCCTTGCCCAACCTGTCGGCCACGTACGGGATCAACCTCTTCATGAAGCGCGAGGACCTGGCAGGACCCAGTGCGATCAGCGGGAGCAAGATGCGCCTGGCCGAATTCGTCCTCGGGCGGGCCCTCGAGAACGGGGTGACACACGTCATCACCCAGGGCGAGTACCTGACCAATTCGGGTCTGCAGTTCGCCGCCGCCTGCCTGAGCGCGGGAATCACGCCGATCCTGGTGCTCACGCGGAACGTGCCCCGGCACGGTGAGCTCGGCGAGTTCCGCGGCAACTACCTGCTCAACAAGACGATGGGGGTGGAAACCCACGTCATCAACGTCACCGACAACGTCTGGCACTCTCCGGGCGAGGCCGCGCGGATCACCGACGCCATCGCCCTGCGCAAGGCCGAACTCGAAGCGCAGGGGCACCGGGTCCTCGTCGTCGGGACCGGTGGCGCGCACCCCGACGGCTACGTCGCGCACGCCCTGACGTTCCGTGAGATGCTCGAACAGTCCGATGCCGCAGGGGTCGACCTCGACTACGTCTACCACACGATCGGCACCGGGACCGCGCTGCCGGGGATGCTGGCGGCGAAGCTGAGCCTGGGACACCGGGTGAGGTTCCGGTCGATCTCCATCCAGAGGTTCGACGAGGGAGGCCGGATGCACCCCGGGGTGATCGTCGACCGGACCAAGGCGGTCCTGGCCACCTTGGGCGCGCCCGCACCCGACGACGCGACGATCCTCGCCGAGATCGACATCGACCAGCGTTTCATCGGCGAGGAATACGCCGTCGCGTCCGCCGAAAGCACAGCTGCCATCCGCGAACTGGCCCGGGCGGAAGGCGTCTTCGTCGGCCCTGTCTACACCGGCAAGGGACTCGCGGGACTGCTCGACCACGCCCGCAGTGGGCGGATCCCCGTCGGCAGCGACGTCGCGTTCCTGCACACTGGGGACACCGGCAACCTGTTCGAGATTCCCCGAGTCGTCGGCCGCATCGCCGGCTGAGCCGGCCGCCCGTCGACCACGATCGCCGCGTCGGCGGAAGAGCTCACTGGATCAGGTCGGTGTGCGGATGCTCGGGGGAGGTCGGGCAGACGTAGATCTGCAGGTTGTCCGTGCTGCCCACTTCCACCTTCGTCGGCTGCGAGGGATCCTGGCCCGCGTAGTGGGAGTCGGCGCGGGCCGCGGCCTGGTCTTCCCGAGGTGCCCAGCTGTGGCCTTCACCGCCGTCCCACTCCCAGGAGGCGATCGTCAGGAGCGGGACCATCCGCGCCTCGCACACGGCGCAGTGGCGGAGGTACGGGTCGGTGCGGCCCCAAGGGGGCCAGCCGCCGACCTTCCAGCCGGGTGCGTTGCCCAGATGGACGGAGTAGAAGTCGCGGGGATACTCCGCGTAGGAGCTGTCCACGTCGGCGCCGGCTGCCTGCCACCTGCTCCAGTCCTCCAGCATCCGCTGCAGTTCCGGGCTCAGGTCCAGGCTGTTGGGGTATTCGGTGATCGCTTCCGGCGCCAGCACGCACGGCTCCGGGACATAACCCGGATAGTCCGCCTCGTACGGTTCCGGTGGTGCGGCCAGGACGTCGCCGACGTCCGCGGCCGACCGCCAGAACAGTGCGGTCGACGGCTTGTAGTACGGCTCGTGCTCGTAGGGGCACCAGAGGACCTGCAGCAGATCGGCCTGCCCGGGCGGCTGCAACAGGGGTACGTCACGCAGGTACAACTGGGCCACGGGCAGCATGGGGACCGGGCATTCGGCGGGCCGGGGAGGGCCGACTTCGAACCGTGCGGCGAGCCACGCGGCATTGCGCTCCTTGAGCGCTTCCTCCTCAGGTGTGAGCACGGGCGCCGGGCCGTCACGGCGCCACCGGGCCTGCAGCCGTCTCCCGAGCCGCACTTCGGTCGGCGACTGGCGGAATCCGGTGTCCACGTGCAGGTGCGCGTCTTCACAGTGCGGCCACGGCTCCCCGGCCGGCCACAGCAGCGGCCCACCGACCGAGCTGTCCGCGACCGAAGGCGACCCCGGGCGCGGATGCAGTCGGACGGCAGGACGCGCCAGCGGGGCCAGCTCGGGAAAGACCGCGGTGACCTCGACAGGCCGCGGCGGAGTCGTACGTACGAGAACCATGCCGGTGATCCTTCCACCGGCCACCGACAATCCACGGTGCAACCGCGCGTTCGCCGAGCAGCAGGGCTCGGCCCCGCCGCGGGTTCAGCCCGGCCGTCTGCCTCCGGGCGGGCGTGGGCCGAGGCGCTGCCCGCTGACGGCCTCGTACGTCGCCGCCAGGGCCTTCCCGGACTGCTCCGGATGCCGCTGGGCGATGCCGATGAACAGGCAGTCGATGACGGTCAGCTGCGCGATGCGGCTGGCCATCGCGCCCGAGCGGAACGTGGTCTCGCGCGCGGCCGTGGTCAGCACGAAGTCGGAGACCTCGGTGATGGGCGAGCGGGGAAAGTTGGTCAGGGACACCGTGGTGGCGCCGTGCCGCCGGGCCACGCGCAGCGCCTCGACGGTGTCGGCGGTGGCGCCGGTGTGGGAGAGGCCGAAGGCGATGTCCCCAGGGTGCAGCACCGCCGCCGACGTCAGCATGATCTGCGTGTCGCTCCAGGCGAAGCCGACGCGTCCGATCCGGTGGAGCTTCTGCTGGAAGTCGGCGGCCACGAAGGCGCTCGCGCCCACTCCGTACACGTCGATGCGTCCCGCGGCCGCCATCGCTTCGACCACGTCGCCGAGGACCGCCACGTCCAGCTGCGCGCCGGTCTCCTCCACCGCGCGGGCATCGGCGAAGGCGACCTTGCCGACGATGCCGGCCAGGTCGTCGGCAGGGGTGATGTCGTCGCCCAGGTGGCTCTCGGCGCGCGTCCCGGCGCGGGCGGCCTCGGCGGCCATCGCGATGCGCAGTGCGGGATAGCCGTCCAGGCCGATCGACTTGCAGAACCGGATCACCGTGGTCTCGCTGGTGCCCGCCGCCGCGGCCACCTCGGAGATGCTGCGGCGGGCCGTCCGGGCGGGGCCGTCCAGCACCGCCCGGGCGACCCGCTGCTCCGCCCGGGCGAGGCCGGGCAGGAGCGAGCGGATGCGCACCAGGAGGGCGCTGTCCTGCAGGTCGTCGGCCGTGTTCTCGGTCACCACGCGGGAAACCTACTGAGGGCCTTGCCGCAGGTCAACGTGGAGCCGGCGCCCCGGCGCGGGGATCAGTGCCCGCCGCGCGCCGGGAGTTCCCGCCAGCCGGCCGAGGTCAGTGGGGCGTCCGGCTTGTCGCCGTTGACCAGGACGTGCCTGCCGTCGGTGATCCGCAGCCCGCTGAGGTTGACCCCACGCCCCTCGTAGACCGAGTCGGTGGTGTAGCGCCAGCGCAGTTCGAGACCGGACGCCGCGTTCGGGACCTCGGCGTGCACCCGCCACCAGGCGCGTACGGCCTGCCCGGACAACGAGGTGACACCGTCGGCGGGCGCGCCGGTACCGGTGACGTGGAGCGTCACGGGCTGCCAGGTGGTACCGCCGTCGGAACTGGCCTCGAGGCGGAGGCGATCCGTCGACTCGGTGTTGACGAAGGACCTGAAGTCGACGTCGACCGTCCCGGAGGCGTCCAGCGGACCGGTGGTCAGCGTGCTGGTGGCACCGCCGCCCTGTCCCGAGAACCAGGAGCGACCGCCGCCCGGTGCCTTGACCGGCATCGCCTGGGCGAGGGCCCCGGCGATGCCCCGCCGGGCGGGGTTGGTGGAAGGGGTGGTGCGCGTGGCGTGGACCCGGTTGGTCAGCAGGATGGCGAACGACCGCGACTCGGGGTCGATGACCAGGGACGTGCCCGTGAAGCCCGTGTGGCCCAGCGTGCGCGGGCCGGACAGACCGCTCATGTACCAGATCTGGTCCAGCTCGAAGCCGAGGCCGTGGGAGTCGCCGGGGAAGGCCTGGTTGAAGTTCTCCTCCAGCAACGAGACACCGTGCCGGCTCAGGATCCGGTGGCCGCGGTAGGTCCCGCCGTTGAGGATGGCCTGGGCCAGTACGGCGAGGTCGTCGACGGTGGAGAAGACGCCCGCGTGCCCGGCGACGCCGCCCAGGGCCCAGGCGTTCTCGTCGTGCACCTGACCGTGCACCAGGCCCCGTGCCGGGGTCGCCTCGTACTCGCTCGCGGCGATCCGCGGCAGCTTCGAGGCCGGCGGGTTGTATCCGGTGTCCGTCATGTGCAGGGGCGCGGTGACGTCCTCGCGGACGAGGGTGTCCAGGTTGCGCCCGGTCACCTTCTCCAGCACCAACTGCAGGGTGAGCATGTTGAGGTCGGAGTAGGTGTAGGTGGTCCCCGCCGGGCTCACCGGCGTGGTGTCCAGGATGGCCTTCACCCGTGACGGGATGTCGGGGTAGCCCTGCCACAGCGCGGGCTCGGGGTCGGGCGCGAGGCCGGAGGTGTGGGTCAGCAACTGCCGGACGGTGATGGCGCCCTTGCCGTTCACCGCGAACTCGGGCAGGTAGTCGGCGACCGGGCTGTCGAGCCCGATCCTTCCCGCCTCCAGTTGCTGCACGGCCACCAGGGAGGTGAACAGCTTCGACAGCGAGGCCAGGTCGTAGATGGTGTCGGTCCGCGCGGGAGTCCACTGGTCCCTGGGCAACTCGGTCTGCGGGGCGGAGTACCGCGTGGCGTAGCCGGTGGCGCTGCGCTCGACGACCCTGCCGTCGTGGACCATCAGACTGCTCGCACCGGGGAAGAGGTAGCCGGCGCCGCTCGCGGGGTCCGTCCACGCGGCGACCTGTTCCTCGAAGGCGGCGATCGGCTCCGGGGCGAGCCCGGCGGCTCGCGGGGATGACGGCCGCAGCACGGTGCCCGCGGGCGCGAACCCGGTGTACGGCTGGTCGAAGCGGCGGCCGCCGCCGTCGGTCCCGGCGGCGGTGCCCGAGGTCGTGGCCGTGGCGGCCGTGGCTCCGGTCGGCAGGGCGAGGGCGGCCACCATGGCCGACGCCGCGGTGAGTGCGAGTACAGGAATCCGCATGGGTACCTCGTGGGTGAGGAGTTGGTTTCGCTGCTCGGCACGTCTCCGTCCTGGCCGCGTCGCGTGGACGGTGGACGGTCAGGCGGCGGAGCCGTGGTCGCCGCCAAGCCGGCGGAGAGGTCCTACCCCCTGGAGTCGAAAATCTTTAACCAACTTGAGGCGACGTCCGTAAGTTAGTAACCGAACGGTGGTCGGTCAACATCCCGACCGATGTCGGCAGTCGGACACACCGTCACCGCCCGCCCGAGCCGGGCGACTTCGCGGGTGCCCGCGCCACCCACACCTGACGGCTCGTCGGCAACGATTGCCGGCTACGGTCGGCGCGGCAGTCGCTGGAGGCGATCCGACCCCTACGGATCACCGACGTCGATCCCGGTACGACGGAACCCGCCGACGCGCACGGCGCGTGATCTGGGCCCTCTCACCGGCAAGGACCTGATCGATGTCCTGGATGAGGAGCCCTGGGCCCCCACCCTCCGATAGGTCTGCGTCACGGACAGATCGGGGAATCCGCCTTCGTGGTCAAGTACGGTGGCCGGCAGGCGGAGTTCGGCCCGCAGCCCCCTGTTTCCCGGGGCGGTCCACACCGTCTGCTTCGACCTCTCCCTGCCACGCAGGGACGTCCTGGAGGCCGCGCTTCCCGCCGTGGTCCTGGAGATCGCGTAGCCGGCGCAGTCGGCGGACACATGGGTTCGCCGCTGTCAGACCTGACGGGCGTAGGCCGTGAGGCGATCGGCGAGCGCGGTGACGAGGTCGCGCAGCTCCGCGGGCCGTTCGATGACGAACGGCCGGTCGAGTGAGGCGAGTACCGGGGGCAACCAGTCGAGCCGCTCCGCCCGCAGCTCGACACGCAGCCAGCGCTCGCCCCCCTGCTCCTCGCCCGCCACGGGTGAGCACTCCTCCAGGCTCGCGACACTGGCGGGAAGGCGGGCGCGGATCTGCCCGACCGTGCCGTGGATCCGCAGGGTCACCTCGTGGCGGTACTCGGCCGTGGCGAACGCCGACAGCACGCGCTGTGCCGGATCCGGGCCCTCCGGCACTTCGAATGAACCGGGCAGCGCCCGCGCGTCCGCGATGCGGTCGAGGCGGAGGGTCCGGTCCTCTTCGATCCGGGCGTCCTTGCCCGTGACGTACCACCGGCCCGCGTGGGCGACGATCCCGTACGCGTGCAGCGTGCGTTCGCTGCGCCGGCCGTCGCGGTCGGTGTACCGGATCGAGACCGGCCTGCGGTGGCGCACGGCGTCGGCGAGGGTGAGCAGGACCTCGGCGTCCGGGGTGTCGAACTCGCCGGGCTGATCCGTGAAGGCGAGGGCTTCCAGGAGTGTGTCGAGCCGGTGGGCGATGTGCCGGGGCAGCACCCGGCGGATCTTGGCCGACGCCGTCTCGCCTGCCGTGCGCTCCGTCGTCGTCAGCCCTGCCCGGCGGCCGGCGACCAGGCCGAGCAGCACGGCCAGCGCTTCGTCGTCGCTGAGCATGAGCGGAGGCATGCGGTACCCGGGGGCGAGCCGGTACCCGCCGTAGCGGCCGCGCACCGATTCCACGGGCACGTCCAGGTCGAGCAGCTGGTCCACGTACCGCCGCACCGTGCGCCCTTCGACGCCGAGCCGGTCGGCGAGCTCCGCCACGGTTCGGGTGCCGCCCGACTGCAGCAGCTCCAGGAGGGTCAGCACGCGGACGGTGGGGCGGGACATGTTCACAGCCTAACGCGAATACGGGACCGATTCTGTCCTCTATTTCTCCTAGCCTGCGACGTGCACGCCTCCAGCACAGCCAAGGAGATTCCCATGGACTTCGTCTCGATCCGCATCATCACCAGCGACGTCGCTCGCCTCGTCGCGTTCTACGAGCGGGCCACCGGGGTGCGGGCGACCTGGGCCACCGAGGACTTCGCCGAACTCACGACCGCGGGCGCCACCCTCGCCATCGCCGGCACCCGCACCGTCCCGCTCTTCGCCCCGGGCTCGGCCCGCCCGGCGGACAACCACAGCGTGATCACCGAGTTCCTCGTCGACGACGTGGACCGCGTCCACCAGAACCTGACCGGCTTCGTCACCGACGTCGTCGCCGGGCCCACCACCATGCCCTGGGGCAACCGGTCACTGCTGTTCCGCGACCCCGACGGCAACCTCGTCAACTTCTTCACCCCCGTCACCCCGGCAGCCGCCGCGAAATTCGCGCGCTGACACCGCGCACGGCTCCTTCCCGGCGACCGCCGCCACCGTCGGACGCGCATGCGCGTCGGCCGGCGGGCGGCGGCCCGGGCGGGGGCCGACCCCGCCGGCACGGGAGGTGAAGAGTCGTCGACAACCTCTCGTAACCCCGGTGCAGTTGACGCGCGTAGCGGAGGGCGCCACCCTGGGGGCGCCCGCTGTTCGCGCGGCGGCGTCACCCACCTTTCGAGTCCGACGGTCGGGAGGCCGGAATGCTCAGACGCACGGTACGCACGCTTCTCACGATTGTCATGGTCATGGCGGGCGTGACCGTCGGAGTGGGCGCCACCTCGGGCACCGCGCACGCCGACGAGTGCTACACCTGGAGCCGCCCCCTCTCCCAGGGCTCCTCCGGCGCCGACGTGACGCAGTTGCAGATCCGCGTCGCCGGCTGGGTGACCTCGGGCGAGCGGCTCTCGTACGACGGCGTGTACGGCGCGCGGACCACCACCGCGGTCAAGAAGTTCCAGTCCGCGTACGGCCTGACCGCTGACGGGGTCGCGGGCTCACAGACCTTCGGCAAGATCTACGCGCTCCAGGACGCGGACTGCACTCCGGTCCACTTCGCCTACTCCGAGCTGAACAAGTGCAACTCCGACTGGTCCGGCGGTGCGGTCCCGGCCGCCACCGCCAAGGCGAACGCCCTGAAGACCATGTGGAAACTGGAAGCGATGCGGCACGCCCTCGGTGACGTGGCGATCACCGTCTCCAGCGGCTTCCGCTCCTACGCCTGCAACAGCGCCGTGGGCGGCGCGTCCACCAGCCGGCACCTGTACGGCGACGCCGCCGACCTGACCGGCTCGCCGAGCCTGTGCACGCTCGCCAAGCAGGCGCGGGTGCACGGCTTCTCGGAGATCCTCGGTCCGGGCTACCCCGACCACAACGACCACGCCCACGTGGCCCTCGACCCGTCGCCGTACTGGTCCGCACCCACCTGCGGGATCTGACGACCGGCGGCCCGTCGGACCGGGAGGCGTCCGCGCCGTGGTCCCGGGCCTCGAGACGGCAGGCGCGTGCCGTGGTTCCGGTGGGCCGCGGCGCGTCGTCGCGGGCGGGCCGCGGCCCACCGACCAGCTCGGGCTGGATCAGACGGCGAGGTGGTCCGCCATCAGCTTGGCGAAACGCGCCGGGTCCTTCAGCGCCCCGCCCTCGGCGATCAGGGCCATGCCGTAGAGAAGCTCGGCGATTCCCGCGAGGCCGGCACCGGCGTCGTCGCCGCGTTCGGTGTGGGCCTTGTTGAGGCTGCCGACGAGCGCGTGACCGGGGTTGAGCTCCAGGATGCGCTTGGTGTGCGGGACGTCCTGACCCATGGCCCGGTACAGGTTCTCCAGGGCCGGCGTGATGTCGTGGGTGTCGGAGACGAGACAGGCCGGCGAGACCGTCAGGCGGGCGGACAGCCGGACCTCCTTCACGTCGGCGGCGAGCACCTCGGTCATCCACGCCAGCAGGTTCGTGTACTCCTTCTGCCGGCTCTCGCGCTCGCCACCGGTCCCGGCGTCCTGCTCACCGTCCTCCAGGTCGACCGTGCCCTTGGCCACCGACCGCAGCTGCTTGCCGTCGAACTCCGGCACGGTGGTGACCCAGACCTCGTCGACGGGGTCGGTCAGCAGCAGCACCTCGATCCCCTTCGCGCGGAAGGCCTCCATGTGCGGGGAATTCTCGATGGCCTCCCGGGAGTCGCCGGTCAGGTAGTAGATCTCCTCCTGCCCGTCCTTCATCCGCTCCACGTACTGCGCCAGCGTCGTCAGCCCGTCCGCGTCGTGCGTGGAGGCGAAGGACGACAGGCCCAGCAGGGTGTCGCGGTTGCCGCCGTCGTCCAGCAGGCCTTCCTTCAGGGCGGGGCCGAACTCCCGCCAGACGGTGGCGTAGCGGTCGGGAGCACTGGTCATGAGGTCCTTGATGGTGGTGAGGACCTTCTTGGTCAGGCGCCGGTGGATCATCTGGATCCGGCGGTCCTGCTGCAGGATCTCGCGGGAGACGTTCAGCGAGAGGTCCTGGGAGTCGACGACGCCCTTGACGAAGCGCAGGTACGGCGGCAGGAGCTCTTCGCAGTCGTCCATGATGTGGACGCGCTTGACGTACAGCTGCAGGCCGCACCGGTGGTCGCGGGAGAACAGGTCGTGCGGGGCGTGGGAGGGGATGAACAGCAGGGCCTGGTACTCGAAGGTGCCTTCCGCCTGCAGCCGGATGGTCTCCAGCGGGTCGAGCCAGTCGTGGGCCAGGTGCTTGTACAGCTCGTGGTACTCCTCATCCGTCACCTCCTCCCGCGACCGCGCCCACAGCGCCTTCATCGAGTTCACCGTCTCCAGGGCCGCCGGAGCCTGCCCGGTGCCCTCGCCCTCGCCCTCGCCCTCGTCGACGGTGTCCGTGTCGGTGCCGGCCCCCGGCATCGCGGCGCGCGCGGCCATGCGGATGGGCCAGGTGATGAAGTCCGAGTACCGCTTGACGATCTCCCGGAGCTGCCGGCCGTCGGTGTAGTCGTGCAGCCGGTCCTCGGCGTCGACGGGCTTGAGGTGAAGCGTCACCGCCGTGCCCTGGGGCGCCTGGTCGACGCCCTCGACCGAGTACGTGCCCTCGCCGCGCGAGGTCCAGCGGGTGCCGTGGCTCTCGCCGGCCCGCCGGGTCACCACGGTGACCTCGTCGGCGACCATGAACGCGGAGTAGAATCCGACGCCGAACTGGCCGATCAGGCCGGCCGCCGCGTCCGCGTCCTTGGTGTCCTTCAGCTCCTGCAGCAGCCTCGCCGTCCCGGAACTGGCGATCGTGCCGATGAGTGCGACGACCTCCTCACGCGACATGCCGACGCCGTTGTCCCGCACCGTCAGCGTGCGCGCCTGGGTGTCCGCCTCCAGAGCGATGTGCAGATCGGACACGTCCGCCCCGAGCGCGTCGTTGCGCAGCGCCTCCAGGCGCAGCTTGTCCAGCGCGTCGGAGGCGTTGGAGATCAGCTCCCGGAGGAACACATCCTTGTTCGAGTAGATCGAATGGATCATCAGCTGCAACAACTGACGGGCTTCCACCTGGAACTCGTGGACCTCAGCCGACATGACGAGCGAACCCTCCAAAGATCGTGGAGCCGACTACCGAACGCACTCTAGACCGACCGCCGCGCACGGTGCGGTCGCGCGACTCCGGCGGCAGCGGAGGCGAAGGTCCCGCACTGCCTCAACTGGGCACGGCCCGCGTAATGTCCGCCGGCCCGAGCGGGATCCCGGCAGGCCGTCGTTGTCGGGCTCGTTCTCAGCGTTCCACGGCGTGAGCTGCGCCGACAGCACGCGGACCGGCCCGTTCGCCCAGCTGTTAACCCGCCCGCCTGCGGGCCGAGACCCTTTTGTTACCCGATACCAGCAGTCGCAGGTAGGATCCCCATTGCTCGCTCACCTGAGGAGTGCCTCCGGCCGGTGTGGTGGACGTTTTTAGCCGGCCGGGGGCACTCTTCGCATGGCTGATCACTTACTGCCGCCCCGTGGCGCAGCCTTGTCCCCCACGCAGGACCCTGGAACGCCGGCCTGTAGGCCGGGGCGCAGCTGAGCATGTCCCCTTCACCGTCGACCGCCACGCGCAACCGGCTCACCCACGAGCGGGACCGCGTCGCGCTCGACGCGTTCCTCCGCGGAACGGGCATGCGACCCAGCCTCGCTGAGACGTACGCCACTCGGTATGGGCTACAGCACCGCACTGATATACGAGGTTCACCCCGCATTTACCATCGGCCTTCGACCACTTCACCTGATCTGTCTAATTTCGGCCTTACCGGTGAGCGAGGAGCCGCCGGATGGATGCAGAAATCCATACCTCTGCTTCGCCGTCCACCGGCGGGCTTCAGGAAGGAATCACCAAAGGTGAAGCTTCAGCTTCAGCGTAAGAGCGGGCTCCGCGCCCTGGCCGTCGGCGCGATCGCGGTCTCCGGTGCCCTCATGCTCACTGCGTGCGGTTCGGACGACAACACCAACGCCGGCGGCGACAGCAGCAAGGCGCCCTCCACGTCGTCCAGCAGCATCAAGTGCGC
>NZ_JBEXYN010000042.1:0-69903 GCF_040630935.1 Streptomyces sp. NPDC005722
GCTGAAGGGTCCGGCGGTGCGTGGGACGGGTCATCACAGGGCTGCTCCTCCGAGTCTCGGTCTCTACGGTCTCTCGACGACCACGTTGGTCGACTTGATGACGGCGACCGCCGGTACGCCGGGCTCGAGCTTCAGCTCCTCGGCCGACTCCCGGCTGATCATGGACACCACGCGGAACGGGCCGGCCTGGATCTCGACCTGCGCGGACACGTCGCCGAGGATCACCTCGGTGACGATGCCCGAGAAGCGGTTGCGGGCCGAGGAGCCGGTGTGCTCGCGTTCGGTGCGGTTGAACTCCCGGGCGAACGCGGCCAGGTGGGGGCCCTCGATGATGCGCCGGCCCTGCTCGTCGCGTTCCGCCCGCAGCCGCCCGCTGTCGACCCAGCGTCTGAGGGTGTCCGCACTCACGCCCATCAATGCGGCCGCCTCGCCGATCCGGTAGGTGTGCATGACTCGATCATAGTGACGCAGATGCGAGCTGGAAGCCCCTTGTCGGATTGCATGAGCCGGATCGCTGAGCTTCGGGGGTCGCATGTGCGTTTCCACGACGGCCGGGCGCGGGTACGGTCACCGGGGGAGGTGGAAGCCCGTGACCGTGTCCGTTACCGTGCCGCCGCCGGAGCTCGCCGGGTTCACCCTGAGCGGCGACCTGGCCCGCCCCGCCCCGCTCACCGTGCCGGACCTGCTCGCCTGGCCCCAGCACACGGCCCGCGTGAGCTTCGAGTGCCAGACCAGCGGTGTGCAGCACCACCGGTTCGAGGGCCCGTTGCTCCACGAGGTGCTCTGCTCGGCCGGTCCCGGCTTCGACCCCGGCCGCCGCAAGGACCGGTTGCGCTTCCTCATCGCCGTGACCGGGGCGGACGGCCACCACGCACTGCTGTCCTGGGCCGAGATCGACCCGGACTTCGGGCAGGCCCGCGTGCTGCTGGCCACCCGCATCGACGGTACCCCGCTGGACGTCCAGGGCCCGCAACTGGTGCTGCCCCAGGACCGTTGCGGGGCCCGGCACATCAGCGGCATCACCGGCATCCGCGTGGACGGCGGGTACGGCGGCGGCCCGGCGGCGGGGAGCGACGGGGGCCTCTGAGCGGGCACTACGATCGGCGGAATGCGACCCTCCCCCGCCGGCCTGGTCCGTGAGTTCCACACCGTCTTCGGCCTCGACGTCCGTCCCCGCCCGACCGAGATCCCGCCCGCGTACGCGGCGCACCGCCAGGACCTGCTGGCCGAGGAGGTGGCGGAGGTCGCCGAGGCCTCCGAGGCCGGGCCGCTGGACCACCTCGCGCACGAACTGGCCGACGTGGTCTACGTCGCGTACGGCACCGCGCTGGTGCACGGCATCGACCTCGACGAGGTCATCGCGGAGATCCACCGCGCCAACATGAGCAAGCTCGGCCCCGACGGCCGGCCGGCCCTGCGGGCCGACGGCAAGGTCCTCAAGGGCGAGCACTACCGGGCCCCGGACGTCGCGGCGGTGCTGCGCGCCCAGGGCTGGACGCCCGCCGGGGAGTGACCCGGGGGCGCGGCGCCGACCCCTGCCGTCGTGACGCCCTCGACGCCCTGGTGGCCCTGGTGGACGCGTACCCGGGCCGGTGAGCGGCCCGGGGTGCGGTGATAGGAGCGGGCTATCCCGCCATAGCGACGTTCGCTTTGACCCCCGGGTGGCCTGGCCGCGAACGTGAAGTGACCTTCCGCAGCGTCCACTTCACGGATGAGGAGCCGCAGTCATGGCAAAGGTGCTGTGCGTCCTGTACGACGACCCGGCCGACGGTTACCCGACCACGTACGCCCGCGACGACCTGCCGCGCATCGACCAGTACCCCGGCGGCCAGACCACCCCCACGCCGCAGGCGACCGACTTCACCCCCGGCGCCCTCCTCGGCAGCGTCTCGGGCGAACTGGGCCTGCGCCGCTTCCTGGAGGAGCGCGGCCACAGCCTGGTCGTCACCTCGGACAAGGACGGCGACGGATCGGTCTTCGACCGTGAGCTGGCCGACGCCGACGTGGTCATCTCCCAGCCCTTCTGGCCGGCCTACCTGACGCCCGAGCGCATCGCCGCCGCCAAGAACCTGAAGCTGGCCGTCACGGCGGGCATCGGCTCGGACCACGTCGACCTGGACGCGGCCGTCGCCCGTGGCATCACCGTCGCCGAGGTCACCTACTGCAACAGCATCAGCGTCGCCGAGCACGTGGTGATGATGACCCTGTCGCTGGTGCGCAACTACCTGCCCTCGCACCGGGTCGTCCTGGACGGCGGCTGGAACATCGCGGACTGCGTGGCCCGGTCGTACGACCTGGAGGGCATGCACGTCGGCACGGTCGCCGCGGGCCGCATCGGCCTGGCGGTCCTGCGCCGCCTGGCGCCCTTCGACGTGAAGCTGCACTATACCGACCGGCACCGGCTGCCGGAGGCCGTCGAGCAGGAGCTCGGGCTGACCTGGCACGAGAGCGCCGCCGACATGGTCCCGCACTGCGACGTCGTGACCGTCAACGCGCCGCTCCACCCGGAGACCGAGGGTCTCTTCGACGACAAGCTGATCGACACCATGAAGCGCGGCGCCTACCTCATCAACACCGCGCGGGCGCTGATCGTCGACCAGGACGCCGTGGGCCGGGCCCTGCGGGACGGACGGCTGGCGGGCTACGCGGGCGACGTCTGGTACCCGCAGCCGGCCCCCGCCGACCACCCCTGGCGCACCATGCCGCACCACGGCATGACGCCGCACATCTCCGGTTCCTCGCTGTCGGCCCAGGCCCGGTACGCGGCGGGGACCCGCGAGATCCTCGAGTGCTGGCTGGACGGCAGGCCGATCCGGGACGAGTACCTGATCGTCGCGGGCGGAGCGCTGGCGGGCACGGGCGCCCACTCGTACTCCATCACGGGCTGACCGGTCCCGGACCGGCTGCCGACCCGCAGGGCGTGCGGGTCGGCGCCGGCCGGCCCGCTCCGCCCTCCCCTCGTCCCCTCCCCTCCCCCGTCGGCGCGGCCGGGGGGAGAATCGAGGGCATGACGGAGCGCAAGCCACCGGGCGTCCCCTTCGAGTCCTGGGTCGACAAGCAGATCCGGGAGGCGACGGAGCGCGGCGCCTTCGACAACCTGCCCGGGGCGGGGAAGCCGCTGGCCTCCCTGGACCGGCCCTACGACGAGCTGTGGTGGATCAGGGAGAAGATGGCCCGCGAGGGGCTGTCCCACCTCCCGGCGAGCCTGCGGCTGCGCAAGGAGGTGGAGGACGCGATGGACGCGGCCTCCCGCGCCCCCTCCGAACGCGAGGTGCGCCGCATCGTCGCAGAGGTCAACGAGACCATCCGCAAGGGCATCCGCACACCGATGGACGGCCCCCCGCTCGGCCTCGTCCCGTACGACGTCGACGCCGTCGTCGCCCAGTGGCACGCGAAGCGCGCCTGAACCCGCACCCCGGACGGTCCCGTGGGCCGGGCGCCGCACCTCCAAGAGCCTCGCGGGCTTCGCCCGCACCGGCCTCCGCACCACCGGGAAGTCGCCGCCCGCCGGCAACCCGCGGCGGGCGCCGCCGGCACCCCGGTCCTTGCCGCAGGCCAGCGGTTGCGGGCCCCGGCGGGCTGAAAAATAGTCGGACTGTGAAAGGGCGGCCACGGGTCTCGATCCCGGAGGGGCTCCGTGTGCGGTTCGCGGACCTGCCGGTGCGGGCGCGCGCCCTGCGGGCGGAGGCGGAGCGGCGGTTCCCGATCATCACCCGGCTCGCCGCCCGGCTGCTGAGCGTCAACGTGCTGGACGCGGCCACCCGGTTGGCCGCCCAGGCCTTCCTGACCGCCGTGCCGCTGCTGTTCGTCATCTCGTCCTTCGCGCCGGAGAGCGTGCGCCAGGAACTGTTCGACTCGCTGGTGCGGGTGATGGGGCTCTCCGGCCCCTCCCGTGAACAGCTGCGCTCGGTCTACGAGTCCGACCCCGGGAGCCTGCGCCAGACGGTGGGGGTGGTCGGCACCCTGATGGCCCTGCTGTCGGCGACGGCCTGCAGCCGGGCGATGCAGCGGGTGTGCGAACGCGCCTGGCACATGCCGAAGTCGGCGGCGCGGATCGCGGCCTGGCGCTGGTTCGCCTGGGTGTGCGCGGCGCTGCTCTACCTGGCCGTCCAGGGGCCGCTGCGGCTGGGCTTCGGCGCCGGCCGCTGGCTCGGCGTCCCGCTGGCCCTGGTGAGCGCGGTGGGGATCTGGTGGTGGACCCAGCACCTGCTGCTGGGCGGCCGGATCGGCTGGCGGCCGCTGCTGCCGGGGGCGCTGCTCACGGCGCTGTTCCTGGAGGCGGCGGTCTTCGCCGCTCCGCTGTACGTGCCGACGGCGCTCAACCGCAGCCTGCAGGCGTACGGCTCGCTGGGCTCGGTGTTCACCCTGCTGTCCGGGCTGATCGCGCTGTGCGTCGTGGCGACCGTGTGCCTCACCGTGGGCGCGGTGTTCCACGGCGACCAGCCGGGGGCCGGGGCCGGTCCCGCAGCGCCCGGTCCGCCGGGGGAGGGCCGGGCGGGCGGCGGTCAGGCGGCGGGCGAGCGGTCCGGCCTGTAGTGCGCGAGCGCCCAGATGACGAAGATGTCGAGCGCGATGAGGATGATCGACCAGAACGGCAGGTAGGGCAGGTAGAGGAAGTTCACGATGATGCCCAGGCCGGCCAGGACGATGCCCGTGATGCGTGACCAGAGCGCGGCGCCGCTGAGGAGTGCGGTGCCCGTGACCACCAGGAGCACGCCGAGGACGAGGTGGATCCAGCCCCACGCGGTCAGGTTGAACTTGTAGATGTAGTTGCCGATCTGCGCGTACACGTTGTCCGCTGCGATCCCCGAGATGCCCTGGAAGATGGCCAGGACGCCGTCGACGAGCAGCAGGACGCCGGCGAAGGTGACGCCGCCGCGTGCCCACCCGTCGCGGTGGTTCCCGGTCCTGGGTGTGGTGCCGGTGGCTGCCATGGCTGCCTCCTCGCGTGATGGTGCTTCAGTGCCGCAGCGCCCGTTCCACCTGGGCCTCGACCGTGCCCGTCAGGTCGCGGTTGCTGCGTACCGTGGCCTCGCCCGACTTCTGCGGTGCCACGTCGGCGACGTTGACCACGGCGGCGTCGAGGAGGTTTCCGCTGGTGTCGCGGAAGGTCACCTCGACGGTGTACGTGGCCTGTTTGTCGCCGCTGTTGGTGGCCGTGACCGTGGTGGTGGCCTTGCCGCCCTCCACGGTCACGGGGTCGAGCCTGACGTCGTCCTTCGCGTTGACGCCGTTCTTGATCTTCGCCAGCTGGGACTGCGCGGCGGCGGTCGCCGAGGCGACGGCCTCCGCGCCCTCGGACACCAGCGAGGACGCGGCGGAAGCGGCCTTGGACGCCTTCTCGCCGGGGGTGCTCTCGGTGTCGGAACAGGCACTCGCGGCCAGCGCGGTGGCGGACAGCACGACCGCCGCGCACACCGCGCGGCCCCGGTACGGCCTCGTCATTCCTACCTCCACGGACTCATGCGCCTCAAATGGCACATCAATCACCATACGTATTAAATTGCCGTGTCGCGTGGTGAAGGAGAGGCGGCGGTGGCATGGCGGGTGCAACGCCCGAGGGGCGTGACGATCTCGCCGAACTGCGCGCCCGGCTGTCGGCACTGGAGGCGCGGGAGACCGTTCCCGCGGGCGCCGGAGCGCAGGCCCCGCCGCCTCACCGGCGACGCCCCGTGCGGGCCTTCTTCTCGGCCCTGTTCATCGTCGTGGCCTGCGTGTTCGTACCGCTGAGCGCGCTGGCCGTCTGGGTGGACTCCGAGGTCGGCGACACCGACCGCTACGTCGCCACCGTCGCGCCCCTGGCGAGCGACCCCGCCGTGCAGGACGCCGCCGCCAACCGGATCACGTCCGCCGTGATGCAGCGGATCGACGTGAAGAGCCTCCTGGACGAGGTCGCCCCGCAGGACCGCCCCCGCCTGGACCAGCTGCTCAGCCGGATTTCCGGCCCGCTGACCAGCGGCATCGAGAGCCTGGTGCACTCGACGGCGGAGAAGGTCGTGCGCAGCGAGGCCTTCGAAACGGTCTGGACCGACGCCAACCGCCGGATCCACGACTCGCTGGACAAGGCGCTGACCGGCCAGGGGGGCGGTGCGGTCAAGCTGACCGACGACACCGTGGCGATCGACCTCGCCCCCGTCATCGACCAGGTCAAGCAGCGGCTGGTCGAGGCGGGCCTGACCATCGCCGCCAAGATCCCCGAGGTCCACACCGACTTCACCGTCGTGCGCTCCGAGAAGGTCGGCAAGATCAGGACCGCCTTCCGGCTGCTGCAGCTCGCCGGCCTCTGGCTGCCGGTCGTCACCGTCGTCCTCGCCGCCGCGGGCGTGCTGCTCGCCGTCCGCCGGCGCCGCGCGCTGGTCGCCGCCGCGCTCGGCTTCGCCGCCGCGGCCCTCGTGCTCGGCGCGGCCCTGACCGTCTTCCGGGCGATCTACCTCGACGCGCTGCCCGCCGACGTCGACCAGCGGGCGGCCGGGACGGTCTACGACGCCCTCATCCGCTTCCTGCGCCAGACCGTCCGCGCGGTGTTCGTGCTCGGCGTCGTCGTCGCGCTGGGCGCCTGGCTGAGCGGGCCCGGGCGGTACGCCCGCCGGACCCGGGGGGTGTGGGAGTCCGTGCTGGGCGGCGCGGGCGACGCGGCGCACCGGGTGGGGATGCGGACCGGTCCCGTCGGGCCCTGGCTCGTCCGCCACAAACTGCCGGTCGCCTGGGTCGTCGTCGCGGCCGCCGCCCTCGCGCTCGCCTTCTGGTCCTACCCGACCGGCTGGGTGGTCCTCGGGCTGGCCCTCGCCGTCGTCCTCGTCCTCGCCGTCGTGGAGTTCCTGGCCCGGCCCGACTGAGCGCTCACCCGATCGGCCACCCCGCGCTGCGCCGGGCAGGCCCCCGCCGGAGGCTGACGGGAGGTCCCGCCGGCGGAGGAGAACAGCCATGAGCGACGCGCAGCCGACGGGCCGGCGATGACCTTCGGGCTGGCCCGCCGCCAGGTGCGGCCGCGGGTGCCGCTGCGGCACGGCGAGGGCGACCGCTCCCTGCTCACCAGCGTGCAGGGGCTCGCCGCGCTGTCGCTGGACGCCCTCAGTTCGGTGGCGTACGGCCCCGAGGCCATCGTCCTCGTGCTGATCGCCGCCGGGACCGCGGCGCTGACCGTGACGCTGCCCGTCATGCTGGTCATCGCGGGGCTGCTGGTCGTGCTGGTCATCTCGTACGGGCAGGTCATCGCGGTGCACCCGGACGGTGGGGGCTCCTACGCGGTGGCCAAGAAGGACCTCGGGGCGCGGGTGAGCCTGCTGGCGGCGGCCAGCCTGGTCGTCGACTACGTGCTCACCGTCGCCGTCAGCCTGGCCGCCGGCGCCGCGAGCCTCGCCTCAGCGTTCCCCTCGCTCACCCCCTACCTGCTGGAGATCTGCCTCGGCGGGCTCGCCCTGCTCACCCTGGTGAACCTGCGCGGCGTCGCCGACAGCGCGCGGGTGCTGATGCTGCCCGCGGCGCTGTTCGTGCTGTGCATCGGCGGGATCGTCGTCGCCGGCCTGCTGCGCGCCCACCCCGCGGCGGTCGTCGGCAGCCCGCAGCCCGTCCACGCGACGGAGGCACTGAGCGTGCTGCTGGTGCTGAAGGCCTTCTCCTCCGGCTGCTCCGCGCTGACCGGGGTGGAGGCCATCGCGAACTCCGTGCCCTCCTTCCGGCCGCCCAAGGTGCGCCGCGCCCAGCGCACGGAGCTGATGCTCGGCGCACTGCTGGGGCTGATGCTGATCGGCCTCGCGTTCCTCATCCGCCGGGACGAGGTCGCCCCGCGCGGCGGGGTGACCCTGCTGGCCCAGCTGACCGCGGGCTCCTTCGGCACCGGGTGGCCGTACTACGTCAGCAACCTGCTGGTCACCCTCGTCCTCGGGCTGGCCGCCAACACCAGCTTCGGCGGCCTGCCCGTCCTGATGAGCCTGCTCGCCCGCGACAACCGGCTGCCCCACGTCTTCGGGCTGCGCGCCGAGCGGCCCGTCTACCGCTACGGCGTCGTCGCCCTCGCGGTCGTGGCGGCGGTGCTGCTCATCGCCGTCGACGCGCAGACGCAACGGCTCATCCCGCTCTACGCCATCGGTGTGTTCACCGGCTTCACCATCAGCCAGACCGGGCTCGTACGGCACTGGAGGGGGGCGCGCCCGCGCGGCTGGGTGCCGCGGGTGGTGGTCAACGGGGTGGGCGCCGTGCTGACCGCGCTGGCCGGGGTGATCCTGGTGACCACCAAGTTCACCGAGGGCGCGTGGATGGTCGTCGTGGTGGTGCCGCTGCTGATGCTGCTCTTCGCCCGCATCGAGCACTACTACGCGGAGGTCGGCAGGGAACTCGCCCTCGGCACCGTCCCCGAGCGACCGCGGCGCACCGACAGCCTGGTCATCGTCCCCCTCGGCGGGGTCAGCCGGCTCGCCCGGCACGCGCTGACCGCGGCCATCTCCCTGGGCGACGAGGTCGTCGCGGTCACCGTCGAACCCGACCAGGCGAAGGCGCGCGAACTGCTCGACACGTGGGCGCGCTGGCAGCCCGGTGTCCGCCTCGACGTCATCGAGAGCCCGCACCGCTCCCTGGTGCTGCCGATCCTCTCCTACGTCCGCCGCATGTCGCAGGACGGGCGGCAGATCGCCGTCCTCATCCCCGAGGTCCAGCCGCGGCACGCGCGTTACCGCATCCTGCAGAACCAGCGCGGCATCCTCCTCGCCACGATCCTGCGCTCCCGCACCGACGCCGTCGTGTGCCTCCTGCCGTACCGGCTGGACATCTGACCCGCGGCGGAGCGCCGGGGTGCTTCGCCGCCCGGGGTGCTTCGCCGCCCGGGCGCTGCGCCTACCATCACCGCCGTGAGAACCGATGCGCACACCGGCGGCCGGGTCCTGGTCGCCGACGACGACGCGGCGATACGCAGGTCCCTGCAACGGGGGCTGCGCCTGGACGGCTTCTCGGTGAGCCTGGCCGACGGCGGCCGGGCCGCGCTCGCCGCCGTACGCGAGGCGGCGCCGGACGTGGTGGTCCTGGACATCTCCATGCCCGACCTCAGCGGGATCGAGGTGTGCCGCACGCTGCGCGAGCAGGACGACGACGTCCCCGTCCTGATGCTCTCCGCGCTGGACGAGGCGGCCGACCGCGTCGCCGGCCTCCAGGCGGGCGCCGACGACTACCTGGTCAAGCCGTTCGCGCTGCAGGAACTGGTCCTGCGGCTGCGGGCGCTGCTGCGCCGGCGTCCCCCCGCCACGGGCGGGCGGGTGCGCGCCGGGGGGCTGCTGGTCGACCCCGCGGCGCGGGAGGCCCGGCTGGACGGCGAGCCGCTGGCGCTGACCCGGCGGGAGTTCGAGCTGCTGGAGGTCCTCGCCCGCAACGCCGGGCTCGTGCTCACCCGCGACCAGCTGCTGGACCGGGTCTGGGGCTACGACTTCGACGTGCGCACGGACGCCGTGGACACCTTCGTCAGCTATCTGCGGCGCAAGATGGAGGCGGGCGGCCGGCCGCGGATCCTGCACACGGTGCGCGGCGTCGGCTTCGTCCTGCGCGACGACCGGGACGAGCGCGACGACCGGGACGACCTCTCGTGAGGCTGTCCACGCGGGTCGCCCTCGCCGTGGGTGTGGTCGTCCCGCTGCTCGTCCTCGCCTCCGGTGCGCTGCTGATCCGGCTGGTCGCCGCCGACCTGCACGCCCAGCAGGACGCCCACCTGCGGGAGCGCGCCACGGCCGTCGCCGCGGACGCCAAGGCCCTGCTGCGGGCCACCGCCGCGGACCGTCCGGCGGCCGAACAGGCGCGTACGCGCCGGCTGTTCAGCTCCGCGCTCGACGTGGGCATCCGGCTGACCGGCCCCGAGGGCACGGTGTCGGGCGGCCCCCAGCCGGACGCGTCCGCCGCGCTGCCCGCCCGTGCGCCCTCGCCGGTCACGGTCCTGGCCGGCGGCACCCGCTGGCGCGTGCTGTCCGTGCCGGTGAACGGCGGCCGCAAGGGCGTCCGGGGCACCCTGTGGCTGTTCTCGCCGGACGCGGCCACGCGGACCCAGCTGCAGCAGGTGCGCCGCCGTGTGGTGACGGTGGCGCTGCTGGCCGCCCCGGTGTCCGGACTGCTGGCCTGGGCCGCGGCGGGCCGCGCCGTCCGTCCGCTGCGCCGGCTCCAGCAGCGCGCGAGCGGCCTCGACCCGCGCGTCAGCGCCGTACGGCTGGAGCACACCCCCGCCCGGATCACCGAGGTCGACGACCTCGCGCACACCCTGCGGACCGTGCTCGCCCGCTACGACGAGCAGGCCGCCAGGACCGGTGAGGCGCTCGCCACCGCCCGCTCGTTCGCCGCGGTCGCCTCGCACGAACTGCGCAACCCGCTGATGAGCATGGGCACGAACCTCGACATCCTCGCCGCCCACCCCGGCCTGCCGGACACCGAACGCCACGAGGTCGTGGACGACCTGCGCGCCGAACACGCCCGCGTGCTGGGGCTGCTGGTCATGCTGCGTGCCCTCGCCCAGGGCGACCTCGTCGAGGAGGACGCCTTCGGCCCCGTCGACGCGGCCGAACTCGTCGACGCCTCCGCCGCCGACCTGCGGCGCCGCCACCCCGAGGCACGGGTCGAGGTGACGGCGGCGCCCGGGCTCCTCGTCCACGGCTGGGAGCAGGGGCTGCGGTCCATGACGGACAACCTGCTGGCCAACGCGACCGTCCACGGACTCGCTCCGGGCGGCCGGCCCCACATCGAGGTGACCCTGCGGCGCGGGCACGACGAGCGCGCCCCGGTCGTCGTCCTCACCGTCGACGACCACGGGCCCGGCATCCCGCCCGAGGCGCGGGCCGCGGTCTTCGCCCGCTTCCACCGGCGTCCCGACAGCCCCGGCTCCGGGCTCGGACTGACCCTGGTCGCCCAGCAGATCGCGCTGCACCGGGGCACGGTCGCCGTACTGGACCGCCCCGACGGCGCGCCGGGCACCCGCTTCGAGGTGCGGCTGCCGCTCGGCTCCGTCCGCGACGGCGACCCGCCGACCCTGCCGCTCCAACTGCCGCGCCGCGACTGGCTCTCCGGGCGGGCCGGCGAACCACAGGGTTTCCACAAGGACGCTCCCTAACGTCCGTCGCGAAGGCGCTCCGCGCTCGCTCCCGACCGAAGGAGGACGTCATGCGACACCGCACCACCGCCGTGGCCCTGGCCACCGTCGTCACCCTGCTGGGCCTCGCCGGCCCCGCCACCGCCGACGCCGGCGCCGGCCGCACCCCGGCCGCCGCCCCCACCGGGGACGGCGCCAAGGGCCTGTGCAAGCGCGCCGGAAAGATCGACGCCCGCATCGACCGGGCACTGAAGCGGCTGAACGGGCCGGCCACGCGCCGCGGTTCGATCGAGCGGCTGGAGAAGCGGGTCGCCAACGCCAGGGCCGCCGGGCACGACGAGATCGCGACGTACCTGGACGACCGGCTGACCTTCCGCAAGTCCCTGCCGTCGACCCTGGACAAGCGCCGCACCGACCTGGCCCGGGTCCGCAGCTGGTGCGCCTCCCACGACAACGGCGCCGCCTCGTGACCCGCCGCCTCGCGGCACTCGCCGCCGCCGCGGCGGCCTGCGCGGCACTGCTGACCGCCTGCGGCCCGTCCGCCGCCCCCACCTCGGCCCCGTCCGCCCCCGCCACCGCCCCGGCCCCCTCGGCCCCCGCCGACTTCGCCCGCATCGTCGACGACGCGGAAAGCGCCGCCGCAGCGGCCGACGCGGACGCGGCCCGCGGCGACGACTGACACGGGACCGCCCGCCGCGGGCGCGCCACCCCACCCGCGCACGGCCGGCCCCTCACGGAGGCGGAACCACCTCGGCCACCGGGCCCCGGGCCCCGGGCTCACCTGGGACTTCACGTAGAGTGCGGTGCCCGCCCGTTCCCGCCGACTGCCGAGGTGACCGTGATGGACGACGACGCGTCCGCCCCCGTGGCCGTCGTCGGGATCGGCGCCGAGGGCTGGGCCGGGCTGCCCGCCGTGTCGCGGGAGGCGCTCACCGGGGCCGGGGTCGTCATCGGCGGCCCGCGCCAACTGGAACTGCTGCCCCCGGAGGTCACCGCCGAGCGGGTCGCCTGGCCGTCACCGCTGCGGCCCGCCGTGCCGGGGCTGCTCGCCGCCCACGCCGGGCGGCGGATCGCGGTGCTGGCCAGCGGTGACCCCATGTTCCACGGCATCGGGCGGACGCTCACCGAGGTACTGGGCGCGGACCGGCTGCGAGTGCTCCCGCACCCCTCGTCGGTGTCGTACGCCTGCGCGCGGCTGGGCTGGGCGGTGGAGGACACCGACGTGGTCAGCCTGGTCGGGCGGCCGCTGCCCGCGCTGGCGGGCGCGCTGCACGACGGGCGCCGGGTGCTGGTGCTGAGCCGGGACGCCGGGAGCCCGGCCGCCGTGGCCGGGCTGCTGCGCGAACGGGGCTTCGGCGCCAGCCGGTTGCGCGTGCTGGAGCAACTGGGCTCGGCCCGCGAACGGATCCTGGACGGCACGGCCGGCGACTGGCCGCACGCGCCCGGCGATGCGCTGAACGTCGTCGCCGTCGAGTGCGCCGCGGACCCCGGCGCGCCGCGGCTGGGCCTGGTCCCCGGGCTGCCCGACACCGCGTACGAGCACGACGGGCAGCTCACCAAGCGCCACGTACGGGCCGCGACGCTGGCCGCCCTCGCGCCCGCGCCCGGCGAACTGCTGTGGGACGTGGGCGGCGGCTCCGGCTCGATCGCCGTCGAGTGGATGCGGGCGCACCGGACCTGCCGCGCCGTCACCGTGGAGCGCGACCCTGTGCGCGCGGAGCGCATCACGCGTAATGCGACCGCGCTCGGCGTCCCCGCGCTGCGCGTGGTGACCGGCGCCGCCCCGGCCGCGCTGGACGGACTGCCCGTCCCCGACGCCGTGTTCGTCGGCGGCGGGCTCACCGCGCCCGGCCTCCTGGAGGCCTGCTGGGGGGCCCTGCGGCCGGGCGGGCGGCTGGTCGCCAACACCGTCACGCTGGAGTCCGAGGCCCTGCTCGCCCGGTGGTACGCGCGGCACGGGGGCGAACTCGTCCGGCTCGCCGTCACGCACGCCGTCCCGGTGGGCGGCTTCACGGGCTGGCGCCAGGCCATGCCCGTCACCCAGTGGTCCGCCGTCAAACCCACCGGAGGGCAGCCATGACCGTCCACTTCATCGGTGCCGGACCCGGCGCCGCCGACCTGATCACCCTGCGCGGCCTGCGGATCCTGGCGGCCAGCAAGGTGTGCCTGTACGCGGGGAGCCTCGTGCCCCGCGAACTGCTCGCCGAGTGCCCGCCGGACGCCCGGCTCGTGGACACGGCGCAGCTCACGCTCGACCGGATCACCGAGGAACTGGTCCGCGCCCACGAGGAGGGCCACGACGTGGCCCGGCTGCACTCGGGCGACCCGTCCGTCTTCAGCGCCGTCGCCGAGCAGATGCGCCGCCTCGACGCGGCCGGCGTCCCGTACGACGTCGTCCCCGGCGTCCCGGCGTTCGCGGCGGCCGCCGCCGCCCTGAAGCGGGAGCTGACGGTGCCGACCGTCGGCCAGACCGTCATCCTCACCCGGATCGCGCAGCAGGCCACGCCCATGCCGGAGGGGGAGGACCTGGCGACGCTGGGCCGCAGCGGCGCGCTGATGGTGCTGCACCTGGCGGCCCGCTACGTCGACCGCGTGGTGGCCGAACTCACCCCGCACTACGGGGCCGACTGCCCGGCGGCCGTCGTCGCGATGGCCTCGCGCCCCGACGAGCTGGTGCTGCGCGGGACGCTCGCGGACATCGCCGAGCAGGTGAAGGCGGCCGGTGTGGTCCGCACGGCGGTCATCATGGTCGGTCGCACGCTGGGCGCGGAGCAGTTCCGTGACAGCCACCTCTACTCGGCCGAGCGCGTCCACCGGCACGCGACGGAGTGCGGCACCTCCTCGTAGGGCTGACGTCGGCTGTCCCGCCGTCTCGCGCCCTTCGGGCGCAAAGCGGCTGGCTGCGGATGGGAGGGTGGGGGCGGCCCTTGTCGGCAGTGTGCGGCCCGGTGGGTGGCGGGGGTTCAGGCGCCGGAGCGGGTTGCCTTTCCGGGGGCCTGGGTCTCGTTGCCGTCCGCGGGTATAGATGGCCGGTTGCCACGCCTACTGCCGGGGGTGGGCGCGCCCGCCGTTACCTGCGTCTGCGGGTATTTCGGGGTGCTGCCCGGGCGGTCGGCGGAAGATCGGGCCCGCTTTCGACGGTAAATCCGGCGGAACAGAGCCCGATCTTTGCGCGGACGGAGATCGGGCTCTCTTTCAGCGGTATAGCCGTCGGAAGAGGGCCCGATGTCGGGGAAGCACCCGCAGACGCCGGTTACGGCGGGCGCGCCACCCACGGAGGGTGGGCGTGGTCACCGGCCATCTATACCCGCGGACGGCAACGAGACCCGAGCCGGACGAACAACCAGCCCCGCTCCGGCGCCTGAACCCCAACCACCCACCGACCGCACACTGCAGAGAGGGCGGGCCCCCCACCCTCCCATCCGCGGCCAGCGCTGTGCGCCCGCAGGGCGCGAGACGGCGGGAAAGCCGACGTCAGTCAGCCGCCACCACCCCCACCACCCCCGCCGCCCCCGTCACCCCGCAGGGGCCTCAGCCGAGGTCGTAGTCGAACCAGATGCGGTGGGTGCCGTCCTCGTCGACCGCGAGGCCGCCCGTGCCGGTGATGCCGGCCAGCTCGCCGGTGCCGCTGGTGGGGACGACGACGAAGAACTCGGCGGCGCGGTCGCTGCCCGAGGTCGTCGCCGAATGGGCGAAGTTGAAGGTGCCCTCGCGGCCGTTCAGCACGCCCTCGAAGGACTCCATCGCCACATAGGTGCCGATCCCGCTCGCCTGGTCGTAGGCTGCCGTGAAGAGGGTCGACGAGCGGCCCGTGACCTCGCCCTCGAAGGTCTTGTCGATCCTGGCGACCCCCACCGGCGTCCCGGTGGCCACGGCCGGCTCCGGTACGAGCTCGGTCGGCACGAACGACGTGACGCTGAACGTTCCCGCGGCTCTCATGCCCCGAGCGTAGCGACGGGCCGGGTCCCGCGGGGGCGCCTCAGCCCGCGCGGCCGACGATCGTGCCGGCGCGGTCGATGCAGATGACGTCGACCGCGACCGGGGCCTCGCGCAGCACGCCGACGGCGGTGCGGCGGGCCTCCTCGGCGACGAGGTCGCCGAGGGGGACGCCGTGGGCCAGGCAGGACTGGACGGCCTGCAGACCGGTGTTGGCGGTGGCGACGGCCTCGGCCAGGGTCTCGTCGGCGCCGCCGCGCCGGGCCAGGTCCGCAAGGAAGGACTTGTCGACCTGGGAGCGCGAGGAGTGCAGGTCGAGGTGGCCGGCCGCCAGTTTGGAGAGCTTGGCGAAGCCGCCCGCGATCGTGAGTCGCGGAACCGGGTGTCGGCGCAGGTACTTCAGCACGGCGCCCGCGAAGTCCCCCATGTCGAGCAGCGCGTCCTCGGGCAGGCCGTGCACGGCGACAGCCACCTTCTCCGACGTCGAACCGGTGCAGCCCGCGACGTGCGTGCGGCCCGCCGCGCGTGCCACGTCCACCCCGCGCCGGATGCTGTCGATCCAGGCCGAGCAGGAGTACGGCACCACGATGCCGGTGGTGCCGAGCACCGACAGCCCGCCGAGGATGCCGAGCCGCGGGTTCCAGGTGCGGCGGGCCAGTTCCTCGCCGTTGTCTATGGAGACGGTGATCTCGGCGTCGCAGACGGTGCCGTACCGCGCGGCGACCTCCGCCAGGTGGTCGCGCATCATCGTGCGCGGGACGGGGTTGACCGCGGGCTCGCCCACCGCGAGCGGGAGTCCGGGGCGGGTGACGGTGCCGACGCCGGGGCCGGCGCGGAAGACGACGCCGCTGCCGGGGGCGGCGTGGCGCACCGTGGCCCGGACGAGGGCGCCGTGGGTGACGTCGGGGTCGTCGCCCGCGTCCTTGACGACGCCGGCCATGGCCCAGCCGTCGCCGCGCTCCTCCACGGCGAGGGCGAAGGCGGGCCGCTGCCCCTTGGGAAGGGTGATCGTCACCGGGTCGGGGAACCCGCCGTCCAGCAGGGCGGTGTACGCGGCGGTGGCGGCCGCCGTGGCGCAGGCGCCGGTGGTCCAGCCGTGCCGCAGCCCGGTCCGTTCCAGCTGGGCGCTCCGGCCGCCGCTCACCGCGCACCGTAGGGTGCGGGGATGACCGGCAGACAGCGGCACGTCCTCGTCCTGGGCGGCACCACCGAGGGGCGCCGCCTCGCGGAGGCGCTGGCGGCCGACCCGGCGGCGTGGCGGGTGACCAGCTCGCTCGCGGGGCGGGTGGAACGGCCGCGGCTGCCGCCCGGGGAGGTGCGCACGGGCGGCTTCGGCGGCCCCGCGGGGCTCGCGGCGTGGCTGCGCGCGCACGCGGTCGACGTGGTCATCGACGCCACCCATCCTTTCGCCGGGACGATGTCCTTCAACGCCGCCGAGGCGGCCTCGGCCACCCATGTTCCCCTGCTCGCCCTGCGCCGCCCCGGCTGGGTCGCCGCCCCCGGCGACCGACGGCACCCGGTGGCGTCCCTGGCGGAGGCGGCGGCGCTGCTGCCGGAGCTCGGCCGGCGGGTCTTCCTCACCACGGGCCGTACGGGGCTGGCGGCCTTCGCCGGGCTCACGGACCTGTGGTTCCTGGTGCGTTCGGTGGACGCCCCGGAGCCGCCGCACCCCCCGCAGATGGAGGTGCTGCTGGACCGGGGCCCGTTCACCCTGGACGGGGAGCTGGAGCTGATGCGCCGGCACCGTGTCGACGTGCTGGTCACCAAGGACAGCGGCGGGGCCGCCACCGCGCCCAAGCTGACGGCCGCCCGCGAACTGGGCCTGCCCGTGGTCGTCGTGGAGCGTCCGCCGGTCCCGGCGGGCGTCCCCGTCGTCCCGGACGTGCCGGGCGCGCTGGAGTGGCTGCGCGCGCTGCCGGCCTGAGCGGGCGGCCCGGGCGTCAGGCCGGGTAGCGCCGCGGCGTCCACACCACCGTGGTGCCGTCGCCGCGCCGTACCGTCCTGGTCTGCGAGGAGCCGACCAGCAACACGCACCGCATGTCGACGGTCGCCGGGTCCAGGTCCTCCAGGGTGGTGACCCGTACGGCCTGCTCGGGTCCGCCGACGTCCCGGGCGACGACCACGGGCGTGCCCGGCACGCGGCCCTCGCGCAGCACCTTCAGTGCGTCCTCCAGCTGCGTCCTGCGGCTGTGGGAGGCCGGGTTGTAGAGCGCGAGCACGAGGTCGGCGGCCGTGGCCGCGCGCAGCCGCTCCTCGACGACGGTCCAGGGCTTGAGCCGGTCGGAGAGCGAGACGACCGCGTAGTCGTGGCCGAGGGGCGCGCCCGCGAGGGCCGCCGCCGACTGGGCGGCGGTGATGCCCGGCACGACCCGTACGCGGACACCGAGGTAGGGCTCGGCGGAGGCGGCCTCCAGCACGGCGGTGGCCATGGCGAAGACGCCCGGGTCGCCCGAGGACACCACGGCGACCCTGCGTCCGCGCCGGGCGAGGTCGAGGGCGAACTCGGCGCGTTCGGCCTCGACCCGGTTGTCGGAGGCGTGCCGCGACTGCCCGGGGCGGACCGGTACGCGGTCCATGTAGGTGGTGTAGCCGACGAGTTCGTCCGCACCGGCGAGCGCGGACCTCGCCTCCGGCGTCAGCCACATGGGCCCGGCCGGGCCGAGCCCGACGACCACGACCTCGCCGTCCGCCGGTGCCGGGTCCGGGGCGGGCCGTTCGTCGACGCGGCTGGGGAGCACGGCGACGGCGAAGTAGGGCACGGACTCCGGGTCGACGTCGGCCAGCATCTCCAGGCGTTCGGCGTCCATCGTGGCGCGCTCGACGTAGTGCGCGTCCTGCAGCCGCCCGGCCGTCTCCAGGGCCCGGCGTACGGCGGGGAAGGTGCGGCCGAGCTTCATCACGGCCGCCGCGTCGGCGGTCGCCAGCCGGGCCGCGAGCTCCTCCTCCGGCAGTGTGCCGGGCAGGATTGTCAGCACCTCCTCGCCCTCCACCAGGGGCCGTCCGATGCGGGCGGCGGCGGCGCTGACGGAGGTGACGCCGGGGATCACCTCGGCCGGGTAGCGGTCGGCGAGCCGCTTGTGCATGTGCATGTACGAGCCGTAGAAGAGCGGATCGCCCTCCGCGAGGACGGCGACGGTGCGCCCGGCGTCCAGGTGCGCGGCGAGCAGTTCCGCCGACTCGGCGTAGAAGTCGTCGAGCGCGCCCCGGTAGCCGCCGGGGTGGTCGGTGGTCTCCGTCGTGATCGGGTACATCAGCCGCTCCTCGATCTGCTCGGGGCGGATGTGCGCCGCGGCGATGGAGCGGGCGATGCTGCGGCCGTGCCGGGCGCAGTGGTACGCGATGACGTCGGCGGAGCGGATGACGTCCACGGCCCGCACGGTCATCAGGGAGGGGTCGCCGGGGCCGAGGCCCACTCCGTAGAGACGGCCGGTGGTCATACGATTTCGCTTTCGGTCGCAAGGGCGTTGAGGGCGGCGGCCGCCAGGGCGCTGCCGCCGCGCCGGCCCCGCACCACCAGGTGTTCCAGGCGGGAGGGGTGCGCGGCCAGGGCGTCCTTGGACTCGGCGGCGCCGACGAAGCCGACGGGCACGCCGATGACCGCGGCGGGGCGCGGTGCGCCCGCCTCGACCATCTCCAGCAGCCGGAACAGGGAGGTGGGGGCGTTGCCGACGGCGACGACGGCGCCTTCCAGGCGGTCCCGCCACAGCTCCATGGCGGCGGCGCTGCGGGTGGTGCCGAGTTCGGCGGCGAGGGCCGGGACGGCGGGGTCGGAGAGGGTGCAGACCACCTCGTTGTCCGCGGGCAGCCGCTTGCGGGTGACGCCGCTGGCGACCATCTGCACGTCGCAGAGGATCGGCGCCCCGGCGCGCAGCGCGGCGCGGGCGTCCGCGACCACCGACGGGCTGTAGGCCAGGTCCCGTACGAGGTCGGTCATGCCGCAGGCGTGGATCATGCGGACGGCGACCTGCGCCACGTCCGGCGGCAGACCGTCGAGTTCCGCCTCTGCGCGGATGATGGCAAAGGACTGACGGTAGATCTCCGGTCCGTCCTTCTCGTACTCGATCACGTCGTCCTCGGGGGTGGTGGGGTGCTGGTGCGGCGGGCGGTGTCCAGGGCGGCGGGCAGGTTCGCGGCGGTGGTGGCGGAGGTGGTGCCCGCCGTGGCGACGCGGTAGCGGCCGTCGGCGCCGGCGACCACGTCGACCCACGAGCCGTCCGGGTGGCCGCAGCGGCGCTCGCAGCCGGAGAAGTGGACGGGCAGCAGGCGGTGTCCCGGCTCGGGGACGGCGTCGCGCAGTGCGGCCCCGGCGTCGGCGCGTACGTCCGCCAGCGACTTGGCGCATCCCGGGCGTCCCGCGCAGGCGGTGACCCCGCGCCACGGGGAGTCCTCGCCGGTCAGGAAGCCGGCCGCGGCCAGGCGGGCCGGCGCCTCCCGCGCCGCGGCGCGCGGCAGGCCCGGCAGGACGACACCGCGCCAGGGGGTGACCCGCAGTTCCCCGGCGCCGGACCGGGCGACGTCCGCGAGGAGCCGCCACGCCCCGGTGGTGAGACGGCCCAGGCGGACGCCCACGGACAGCGCGCAGGTGGTTCCGTCGGGGTGCGGGACGAGGCCGAGCGGGGGCGGTCCGCCCGCGACGGCCGTCGAGGGTCCGGCGGACGGGGCGCCTCCGGCGCGCAGCCGCGCCGCGATGGCGGTTCCGTCCGGGTCGATGTCGGCGATCCGCCAGGCACGGGCGCCGCGTTCGGCGGCGAGCGTGAGGAAGGTCTCGGCGGCGCGCACCGCCCAGTGCGGGGCGTCGGCGGCCGGCACCCGCGCGACGGGCCGCCCGGCGAGGCGGAGTTCGGCGGCGGCGCCGGGCCGGGCGATCAATGTCACATCGGCGCCGAGTGCGGCGGTGTCGCCGCGGCCGTCGTCGAGGGCGAAGAGGAAGCGTCCGGAGAGTCCGGCGGCGGCCGGGCTCGCGCAGAGCAGGGCGTCCAACCGCCGTATCCAGCCGCGCAGGTCGCCGTGGCCGCGGCCGTCGAGTCCGGCGAACGGAGAGGCGACGACGTTGCGGGCCCTCTCGTGGGCCCACGAGGGCAGCAGCCCGGCCTCGCCGAGCAGTGCCGCCAGCTCGGTCCCCGCGCCGGGGTCGCGCAGTCCGCGCACCTGGAGGTTGCCGCGGGAGGTGAGGTCGATGCGCCCGTCGCCGAGGCGGTCGGCGGCCTCCGCCGGCGCCTCGGCCTGACGTATCGTCAGCAGGCCGCCGGGGATGCGGATGCGGGCCAGCCCGCCGTCGTCGGCGGCGTGCAGGCGCAGCGCGCCGGGGCAGGCGTCGTCACGTCCGCGCCCCGCCGTCGCTGCGGCGAAGGCGCCGCTCACGGGGGGATCGGAGGGCGACGGCATGGCCGCGAGCATACCCGCGGCCGTCAGCGGGGCCGTCCGGACCGTGGGCCCCCGGGACGGGCGCGGGCCCGTCCCGCGGACCTGGGCCGTGTCGTCGAACGCCCTCCCCGAACCCTCGGCTGGGGCTGCCCCACTGCGAGGACACCGCCCCGCCCCGCGACGCCCCGCCCCGCACCGCGGGCACCTTCCAGCGCGGACCGGCGGAGCCCGTTCGACGACACGACCTGGGCCGCATCGCCCTGCCCGGTACGCGCATCCGCCGCGTCGCTGCGGTTCGCCGATGCCTGCCGCCGTTGCCGTCCGCCCGCGCGCCGTGCGGCGGGGCACCTCCCACCACCCGGTGCCCGCTCGCACGCGTCCGGCAATGTTCCGTCCCCCACATCGATCCGAAAGAGACGCCGAAGCCCCTTACTATGCTGGGCGGGCAGGTCATCCAGCCGCGCCCACGCCATCGACGGCTTCAGCGGAGGAAACCGGTGCGATTCCGGTGCGGTCCCGCCACTGTCACCGGGGCCGGCGCGTGAGCGCCGGGCCACGGGAGCCAGGAACTCCCGCCGTCCTCCACCGGCCCGGGGCGCGGACCCCGAGGAAGGCACGTCCGACGTGATCCTGCTGCTGTCGACCTCCGACACCGACCTGCTCAGCGCCCGCGCCGCGAACGCCGCCGGCGGCCCCGTCCCGATCCGCTTCGCCAACCCCGCCCGGCTGCCGCAGGACGAGCTGCCCGCTCTCCTCGACGGCGCCGACCTGGTCGTCGTACGGCTCCTCGGCGGCCGCCGCGCCTGGGAGGAGGGCCTGGACGCGCTGCTCGCGGGGCCGCGCCCGGTGGTGGTGCTCACCGGTGAACAGGCGCCGGACGCCCAGCTGATGGAGCTGTCCACGGTCCCCGTCGGGATCGCGGCCGAGGCCCACGCGTACCTCGCGCACGGCGGCCCGGCCAACCTGGCCCAGCTGGCCCGCTTCCTGTCCGACACGGTGCTGCTGACCGGCCACGGCTTCGAGCCCCCCGCCTCGGCCCCCTCCTGGGGCCGGCTGGAGCGCCCCGCCGCCGCGACCGGCGGCCCGCTGGTCGCCGTCCTCTACTACCGGGCCCACCACATGAGCGGCAACACCGCCTTCGTGGAGGCCCTCTGCGCCGCGATCGAGCAGGCCGGCGCCCGGGCGCTCCCGCTGTACGTGGCCTCGCTGCGCGCCCCCGAGCCCGAACTGCTCGACGCCCTGCGGGACGTGGACGCCGTCGTCACCACCGTGCTCGCGGCCGGCGGCACCCGGCCGGCCGACGCCTCGGCGGGCGGCGACGAGGAGGCCTGGGACGCGGGCGCGATCGCCTCGCTGGACGTGCCGGTGCTGCAGGCGCTCTGCCTGACCTCCTCCCGCGAGACGTGGGAGGGCAGCGACGAGGGCCTGTCCCCGATGGACGCCGCGACGCAGGTCGCCGTCCCCGAGTTCGACGGCCGGCTGATCACCGTCCCGTTCTCGTTCAAGGAGATCGACGCGGACGGCCTGCCCGTCTACGCCCCCGACGCCGAGCGCGCCGCCCGCGTCGCGGGCATCGCCGTCCGCCACGCGCGGCTGCGGCACATCCCGGTCGCGGAGCGCCGGCTGGCGCTGGTGCTGTCCGCGTACCCGACGAAGCACTCCCGCATCGGCAACGCGGTGGGCCTCGACACCCCCGCCAGCGCGGTCGCGCTGCTGCGCCGGCTGCGCGCGGAGGGCTGGGACTTCGGGGCCGAGGAGGAGATCCCGGGCCTGGTCTCCGGGGACGGCGACGAGCTGATCCGCGCCCTGATCGACGCGGGCGGCCACGACCAGGAGTGGCTGACCGAGGAGCAACTGGCCGCCAACCCGGTCCGCATCCCGGCCGCCGACTACCGCCGCTGGTTCGGCGCGCTGCCGCAGGAGCTGCGGGACGCGGTGACGGAGCACTGGGGGCCGCCGCCCGGCGCGATGTTCGTCGACACCAGCGCCAACCCCGAGGGCGACATCGTGCTGGCCGCGCTGCGCCGCGGCAACCTGCTGATCCTCATCCAGCCGCCGCGCGGCTTCGGCGAGAACCCGATCGCGATCTACCACGACCCCGATCTGCCGCCCTCCCACCACTACCTGGCCGCCTACCGCTGGATCGCCACGGCGCGGGCGGACGGCGGCTTCGGCGCCGACGCGATGATCCACCTGGGCAAGCACGGCAACCTGGAGTGGCTGCCCGGCAAGAACGCGGCCCTGTCCGCGGCCTGCGGCCCCGACGCCGCCCTCGGCGACCTGCCGCTGGTCTACCCGTTCCTCGTCAACGACCCCGGCGAGGGCACCCAGGCCAAGCGCCGTGCCCACGCCACCCTCGTCGACCACCTGGTGCCGCCGATGGCCCGCGCCGACTCCTACGGCGACATCGCGCGCCTGGAGCAACTGCTCGACGAGCACGCCGCGATCGCGTCCATGGACCCGGCCAAGCTGCCCGCCGTCCGCGCGCAGATCTGGACGCTCATCCAGGCCGCCAAGCTCGACCACGACCTGGGCCTGGAGGACCGGCCGCACGACGCCGAGTTCGACGACTTCCTGCTGCACGTCGACGGCTGGCTCTGCGAGATCAAGGACGCCCAGATCCGCGACGGCCTGCACGTGCTGGGCCGGGCCCCCACCGGCGCCGAGCGGGTCAACCTGGTGCTGGCCATCCTGCGGGCCCGGCAGATCTGGGGCGGTACGGCCGCGCTGCCGGGGCTGCGGGAGGCCCTCGGCCTGGACGAGTCGAAGGCCACCCGGCTCTCCGCGGACGCCGCCGAGGAGCAGGCCCGCGCACTGGTGCAGGCCATGGAGGACGCCGGCTGGGCGCCGGAGTCCGTCGCCGCGGTCGCGCAGGGCCTGCCCGGGGACGTCGCCCGGGTGCTGGACTTCGCCGCCCGGCAGGTCGTGCCGCGGCTGGCCCGTACGACGGACGAGACCGAGGCCGTCGTGCACGCGCTGAACGGCGGTGCCGTGCCCGCGGGTCCCTCGGGCTCGCCGCTGCGCGGGCTGGTCAACGTGCTGCCGACCGGCCGCAACTTCTACTCCGTCGACCCCAAGGCGGTGCCCAGCAGGCTCGCCTGGGAGACCGGCCAGGCCCTCGCGGACTCGCTGCTGGCCCGCTACCGCGAGGACGGTGACGGCAGCTGGCCGCAGTCGGTGGGCCTGTCGCTGTGGGGCACCAGCGCGATGCGTACCGCGGGCGACGACGTCGCCGAGGCGCTGGCGCTGCTGGGCGTGCGGCCGGTGTGGGACGACGCCTCCCGCCGCGTCACCGGCGTGGCGGCGGTCCCCGCCGCGGAGCTGGGCCGTCCGCGCGTCGACGTCACCCTGCGCATCAGCGGCTTCTTCCGGGACGCGTTCCCGCACGTGGTGGGCCTGCTGGATGACGCGGTGCGGCTGGTCGCGGGCCTCGACGAGCCGGACGAGGACAACTTCGTGCGCGCCCACACCCGCGCCGACCTCGCCGCGCACGGCGACGAACGCCGCGCCACCACCCGCATCTTCGGCTCCCGCCCGGGGACGTACGGCGCGGGCCTGCTGCAGCTGATCGACAGCCGCGACTGGCGCAGCGACGCCGACCTTGCCGAGGTCTACACCGTGTGGGGCGGTTACGCGTACGGGCGGGGCCTCGACGGGCGCCCGGCCCGGGAGGAGATGGAGACCGCCTACCGGCGGATCGCGGTGGCGGCGAAGAACACCGACACCCGCGAGCACGACATCGCCGACTCCGACGACTACTACCAGTACCAAGGCGGCATGGTCGCCACCGTCCGCGCGCTGACCGGCCGTTCCCCCGAGGCGTACATCGGCGACTCCACCCGCCCGGAGACGGTGCGCACCCGCACCCTGACCGAGGAGACCTCCCGGGTCTTCCGCGCCCGGGTGGTCAACCCCCGCTGGATCGCGGCGATGCGCCGGCACGGCTACAAGGGCGCCTTCGAGCTTGCCGCCACCGTCGACTACCTCTTCGGCTACGACGCCACGACGGGCGTCGTAGCCGACTGGATGTACGACAAGCTGGCCCGCACCTACGTCCTGGACCCGGAGAACCGGGCCTTCCTCCAGGAGGCCAACCCCTGGGCGCTGCACGGCATGGCGGAGCGGCTGCTGGAGGCGGAGTCGCGCGGCATGTGGGCCGAGCCGGACCCGGAGGTCGTCGAGCAGCTCCGCCAGGCGTTCCTGGAGACGGAAGGTGACCTGGAGGGCGGCGAGTAGGCCGTCACCCGATGGTCGGCGCCGCCGAGGCCGTGGCCGGCGGCGCGGCCGAGGGGTTGACCACGAGGGTCGGCTCGCCGGGGACGGGCGTCGGCGCGACCAGGTCCTTGGGGTCGGTGGTGGGGCTGGCGGTGGTCTGCGCGACGATCGTCGGGAAGTCCACCAGCCCGGTCCGCTCCATGACCGTGATGTGGTCCAGCACGGTGTCGTTGGCCTGGTCGGCCAGCTGCCGCACGAGGCTGTTCATGGTGGTGGAGCGGACCTTGGCGATCGTGTTGAAGATCTGGCCGTGGGTCAGCCGCAGGATGTTGGCGAGCTTGCTGTCGAAGTCGCCCCCGGAGGCGGAGGACAGGGTGCCGAGGAAGCCCATCTGCTGCGGGGTGGGCTGGTTGGGCAGCGGGATGCCGAGCTGGGCGGCCACCGTGCGGTCGGCGCTGTCCAGCGCTGTGTGCCCGTCGATGAGGTGCCGTCCGGCGGTCTTGACCGCCTGCGTCGTGCCCTTCTGCTCCGCCATCTGCCCGGCGGGGAACTCCCACAGCCCGGCGAGCCGCACCTTGACGACGAACTCCCGGTCGAGGGGGGTC
Source organism: Streptomyces sp. NPDC005722 (assembly GCF_040630935.1). Classification (NCBI taxonomy): domain Bacteria; kingdom Bacillati; phylum Actinomycetota; class Actinomycetes; order Kitasatosporales; family Streptomycetaceae; genus Streptomyces; species Streptomyces sp. NPDC005722. The sequence continues at coordinate 25,174 of NZ_JBEXYN010000042.1, forward strand.
AGCGGGCCGTACGGGGTGGTCACCGCCTGCGCCTCGGGGGAGGACGCCGCGACGTTCGCACCGGACATCGCCGGGTACACGAGCGCCGCGATCGTGCACACCAGCGCTCCGGCGACCAGGGCGGTCCCCGCCGTGAACCGGTTGGCCTTCATCGCGCCTCCAGGGTCGGGATTCGTACGCGCTTCCGGACCGTAGGGCCCGACGCGGCGTGACGGTACTCCTGCGCGATTTCCCTGAGCGCGGGCGGTGCTTGTTGGTACGGTGCAAACTTTCGCCTGTGCAACGGAACGGGCCGGGTGGGGGCGTTCCCCTCCTGTGCCGGGGCGCGGGGCGTGTCTCCCCCCGGTCTTGGGCGGGGCGACGGTTCCCCGTAACGCGGGCGTCGGCCGGGGGCGCGAGCCTGGGCGCATGGATGCCACCGAGCTGGCGCGTTCCCTCCTGGAGCCGGTCCCGGCGCACCGGACCGCCGGGATCCAGGTGCTGCGGGCCGGGGACTGCGCCGCCGAGGTGGCGCTGGACACCCCGTACGGGCTGACCAACGTGATCGGCAGCCTGCACTCCAGCGGGCTGATCGCGCTCCTCGACGCGGCGGGGCTGGCCGCGGTGATCGCCGCGGTCGAGGCCCCCGCGGAGTTCGACGGCGTGGTGCCGCTAGGTGCCGCGGCCACCGTCGAGTTCCTCGCCCCGGCACGCGGCCGGCTGGTCGCCTCGTGCGCACTGGACGGGTCCGCGCGGCGCGCGCTGCGGGCCGTGCTGTCCGGGGACGGCGACCGGGCGCGGCTGGGGACGGCCGCGGAGATCAGGGACGCGAGCGGCGCCGTGGTGTGCCGCGGCGGCTTCGACTGGAGCGTCCGCCGGATCCGCCGCGCCTGACCGGGAAACGCCCGGCGAACATCTGACGGCGGGACAGGGAAGGCGCCTCCGGCGCGCCGGCGGCGCCGTACGGTGACCGCACTGCAGGAGAGATCACCGGGGAGCGGGGCGAGAGGTGGGCGACTGGCTGAGCGCCGACAACGTGGTGGCGGTGCTGACCGCGCTGCTGGGTCTGGTCGTCTCCGTCGGGGTGGTCTGGTACGAACGCCGCGTCCCGCGCCGCCGGCGCATCGGTTACCGCGTCCAGATGGACACCCCCATCGGCAGCGACGACCCGGACGGCGGGGGCGGCGCCCCCAACGTACGGCTCGGGCTCTTCAACGACCTCCCCGACATGTCGGACGCCACGCTGGTCCTGATCCGCGTCGAGAACGACGGCGGCGAGGCCATCACCGACACCGACTACACCAACCGGGACCACGACCGCGCGCTCACCGTCGTCTTCGCGGGCCGCACGGTACGCGGCGTCGCCGTCACCGAGGCCGACTCCGGTCTGCTGATGGACCACTTCGCCCCCGCCGGGGACACCGGCGGCGTACGCCACCAGGGCAACGTGATCCACCTGCCCCGGGTCCCCCTCAACCGGGGCCAGCACTTCAAGCTGCTCGTGCTCCTCACCGGCGGCCACGTCGGCGGCGGCGTCCGGGTCACCGGCGGCATCCGCGACGGCGTGGTGGTGCCCAACAAGGCCATGCCGGTCGATTCCAAACCGCCGCTGTTCAGCCGGGCCGCCCGGTGGCTGACGATCCTGCTCACCCTCTGCGTGACGGTCCTGGCCGCCATCATCGTCGTCCGCGAGGACCCGCCGCCGCCCATCGGCTGCGCCACCGGACGGCTCACCGTCACCGGCTCCACGGCCTTCGCCCCGGTGATGCGCGAGCTCGCCCGCCGCTACGCCGAGGACTGCCCCGACGCGCGGATCACGGTCGACGCGCACGGCAGCAACGAGGGCGTCCGCGAACTGGCCGACTCCCGGGCCCCGGGCGTCCTCGCCCTCTCCGACGGCCCCAAGCCGGAGGGCAACCCCCGCCTGGAGGAGAACCGCGTCGCCGTCTCCGCCTTCGCGCTGGTCGTCAACGACGACGTCCCCGTCAGGGACCTGACCGTCAGCCAGATACGGCGCATATACAACGGCTCCGTCGTCAACTGGAGCCAGCTGGGCGGCCCCGACCTGCCCGTCCTCCTCGTCAGCCGCAACGCCGACTCCGGCACCCGCGACCTGTTCCGCCGCCACCTCCTCGGCGGCCGCGGCGAGCCCGCGTTCACCTCACGCGACTGCCGCACCCGCAACTCCCCCGAGGACAAGGTCGTCCGCTGCGAACTGGACAGCACCGACCAGGTCCTGGCGACCGTCGCCCGCCTCCCCGGCGCCATCGGCTACGGCGAACTGCGCGCCGCCACCGGCTCCCGCGGCCTGCACCCCCTGGCCATCAACGGCCGCACCCCGACCCCGGCCGCCATCGGCGACAGCAGCTACCCCTTCACGGAGATCGAGTACGCCTACACCTACGACCGCCCCGCCACCGGATCGCTCGCCGCGAGCTTCCTCAACTACATGATCCGCGGCGCCGGCCAGGACGTCGTCCGGTCCCACGGCCACCTCCCCTGCTACAGCCCCGAAGGCCTCCCCCGCTGCCACCCCTGAGGCCCCGGGGGCACGCCGGATGTACCGGGGGGCGTCACGTGGGGTTCGCCCGGGCGTGGGGCGGGGTGGCGGGGGGCGGCGTTACCGTGGGGACAGACGTACGCGCGTTCGCGCGGACCCGGAGGTGAGAGGCGACATGACGACGCTCCCGCACCCCGCGGACCTGGATCTGCTCGCCGGGATGCAGGTCGACTACACCGACCAGGACGACCCCGTGCTGATCCGCCCGGACGGCAGTCCGGTCGAGACGTGGCGCGAGAACTACCCGTACGACTTCCGCATGGAGCGCAAGGAGTACGAGTGGCACAAGCGGCTCCAGCAGATAGAGCTGCTGAAGCTGCAGGGCTGGGTCAAGGAGACCGGCCGGCGGCTGGTGATCGTCTTCGAGGGGCGCGACGCGGCCGGCAAGGGCGGGACGATCAAGCGCTTCACCGAGCACCTGAACCCGCGCGGGGCGCGGGTGGTGGCGCTGGAGAAGCCCACCGAGCGTGAGCGCGGGCAGTGGTACTTCCAGCGGTACGTGGAGCACCTGCCGACCGCGGGGGAGATCGTGCTCTTCGACCGGTCCTGGTACAACCGGGCCGGCGTCGAGCGGGTCATGGGCTTCTGCACGGAGCACGAGTACCAGCGGTTCATGCGGCAGGCGCCCGCGTTCGAGCGGATGCTCGTGGACGACGGCATCGACCTGGTGAAGTTCTGGTTCTCCGTCTCGCGCGACGAGCAGCGCACCCGCTTCACCATCCGCCAGGTCGACCCGGTGCGGCAGTGGAAGCTCAGCCCGATGGACCTGGCCTCCCTCGACCGGTGGGACGACTACACCGAGGCCAAGGTCACGATGTTCCGGGAGACCGACACCGAGCAGGCGCCCTGGACGGTGGTGAAGAGCAACGACAAGAAGCGGGCCCGCGTGGAGGCGATGCGCGCCGTGCTGGGCCGCTTCGACTACGGCGACAAGGACGAGGAGGTCGTGGGGGTGCCCGACCCGCGGATCGTCGGCGCCGCGGCGAACCTGCTCGAGGCCGGCGAGGCCTGAGCGTTCCCCTGGGGGTGGACGGGGGTGGGCGATCCGTCCACTGCCCGTTCCCGGCCCGGACGGCTCGTTCTCTGGTGGCGGCTCCCGCCCCGTACACCCCGTACGCCCCGTGCGTCCCGCGCCCGGGCCCGTGACGCGGGCGAGGCCGCCCCGGAGGTTCCCGGGGCGGCCTCGCCCGCGTGCGGCGCCGGACGGCGTCACTTGGTGAAGTACATGTACTTCCAGGGGCCGTAGGTCGTGGTGTTCACGGAGTCGCCCGAGGAGCCCTTGACGTACGAGGACCGCATGCGGGCCCGGATGCCGGACTCACCGGGCGCGCCGAGCTGCACGGCCGACCTGCCGTTGGTGGCGAGCTTGAAGTACTGGCTGCCGCTCGAGTACCACTTGCCCTGGTAGTAGACCTGCAGCTCGAACCGCTGCTTGCGGTTCTTGTAGTAGCTCATGGTCGTGGTGAACACCGGGTCGGTGTTCTTGTGGAACCAGTAGTACGTGGTCGAGCCGATCTTGCCCGTCTTGTAGTGCCGGGAGACGGACGTGGAGACCTTGACCTGGGTGCCGACCGAGCGGGACACGGACTTCGGCGCCGAGTAGAAGTCACCGCCGAACGAAGCCCAGAAGGTCGTGTTCCGGCTGAGCTTGTAGGTCACCTTGAAGTCGCCGGAGCGGTTGACGGTGCCGGTCTTCACCAGCTTCTTCGTACCGTCCGCCGTCTTGGCGTAGATCGACACCACGCGGCTCTTGCCGGTCTTGCCGAGGTGGGCGGTGACGGTGGCCGTCGAGCCGTACGAGTAGGTCGAGTGGTTGGTCTTGATGCTGACCGAGGTGGCCACGCGGGAGACCGAGACGCTGTCCTTGCCGGTGGCCGCGGTGTGCGTGGCGTCGCCCGCGTAGGCGGCGGTGTAGGTGACGGTGCCACCCGTGGTCGGGGTGTCCGTGAAGGTGAACGTGCCGTTGGACGCGACCGACTTGGTGCCGAGCGACTTGCCCTTGGGGCTGGTGAGGTCGGTCCGGGTGACCGTGACCTTGGTACCGGCGGGGAAGGGCGCGGAGGCCGTGAGCCTGCCGGTGACCGTGATCTTCGTGGCGCGCTTGGCCGTCGTGGGGGCGTTGACGGTGAGGGTGCTGGCGGCCCGGGCGACGTTGACGGTGTCCTTGGCCGTGGCGGCGGCGTGGGTGGTGTCGCCGGCGTAGGTGACCGTGTAGGTGTTGTTGCCCTGGGCGGCCGGGGTGTCCTTGATCTGGAAGGTGCCGTCCTCGGCGACGGTCGCGGAGGCCAGCGGAGTGCCGGTCGTGTTCCGGCTGTCGGTACGGGTGACGGTGACCTCGGCGCCGGCCGCGAAGGGTTCGGTCGAGCCGAGGGTGCCGGTGACCGTGACCTGGGCGCCGGGCAGCGCCGTCGTGGGGGCGTTGACGGTGAGGGTGGTGGCGGCCCGGGCGACGTTGACGGTGTCCTTGGCCGTGGCGGCGGCGTGGGTGGTGTCGCCGGCGTAGGTGACCGTGTAGGTGTTGTTGCCCTGGGCGGCCGGGGTGTCGTTGATCTGGAAGGTGCCGTCCTCGGCGACGGTCGCCGTGCCGAGGGAGGTGCCTTCCGCGTCGGTGGGGTCGGTGCGGGTGACGGTGACCTCGGTGCCGGCCGCGAGGGGTTCGGTCGAGCCGAGGGTGCCGGTGACCGTGACCTGGGCGCCGGGCAGCGCCGTCGTGGGGGCGTTGACGGTGAGCGTGGAGGCGGCCTTGGCCGGGTCCTCCAGGACGCGCAGCGTGGGCTGCCGGCCGTTGACGGTCACGGCGAAGAGGCGGCTGCCGTCAGGGGCCCAGGCCAGCCCGGAGTCGGCAAGCTCGCCGCCGGTGAGGTCGTAGTCGCGCAGCTGCTTGCCTGCGCCCGGCTTGAAGAGGTAGAGGTCCGGGGAGTAGTAGCCGACGATGCCCGCGGCGACGGTGCCGTCGGGGGCCACGGCCACCGAGTTGGGGTAGGGAGCCGTCGTGTAGTGGCCGACGTCGCCGAGGTCGGAGGTGTGGAACACCTCCTGCTCGTACGGGGCGCCGCTGGCGGTGATCACCTGCGTGCCGTCCGGGGTGAGCGCGAGGTCTCCGAGGTTGCTGGCGTCGAGCCGTCGCTCCGCTTGCTCCCGCGGGGTGCCGGAGGACACGTTGTACGAGCGCAGCGTGGCCGGGCTGATGCCCGGTTCCCCGGCGACGAGCACGTCCGGGGCGTCGGGAGTGGTGGCGAGGAGGGGGGCGTAGTACCAGCTGCCGTCCAGCCCGAGGGTGACGACCGGTTCGGCCGGCGGGGAAGCGTGCGTGGGTGCGAGGTCCAGCGAGCCGAGGTTGCCGGCGGCGGCGTCGCCGTAACCGAACCAGATCTTCTCCCCGGTCCGGGCCAGGGTCCTCGGGTGGGTGCCCACCCCGACGGGGTAGCGGGCGATCTCGGAGAGGGTGGCCGTGTCGATCGCGGCGATTGCGTCCGCCTCGGGCAGGGCAACGTACAACGTGGAGGAGTCCGCGGACAGCACGAGCCCGGCGGCGCCGGCCTCCGAGACGATCTCCTTGAGAACACCACCGGCGTAGTCGGTGACGACGACCTCGCTGTCGTCGGGGCTGCTGATGAAGACACGCTGGTGGACGCCGTCCACGACCATGTCGTCGAAGGAGTTCGCCGGCAGGGCGGCGGCGCTGTCGGCCGCGGCCGGCGTTGCCGTGACCCCGAGCAGTGATGCGGTGGCGAGCAGGACGGACAGAGCCGTCCCGCCCGCGAGGTGGCGGGTGCGCAAGCTGGTTCCCCCCAGGCAGGCGTGGGTGGCCGGAGGTCCTCCGGCGAGATTGGGGTGCGCCGTGGGGCGCGGACGCCCGTGGTGGGGCCGGCGCACCTACGTCGGCGTCAAGGCGGAACGCTACGTCATGCCAGTGACAGCGGGCCACCACATTGACGGCCCGCGCTGATCCATTACCGCCGCTTCGCCCGGCGATGGGGATACCGTGCCCGATTCGATGCCCGGTGGCGTACAACCTTTCCGCGAGGGGGTTGTGTTCAGCCGTTCGCGATCCGCACGGTGACCGTCCATTCCCGCAGTCCCAGGCAGGCCACCTGGTCCGGGGCGGTGGGTGAGGCGCACAGCGGCTGGGTGGCGGTGAGCCGTGCCGTGCCGGGGGCGGCGGCGCGGTAGGCGGCGATGGTGTCGCCGCGGGGGGCGCCGATGCCCGCGTTGGTGGGGACGAGGGCGGCGCCCTCGCCGGTGACGCGGGACCAGGGGCGGTCGGGCGTGCCGTCGAGGGTGACGCGGACCGTGCCGCCGGCGGTGATACAGACGGTGCGGCCGGTGTCCGCGGCGGTGAGCGCGGCCTCGGCCGCGCAGGCCCCTGCCGTACCGGTCCCGGTCCCCGTGCCGGCGCTGCCGGTGCCGCTCGGGGAGCCGCTGGGGCTGCCCCCCGCTGGGCCGCCGGACTGCGCGCCGCAGCCGGTCAGCAGGAGTGCGGTCGCCGCGACGGCCGCGGCTGTTGTAGGTCGCATGGATGGCCTCCTTTCCGCTTTGACGTGTCACAGACGCAAATGGGTCCCTGGGGTGCCGCCGGTGCCGTCCGCGGTCGTCGTTGCGCGGGCGGCGGCACCCGCCAGGGCGTACCTACCCGCGGTACGGGACCTCGATCACGCCCGGCCCGGGCCGGGACCGGTTCGAGGGGCGGCGAGGGCTTGCTGCCGCGTTCCGGCCGCCGCCGGCCTCCGGCCGGGGGGCCGGTGCGACCGTGTGCGCCGCTGGCGGCTCGGCGGCGACGCCCCGATCCGGGGGAGGTATCGCCCATATTCCATGTGTGTGCCCGGCCCATGCCCGCCGGTCCTTGACCTTGTCGCAGCGTCAAGGTCTCTACTGGGCTCATGCGCATCGGAGAACTCGCCGCCCTCGCCGGGGTCACCACCCGCACGGTGCGGCATTACCACCGCATCGGGCTGCTGCCCGAGCCCGCGCGCCGGGTCAACGGCTACCGCGACTACGGTCTGCGCGCCGCCGTCGAGCTCACCCGCATCCGGCGCCTGACGGAACTCGGCCTCGGCCTGGACGAGGTCAGGGACGTGCTCGCCGACGACGCCGGCAAGGACCTGCACGAGGTGCTGGCGGAGCTCGACGCGGACCTCGCCCGGCAGGAGGAGGCCATCCGCTCGCGCCGGGCCCGCCTCGCCGAACTCCTCGCACAGGCCGAGGCCGGCGGCGGACTGCCCGCCGAGGCTCCGGTGTCCCCGGAACTGGCGACCCTCTTCGCCGAGATGGCCCGGACCTCCGCCGAACTCCCGGGCCCCGAGCCCGCGATGGCCGTGCGGGAGCGCGAACTGCTCGCGCTGCTGGACACGACGGGCACCCCCGAGGCCCGCAGTTGGCTCAGCGGTCTGCTGCAGTCCATGGCCGCCGACCCCGGGGCGATGCGCCGCGCCTACGCGGTGTACGCGCTGATGGACGAACTGGCCGGGGCGGCCGTGGACGACCCCCGGGTCGCCGAGGCGGCCCGGGCGATCGCCGACTCCGTCCCGGACGAGGTCGCCGCCTCGATCGACGTCTCCGGCGAGGACCTCGCGGCGGCGGGCGGCGCGGAGGGCGGCTTCATGGCGGCCTTCTTCGAGGACCACGCCCCCGCCCAGGCGGAGGCCGTGCGTCAGGCGATCCTGCTGATGCGGGAGCGTGCCCGGTGAGCCGCCGGGGGGCGTGGGCGCTGGGCGCCCTGGTGCTGGCCGAAGCCGTGCTCGTCGCGTGCCTGGTGGCGGGCGTGCCGGTGCCGGAGCCGGTGCTCTGGGGCGCCGAGGCGTGCACGACCGCCGTGCTGCTGTGGCGGCTGCCGCGCGTGGTGCGGGCCCACCGGGACGCGCGGCGGCGGGGCCTGACCCGCCGCTCCGCGGCCTGGACCGCCCTGCGGGACACCGTCCCGGCGCCCGCGCGGCGGCTGATGCGCCACGAACTCAGCCTCTCGGTGAGCCTGGTGCGCTGGATCGCGCGCCGGCCGCACGGGGTGGGTGCGGGCGCCGTGGCCGTCCCGTACACCGGGGCGCAGACGGCGACGATGTACGGCTTCCTCTTCGTCTCCGTCGTCGAGACGGTGGTGCTGGCCCTCGTCATCCCCTGGCCCGCGGTGCACGCCGTCACCCTCGTCCTCGACGTCTGGGGCTGCTTCTTCGTACTGGCCATGCACGCGGCCTGTGTGGTGCGCCCGCACGTCGTCGGGGCGGACGGCTCGCTGCGGCTGCGCTACGGCGCCCTCGTCGACGTCCGCGTGCCCGCCGGGGGGATCGCCGCGGCCCGCGTCGACCGGCGCTTCCCCGACGGGCGGCTCGTGTCGGTCGCCGGGGACGGCACGGTCGACCTGGTCGTCGGGGGCCAGACCACGGTGACCGTCGAACTGACCGAGCCCGTCACGTTCCTGCGTCCCCTCGGGGCGCCCGTGCGGGCCCGCGTCCTGCGCTTCCACGCCGACGACCCACGCGCGGCCGTCGCGGCCCTGGGGGTGGGCGCGGTACCGGGGGCTCGGGTAACGTAGCCGTCCCCAGCAGTGGACGTACCGAGGAGGTGAGACCCATTACCGCCATGTCAGGTTGGGTGCTCTCCTCCGGCGGCCCTGCGGTCCGGACGACCTAGGCCGTCGAGAGCGCCCCGCGGCGCCCCGAAAGGCCCCCATGTCCTCCGCTTCGCCCGCACCATCCGGACCCTCCTCCAGACCCTCTCCCTCGGGCCCGTCCTCCTCTTCCGGAGCTTCTGCGCCCGGGCCGGCCGCCCCCCTTTCTGCCCCCTCGGGTCCCGCTCTCCCGGGCCCGGCTGCTCCCGTTCCGGCTTCCGTTCCGGCCCCCTCCGGTTCCGGCGCCGCGCCCTCGCTCGCCCCGGTCGTGTCCGTGCTCCGCGCCGCCGGCTGCGTGTTCGCGGAGGACGAGGCCCGGCTGCTGGCCTCCGCCGCCCGGACGCCCGGGGAGCTGGCCGCCATGGTGGAGCGCCGGGTGGCCGGGCTGCCGCTCGAACATGTCGTGGGCTGGGCCGAGTTCTGCGGTCTGCGCATCACGGTCGGCCCCGGGGTCTTCGTCCCGCGCCGGCGTACGGAGTTCCTCGCCCAGGAGGCCGCCGCGCTCGGGCGCGCCCTGGGCCGGCCCGGTGCCGTCGTGGTCGACCTGTGCTGCGGCTCCGGTGCGGTGGGCGCCTTCCTGGCGTCCGTGCTCGACCGGCCCGTGCTGCACGCGGCCGACATCGACCCGGTGGCGGTGGCCTGTGCCCGCCGGAACCTCGCGGCCGCGGCCGGTGACGTCCACGTCCACGAGGGCGACCTCTACGACGCCCTCCCCGCGGAGCTGCGCGGCCGCGTCGACGTGCTGGTCGCGAACGTGCCGTACGTCCCCAGCGGGGCCGTCTCCCTCCTTCCGCCTGAGGCCAGGGACCACGAGCCCCTGGTCGCCCTCGACGGCGGGGCGGACGGCCTCGACGTCCTCCGCAGGGTCGCCGCCGCGGCACCCGCGTGGCTCGCGCCGGGCGGCAGGCTCCTCTTCGAGACCGGTGAGGAGCAGGCCCCGGCCGCCGTCGCCGCGGTCGCCCGGGCCGGGCTGGAGGCGCGGGTGGCCGTGTCGGAGGAGCTGTACGCGACGGTCGTGATCGCCTCGGCCCCGGTGGCGTAGCCCGGCCCGGCTCGGGGCGGCCGCCCTGCGCCCTCCGCGGCCCGCCGGTGGGTGATCCGGCGGGCCGGAATGCATCGCCGTGCGTCAATCCGTCGTTCCTCCGCGTCAAGCCACGCCGTATCGAGTGACGCAGGCCACATGGCCTGCGTCACTCGATGGGCGATTTGTCCGGGTCTGCATGTGACGTAGCCGATATGGCATGCGTCACTTTCGGGGTCCCTTAGTAGCCCGTCCCCCGGAATCCCCTTCCCGCGCCTGAGCGGCGGGACTTTCGTCCCTGGTCCCACAACTAATCCCGTTAGTAACAGGGGTGCATTGACCTCGGGATTTATGTCGGCCAACAATTCATGGCGTACCCCACGGAAGAGGAATTACTCGAATGCAGATCTCCGCTATGTCGAAGCTCAACCGCGTCGCCAAGGCCAAGAAGATCTCCCTCGGCTGCGCTGCCGCGAGCGTCGCCGTCGTCGCCGGTGGCGTGGCCATGGCCCCCACCGCCTCCGCCGCCCCCATGGCGCAGTCGGGCTCCGTCAACACGTGGATCAACGAGTCCCTTAAGGTGATGCGCGCCAACGGCATCCCGGGCACTTACAACGGGATCTACAAGAACCTGATGCGTGAGTCCTCGGGCAACCCGAACGCCATCAACGGCTGGGACTCGAACGCGGCCAAGGGAATTCCCTCCAAGGGTCTGATGCAGGTGATCGACCCGACCTTCAAGGCCTACCACGTCGCCGGTACCTCGTGGAACATCTACGACCCGGTCGCCAACATCACCGCCGCCTGCAACTACGCGGCCCACGTCTACGGCACGATCGACAACGTCAACTCGGCGTACTGATCGCGCACGCAAAAGCTTTTCCTGGGGACGCCCCCGGCAGCCACGGCCGCCGGGGGCGTCCCCCTTTTCCCGTCCCGTCTTTCCACCGCCTTTTCCGGCGCGCCTGCTTTCCCGCCCGGCCGGTTTCCTCCCCGGGCCTGGACAGGCGAACGGCGCTGGTCCACGCTGTCCGACCATGACCGTCGCCCCTGACCGCGCGGCCGAGGCCGAGGCCCTGCACGCCGCCGCCGAGGACATAGCCGCCCTGCTCCGCGCGTGCCCGGACACCTCGGCGCCGATACCCGGCGCCGAGTGGACGGTCGGCGAGGCCGCGGCGCACCTGGTGCTCGCGGGCGAACTCATGGCCGCGCTGGCCGAGGGCCGCGAGCAGTCGTACGGCGACGGCACCCCCGGCGGCCTCGCCGCGGCGAACGCCGCGTCCCTGGCCGCCTTCCCCGAGCGCGACGGCCGGATCCTGGCGGACGGCATCGTGCGGCACACCCGCGCGTTCACCGACGCGGCCGCGACCCGGCCGCCCGGCCTGCCGGTGCTCACCCCGCTCGGCCCCATGGACCTGGCCACGCTCGGCTCGTACCTGCTCACCCACCTGCTCGGGCACGGCTACGACATCGCGGTCGCCCTGCGCCGGCCCCACATGGTGGACCGCGAGCGGGTCGCCCGGTGCATGCCCTTCCTCAGGGCGGCCATGCCGCGCGTCGTGGACCCGCGGGCGGCGTCCGGCTTCTCCGCCTGCTACGTGCTGCGCGTCCCCGGGATCACCCGCTTCGCCGTGACCTTCACCGACGGTGCCGCCGACGTCACGGACGAGCCGCCGCGCCGTCCGGACTGCACCATCACCACCGAGCCGGTCACCTTCTTCCTGATCGCGCTCGGCCGCCGGGGCGCCACCGCCGCCATGGCCCGCGGCAGGATCGCCGCCTGGGGACGCCGTCCCTGGCTGGCCCCCCGCTTCCCCGCCCTCTTCAGCGCGCCGTAAGTCACCCGCCGGGTTTCCGGCCCGGCCCCGGGCGCCTCAGCGGACGGCGGCGGTGGCCCGGAAGGTGCGCCGGTAGGCCAGCGGGGAGACGCCGATGGCGGCGTGGAGGTGCTGCCGCAGCGAGGTCGCGGTGGCGAAGCCCACCTCGCCCGCGATGCGGTCCACCGGGAGGTCGCTGGATTCCAGCAGGTGCCGGGCCCGGGCGACGCGCTGCTGGATCAGCCACTTCCCCGGGCTCGTGCCGACCTCGTCCCGGAAGCGCCGGGCGAAGGTCCGCAGGCTCATCCGCGCGTGGTCCGCGAGGTCGTTCAGGGTGAGCGGCAGGTCGAGGTGCTCCAGGGCCCACTGCCGCGTCGCCGCCGTGCCGGCGTCCGCGGCCTGCGGCACCGGCTGCTCGATGTACTGCGCCTGGCCGCCGTCCCGCCAGGGCGGTACGACGCAGCAGCGGGCCACGAAGTTGGCGACCGCGCTGCCGTGGTCCGCGCGCACCAGGTGCAGGCAGACGTCCACGCCGGAGGCGGCCCCGGCCGAGGTGAGGACGTCGCCGTCGTCCACGAACAGCACGTCCGCGTCGAGTGCCACGGCGGGGAACATCTGCCGGAAGCGGTCGGCCAGCGCCCAGTGGGTGGTGGCGGGGCGTCCGTCGAGGAGGCCCGCGGCGGCGAGCGCGAAGGCGGCCGTGCAGATGGAGACGATCCGGGTGCCCGGCCGGATCGCCGCGAGCGCGGCGGCGACCGGGGCGGGGAGTTCGGCGGCGATCCGCGCCTGGTCGTACGGCGGGATCACGACGGTGTCGGCGGTGGCCAGCACCTCGGGACCGTTCTCGACGGCGACCGAGAAGTCGGCGTCCGTGCGCACGGGGCGTCCGTCGACGGTGCAGGTCAGCACCTCGTAGCGACCCCGGGCGGAGCCGAAGACGCGGTTGGGGATGCCCAGCTCGAAGGGATAGACGCCGTCGAGGGCGAGGACGACCACACGATGCATGGCACGATCTTATCGGATGATGGCAATCAGGCCATTTTCCCGGCGGGCGCCGGACCGCAGGCTGGGGGCATGAACGACACGACCCCTCACACCATGCGCGCGATCACCCAGGACGTCCTCGGCGGCCCGGAGGTGCTGCGCGAGGCGGAGTCGGCGCGCCCCACCGCCGGCATCGGGCAGGTGCTCGTCCGCGTCCACGCCGCCGGGCTCAACCCGACCGACACCAAGCACCGGCAGAGCGGGCTCTTCCTCGGCAACCCGCCGTTCGTCCTCGGCTGGGACGTCTCCGGCGTCGTGGAGGAGACCGGGCTGGGGGTGGCCCTCTTCCAGCCCGGCGACGAGGTCTTCGGCATGCTCCCCTACCCGTACGGGGCCGGCTCCCACGCCGAGTTCGTCACCGGGCCCGCCCGCGCCTTCGCGCGGAAGCCGTCCGCGATGAGCCATGTGGAGGCCGCCGCGGTCCCGCTGGTCGCGCTCACCGCCTGGCAGGCCCTGGTCGACGTCGCCGGGCTCCGCCCCGGGCAGCGCGTGCTGATCCCCGCGGCCGCGGGCGGCGTCGGCCACGTCGCGGTCCAGATCGCCAAGTCCCGCGGCGCGTACGTCATCGGCACCGCCAGCGCCGCCAAGCACGAGTTCCTGCGCGGCCTCGGCGCGGACGAGGTGGTCGACTACCGCGCGACCGACTACACCGAGGCCGTCCGCGACGTGGACGTCGTCCTCGACCCGCTCGGCGGCGCCGAGTCCGTCCGCGCCCTGCGCACCCTGCGCGAGGGCGGGCTGCTCGTGACGCTCCTCCCGGTCGGCGTCGCCGAGCTGCGCGCGGAGGCCGAGCGCCGGGGGGTGCGCGCCACGGGCATGCTCGTCGAGGCCGACCACGCCGGCATGACCGCGGTCGCCCGCCTGGTCGAGGAGGGCGCGCTGCGCGTCACGGTCGCACAGACCTTCCCCCTGTCCGAGGCCGCGAAGGCGCACGCCGCGCTGGAGACCGGACGTACCACCGGGAAGCTGGTCCTCACCGTGCGCTGACGCCGACGCGGCCGTCGAGCCGTACGGGCACCGGGGCAGGGCTCGAACCTGCGTCCACCCGGTCCCGAGCCGGGAGCTCCACCACTGAGCTTCCCGGTGCCCGTACGGGCCGGCGACGGGGGCAGGGCTCGAACCTGCGTCCAACCGGTGAAGAGCCGGCCGCTCCACCACTGAGCTTCCCCGTCGGTGCCCCGATCCTGACCGCGGCGGCAGCGGGGCGTCAACGTATTTCGGCGTCGAGCTCCGCCGCCGCCGGGCGGAGCGGGCGGCCCGAGAAGAAGCCCGCCGAGCGCAGCACTCCGGCCAGCACCGGGTCACCGACCTCCACCCCGTGCACGAGCTCCGGAGTGGGCCGGAAGGGCACCGGGCCCGCCGCCGGCAGCGGTTCGGTCCAGCCACTCGCGACGGGATCGACGCCGTGCCGCCGGCACACCTCCTCCACCAGCGAGCGCGGGCACTCCGCCGCACCGCGCAGCACCTGCCAGGGCAGCGGCAGTTCGGCCCACACGCCGGTGTCAGGGTGCAGCCCCCCGCCGGTCTCCCGGTGCCAGGCGGCCACGTCCGCGGCGACGAGGAGCAGGACCTTGCCGGGGCAGTACCGGTCGGCGATCTCCTCGGCGGCCAGGGCCCGCAGCAGCGCGAACCAGTGGGCCCGGGCCTTGGTCCAGGCCCGGGCGGCCTGGTTCCAGGTGGTCGAGTCGTCGCCGCGGCGCACGATCATCGTCGTCCGGTCCAGGGGCTGCCGCCGCCATGCGGCTTCCAGGAGTTCGGCCACGTCCAGCAGGAAGCGGTACCAGATCCCGAGCAGCCGTCCCCGCTGCCCGTCGTCGAGGTGGCCGAGCACCTCGGCGGTGGGGTGGACGTGCGCGACGGCGTACCAGTTGGTGCGGTCCGGCCGCTGTCGCAGCTCCCCGAACAGGGCGTCCGCCACCTCGTCGTAAGGGCGTTGCTGGCCTGACACCGTGAACTCGCTGCGCAGGTTGGCGCGGGCGGTGAGGTAGGCCACGAAGGCGGCGGTCGGGGTGTCGGCCGCGAACTCCTCGTACGACAGCCGCGAGGCGAGACCGCTCTTGCCGATCAGCGTCACCTCCCGCTTGCGCTGCTCCACCAGGATGCGCGCCAGCTTGGCCTCCATGCGGCGCAGCAGCCGGAACCGCTTGTTGTACTGCCGCTTCGACATCTCGCCGAGCCCGGCGTCGGCGCGCCCGGCGCGGTCGAGGCGGTCGCTCAGGAAGTCGCTCGCCCCGAACCTCTTGGCGATCCGCTCACCGGCCGCCCGGACCGCCGCCTCCACCTGCGCCGGATCGTCCCCGGCCGACCCGGCCGACCCGGCCGCCTCCGGCAGCCCCGGGAACAGCTCGGCGGCGCGGGCCAGCTGGCGCTGCGCCCCGACGGGCCGCGCGAAATCCTCCAGCATCGAGGTGTAGCCGTGCCACAGCGTGCGCAGGGACCCGCTCGCCGCCCTCTCCAGCGTCAGCCGGGTACGGCGGGCGGGACGTCGGCCGTCGCCGTCGAGCAGCAGCCGGAGGGCGAGGTGGGCGATGTCCTCGGGGCGCTTGCGCCGGTCGAGGGACGCGTGCAACTCCCGCAGGACCGAGGTGTTCTGCGACATGCGCCCAGGCTGGCGCACCCGGCGGCGGGGCACCACCGGTTAATCGGGGCCATCGTCAACTTCGGGTTGACGATGGGTGAGCGTCAACCTATCGTTGACGCATGACGCAGCAGATCCGGCTCGACGACCTGATCGAAGCCATCAAGCAGGCCCACCCCCACGCCCTCGACCAGCTCTCGGACGCCGTCATCGCCGCCGAGCACCTGGGCGAGGTCGCCGACCACCTCATCGGGCACTTCGTCGACCAGGCCCGGCGGTCCGGCGCCTCCTGGACCGACATCGGCAAGAGCATGGGCGTGACCAAGCAGGCCGCCCAGAAGCGCTTCGTCCCCAAGGACCTCGGCGCCCCCGACCTCGACCCCTCGCAGGGCTTCTCGCGTTTCACCCCGCGCGCCCGCAAGGTCGTCATGGCCGCCCACGCCGAGGCCAGGACGGCCCGCAACCCCGAGGTCCGGCCCGAGCACCTCGCCCTCGGGCTGCTCAGCGAACCCCAGGCCCTCGCCGCCCTCGCCATGACGGCCCAGGGCGTCGGCCTCGACGCCGTCCGCACCGCCCTCACCGCGGCCCTCCCCGCGGCCGTGGACGAGGTCCCCGAACTCGTCCCGTACGACCTCGCCTCCCGCAAGGTCCTCGAACTCACCTTCCGCGAGGCCCTCCGCCTGGGCCACAACTACATCGGCACCGAGCACCTCCTGCTCGCCCTCCTCGAACTGGAGGCGGGCGACGGCCCGCTGACCTCCCTCGGCCTCGACAAGCCCACCACCGAACGCCACATCGCCGCGGCCCTCACCGAGATCACGGGCGGCACGCCCGAGCCGAAGTAGCCCCCGGCGGCGGATCGCCACGACGCCTCGGGCCGTGGTGTCCTCCGGAGCGGCCCGGGGTGTGGCACGTGCCGGGCGCAGGAGTTCCTGTCATGCGATGTCGAAAGGGGGGGTTTGCCCGCTAGGGTTCACTTCGGCCGGACGGATGTGTCCGGCGTCACATGACAGAGGGTGTCGCGCCGCCACCGCACGTCGGACCCGGCCGTGCGACAGGGGGGTTCATGCACGAGATGGTCAAGGGCGCCAACGTGGGTCTGGCGGCGCTCAGTGAGGACACCGGCTCCGTGGTCGTGAGCCTGGCGTGGAGCAGTACGACGGGTGAGGGGGACGCCGACGTCTCCGTGCTGCTCCTGGACGCCAACGGAAAGGTCCGCAGCGACGAGGACTTCTTCTTCTACAACAACGTGGCCGCCCGGGACGGCAGTGTGCAGCTCCTGGGGAAGACGCCGACCGCAGCCGGCAACGAGGACCGGATCAGCATCGACCTGACCGCGATCCCGGCGACGGTGGAACGGATCGTCGTGGCCGCGAGCCGCGACGCCCACGCGCGCTTCGGTGACCTGGACGACCTGCGGCTGGAGCTTGCGGACCGGGGCGGGGAGCCGTTGCTCGGGTTCCAGATCAACGATGCCGACGTGGAGACCGCGTTCCTGTTCGGCGAGCTCTACCGGCGCGGTGAGGAGTGGAAGTTCCGCGCCATCGGGCAGGGGTACGAGACCGGCCTCGCCGGACTGGCCACGGACTTCGGCATCGACGTGGACGACGCCGACGACGCCCCTGAGACCGGGACCGAGACCGCGATCGCGACGGAGCCCCGTGCGGTAGGGAGCACGGCGTCCCCTGCCGCGCCCGCGGCCGTCGAGGCCCCACCCGCGACCACCGTGTCCGCGCCGACCGTGCCCGCACAGGCCGGGCCTCGTGAACCGGCCACCCCTGGCACGCCCCGGCGCCCCCGGACCGCGAAGAAGAAGGTCACGCTGCCCAGGACGGCCAGGAAGTCGCTGGCCGAGAACGACACATGGCGCCAGGCCCGGCTCTTCCCGGCGTCGTCGCTCAAGAGCGACCGGGAACGCGAGACGCGCGCGACCTCGGTCCTGCTGTCCGTGATGGCGCAGGTGCCGGAGTTCGGCCGCAGGCTCACCGCCGCTTTCGGGGCGCCCGCCGGACGCATGGAGACGTTCGCCGAAGTCTCCCTGCCGCACGGGGACACACCGAAGCGGCCGGACGGCGTGATCCGTGTCGAGCGCGCCGGCAAGCTGTGGACCGCCCTGGTGGAGACGAAGACCAACGGCAACCAGCTGAAGTCCGAGCAGGTCCAGGCCTACATGGACATCGCGGCCCGCAGGGCGTACGAGGCCGTCATCACCCTGTCCAACGACGTGGCCCTCGAGGGAAGCCCGCTCGTCACGGTCAAGACCGACGGACGGCGCAAGCACAAGGTCGCCCTCTGGCACCTCTCCTGGGCGGAGGTGACGCAGCAGGCCCAGATGCTCATCCGCCACGAGGGCCTGGGAAACGCCGCGCACATGTGGCTCCTCCAGGAACTGCTGCACTACCTCCAGCACGAGAACTCCGGTTGCCACGGATTCCAGAACATGGGCGCGGCCTGGGTGCCGGTGCGCAACGGCATCGACGACGAGACCATCTGCCAGGGCGATCCACGTGCCGTCGAGGTCGTGGAGAGCTGGGAGCGGCTGATCCGGCAGGTGTGCCTGCGGCTGGGCGGTGAACTGGGGACGAAGGTGCTCCCGGTGCAGCCCGGCCGCCGCCGCGGCGCCGACCCCGGCGCGTACCGCGCGCAACTGGCCGACGAGCTGTGCGAGCACGGGCGTCTGAACGCCGGCCTGCGCGTCGACGGGGCCCCCGGCGTGCTGGGGCTCACTGCTGATCTGCGTACCGGCAGGCTCCGTACCTCCATCGACGTCCCGGCTCCGGAGCAGGGGTACCCACTGGCCTTGGTCAAGCGGGTCGTGCGCCAGTTGTCCGAGGCCCCCGCCGACCTGCACATCGAGACGCTGGTCGAGGGTCAGGCCGGCGGGCCGCGCGGGACGCTGGAACGGCTGCGCCCCGAGCCTGCCGACCTGTTGCCGAAGGAGGGCGCGACGATCACCGGCTTCAGGCTCTCGCTCCTCAAGGGCATGGGGAGCACCCGGGGTACTGCGGAGTCCGGCTTCATCCGCAGCGTCGACGACGCCGTGAACCGCTTCTACTCCGGGGTCGTCACCCATCTGGAACGCCGCGGCGGCCGGGCCACCGCGACGGTCTGATCAGCCGCCCCGGGCCGTCGTACCGGGCAGGGGGCGGATCGGCGGGCGGCGTGGTGGCGTGGTGGGGTCGTGGCGGGTGGGGCGTGGTTCCATGAGGGGCCACGGTCCCACTCGGGAGGAACGGAACCCTGAACACCACGATCGCGGAGGCGCTGTCCGTCGCGCTGCTGCTCCTCGTGCTCGCCGGGGCCGTGATCCGGCCGTTCGGGCTTCCGGAGGCGGTGGTCGCCGTGCCGGCGGCGGCGGTCGCCGTGGGGAGCGGGGCGATCCCGCTGGAGCACGCGCGGGAGGAAGCGGCGCGGCTGGGGCCGGTGATCGGGTTCCTGGCGGCGGTGCTGGTGCTGGCGCGGCTCTGCGACGAGGAGGGGCTGTTCCGGGCCGGCGGGGCGTGGATGGCCCGGGTGGCCGCGGGGCGGCCGCGGCGGCTGCTCGGGGCGGTGTTCGCACTCGCCTCGGTGGTGACGGCGGTGCTCAGCCTCGACGCGACGGTGGTGCTGCTCACCCCGGTGGTGTTCGCGACCGCCGCCCGCCTGGGGGTGCGGCCCAAGCCGCACGTCTACGCCTGCACGCACCTGTCCAACACCGCCTCGCTGCTGCTGCCGGTCTCCAACCTGACGAACCTGCTGGCGTTCACGGCCAGCGGGCTGGGCTTCACCCGCTTCGCGGCGCTGATGCTGCTGCCCTGGCTGGTGGCCATCGCGGTGGAGTACCTCGTCTTCCGCCGCTGGTTCCGCGGCGACCTGGCGGCCGCCGTCCCCGTCCCGGACGGTGCCGGGACACCGCCGCTCCCGGTGTTCGCGCTGGTCACGGTGGTCTGCACGCTCGCGGGCTTCGTCGTCACCCCGGCGCTCGGGGTCGATCCCGCGTGGGCGGCCGCGGCCGGGGCGCTGGTGCTGGCCGTACGGGCGGTGGCACGGCGGCGGATGACGGTGCGCGCCGTGGCGGGGGCGGCCGGGGTGCCGTTCCTGGCGTTCGTGCTGGCGCTGGGCGTGGTGGTCCGGGCGGTGGTCGACAACGGGCTCGCCGACGCGCTGGGCCGGATCGTGCCCGGGGGCACCGGACTGGTCGCCCTGCTGGGCGTCGCGGCGCTCGCCGCCGTCCTGGCCAACCTGATCAACAACCTGCCCGCCGTGCTGGTGCTGCTGCCGCTGACCGCACCCGCCGGGCCCGGCGCCGTCCTCGCCGTCCTGCTCGGGGTGAACATCGGCCCCAACCTGACCTACGCCGGCTCCCTGGCGACCCTGCTGTGGCGGCGTATCGTGCACCAGCACGAACACGACGTGGACCTCAAGGAGTTCACCGTCCTCGGCCTGCTCACCGTGCCTGCGGCGCTGGGCCTGGCGGTGGTGGCACTGTGGGGTTCGCTGCACGTCCTCGGAGGGTGATGTCCGTGATCGTGACCGCCTGGATCGCCGAAGGGACCTGGCCCGCCTGCGTCGACGCCGTCCGCGTCCACGCGCCGGAGGCCGCCGACGTCGTGCTGCTGCACGTCAGCGGCCCCGACGTCCCCGGTCTCGCGCACGCCGCCTACGCCGGGCTGCTGGGCCGCGGGCACCCGGAGAACGATCCGGGCACCCGCCTGGAGGGCCTCGGCGCGGACTCCGCGGGGCGGCTGCTGGACGCCGCCGCCCGGCGGCTTGACCGGCCGTGCCGCCGGGAGGAGCGGTCGGGGCGGGTGGAGCGGGAGGTGGTCGCCGCGGCGGCCGGGACCGACCTGCTGGTGATGGCCCGCGACGGCGACCTCGCGCGGCTCGGGCCGCGGAGCCTGGGCCCGGCGGCGCGCTTCGTCGTCGACCACGCGCCGTGCCCGGTCCTGCTGGTGTGGCCCGCGGCCGCGCCGGACGTGGCCACGCTCCCGCCGCCGCCCCCGCACCCGCCCCACTGAGGCCCCGACCCGGGCTCAGCCCGTGGCGCCGGGCAGCTGCTTCACCGCGTCGACGACGGACCGGGTCATCACCGCGGTGGTGAAGACGACCGTGCCGCGCGGCATGACGCCATCGGGGTCCCGCTCGGCCTGGACGCTGCGCTCGCCGAGGAAGACGTGGGTCTTCCGGTCGAAGATCCACTCGGTGCGCTGTCCGCTGGTCTCGTCCAGGCGGGCGACCGCGACCCCGTGCCGGCCGGCGGCGTCCACGGCGTCGTCCACGGCCACCACGCCGGGGATCTTGGCGGCGGCCCGGTAGAGGGCGGTGGTCAGCTCGGCCGGCGGGTAGCTCTCGCCCAGCAGGTCGCCGATGGTGGTGAAGGCCTCCTGGTCGGGGCCGTTGCCCATGCCCGCGGTCTCCTTGTAGATCTTGGCCAGGAGGACGTCGGGGTCGGTGGGCAGGGTGGTCAGGTAGTCGTAGCTCGGCGCGTTCAGGTACGGCTCGGTCACCTTGCCCTGCTCGTCGGTGCCGGCCAGGGTCATGCCCTCGGGGCCGGTGTTGCCGGGCTCGATGAGCCAGCCGTCCCGGCCGTCGCGGGACTCCCAGACCTGGCGGCGGTGCAGCGGGGAGCCGGCCAGGCTGGTCTTGCCGTACACGTGCCGCACGTTGGTGCCGGCCGACTGCGACTCGATGTAGACGTACTGGCCGTCGCCCACCGGCGCGGCGGGCGACTCGGCGGCGGCCAGCGAGACGGTGTCCAGCAGGCGGGCGGCGCCCCCCGGGTCCGCGGTGCCGAGGCGGGTGGTCAGGGCGGGGGCCGCGGCGGTGGTGCCGGAGCCGCCGCCCGCGCCGGTGCCCTCCGCGCCGCCGAACACGAACAGCCCCGTCGCCAGCGCCCCGGCCAGCACGCCCGCGGTCAGCGGGACGAGGACCATGCGGCGCAGCAGCGGGTTGCGGCGCCCGGCCGGGCGGGCGGCAGCGGTGGTCGAGGGCGCGGGGCCCGTGGCGAGGTCCTCGTGGATCCGGGTCATCAGACGCTCCTTGTGCAACTGGTGACGGTCCGCCGGCAGATCCCGCTCCACGCGCGGCAGGAGACGGGCGGTCTCCTCCCATTCCGAGGGATGGGCGTTCATCGGATTCCTTCCTGTGCGGGCCGGACCGCGTTCGTGCGGTCCCCTTCTGTCTGTCGGCGGCGGACGACGGGTTCCCTCTCC
Organism: Streptomyces sp. NPDC005722; assembly: GCF_040630935.1. Taxonomy (NCBI): domain Bacteria; kingdom Bacillati; phylum Actinomycetota; class Actinomycetes; order Kitasatosporales; family Streptomycetaceae; genus Streptomyces; species Streptomyces sp. NPDC005722. The sequence goes on from NZ_JBEXYN010000042.1 coordinate 46,965, forward strand.
GCGTCGGTGAGCTTGCGCAGTCGCGTACGGGCCCGGGACAGCCGGGACCGCACGGTGCCGACCGGGACGCCGAGGGCCTCGGCGGCCTCGGCGTACTCCAGGCCCTCCCACAGGCACAGCGTCAGCACCTCGCGTTCGGCGCGGCGCAGCCGGGCGAGGGCGGTGAGCACGGCGGCGAGACGGCGCCGGTCGTCCACCCGGCCGGCCACGAGGTCTGCGTGGTCCGGCACTTCGAGCGCGGCGGCCCCGGCCTGGGCGCCGGCGGCGACCGCGGCCCGGTAACGGCGGTTGCTGCGGCAGTGGTTGCGCGCGATGTTGGTGGCGACGCCCAGCAGCCACGGCCGCAGCGAGCCCCCTTCGGGGTCGACGCGGTCCCGCAGCCGCCACGCCTCCAGGAAGGTGGCCGACATGACGTCCTCGGCCACCGACCAGTCGGCGGTCAGCCGGAAGGCGTGGTTGTAGACGGTGCGGGCGTACGCGTCGAACAGTTCCGCGAAGGCGGTGGGGTCCCCGTCCCGTACCCGGGTCCGTACATGAGTGGTCACTCCTGTCGGCTGTCCGCCGGTGCCCCGCGGGTTCCCGTGACCCGCGTCACGCGGCGATCCCGTCGGGGGCCGCGGGCACGAAGGGCAGCAGCTCGTCCTGGCCGGGGCGCACCACCCCGAAGGTGCTCTCAGGGACCTCGTGCCAGGCGTCCGGCAGGTCGCCCAGGGGTTCGGACACCACGAGCCGGGTCTCTGCCGACACGCCCTGGAGGAACCACAGGTCCGGGTGGAGTTCGCGCAGCGAGTCGACCTTGCTGCTGTAGAACAGCGACCGCGAGAGGTGCTCGCTGGAGTAGCGGAAGGCCCACAGGCTCTCCCCGTCGGTGACCGCCACCGTCATCTGGACGGGGAACTCGACGCCGTGCTCGTGGCCGGTCCGCTCCACCAGCCCGGCCATCCGTGCCACGGCCGCCGGCACGTCCTGGTCGAGGCCGAAGGTGAGCGCGAGGAAGAACATCACCTCGGAGTCCGTCGAGCCCTCCATGGACGAGAACAGGGCGGGGTCGACGGCGAGCGAGAGGTCACGGCGCAGCCGGTGGAAGTCGGTGATCGCGCCGTTGTGCATCCACAGCCAGCGGCCGTGCCGGAAGGGGTGGCAGTTGGTCTGCTGGATCGCGGTGCCCGTCGAGGCCCGTACGTGGGCGAAGAACAGCGGCGAGGTGACGTGGCGGGAGATCTCCCGCAGGTTGCGGTTGTTCCAAGCGGGCCCTATGTCGCGGATGATCGCCGGGGTGTCCATGTCGGCGGCGTACCAGCCGATGCCGAAGCCGTCCCCGTTGGTGGTCTCGACCCCCATCCGGGAGTGCAGGCTCTGGTCGATCAGGGAGTGCCGGGGTTTGTAGAGGATGTTGTCGAGCAGCATGGGCGTGCCCGAGTAGGCGAGCCACCGGCACATGTGCACCATTCCCTTCCTCTTCCGCTGTCCCCCGTCCGCCGGGTCCGGGCGCCGGTCGCCGCCGGGCCCGGGCGGCGTCCGTCCTCAGGGCACGGCCAGGGCGACCTCCGCCCAGATCGTCTTGCCCTCCTGGGTGTGACGCGTCCCCCAGCGCTCGGTGACCTGCGCCACCAGCAGCAGTCCGCGGCCGCCCTCGTCGAAGACCCGGGCCCGGCGCAGGTGGGGTGCGGTGCCGCTGCCGTCGGAGACCTCGACGATGAGGGTGCAGTTGTGGATGACGCGCAGCCCTATGGGCGGGGTTCCGTAGCGGATGGCGTTCGTGACGAGTTCGCTGACCACCAGCTCGGCGGTGTACGTGAGGTCCTCCAGCCCCCATTCCGCCAGCCGGCGGGCCACCTCGGCGCGGACACCGGCCACCGCCGCGGGCTCGGCGGGCACCTCCCAGGTGACGACCTGGGACGCGTCCAGCACCTTGGTGCGGGCGACGACCAGGGCGACGTCGTCGTCCGGGGGGTCGGGGACGAGGCCCACCAGGCGCTCGCAGACGGACTCCAGGGCGTGGTCGGGCCGGGTGAGCGCCCGGCGCAGGCCCGCCATGCCGGTGTCGACGTCCCGGTCGTCGGTGGCGATGAGGCCGTTGGTGTAGAGCACCAGGAGGCTGTCCGGTTCGAGCGCGCACTCGATGGTCTCGAAGGGCAGCCCGCCCAGCCCGAGCGGCGGTCCGGGCGGCAGGTCGAGGAACTGCGCGCTGCCGTCCGGCGCCGTCAGCACCGGTGGGGGATGGCCCGCGCTGGCGGCGGTGCACAGCCGGGAGACCGGGTCGTAGACCAGGTAGAGGCAGGTGGCGACGAGGTCGGTGACGACGTTCTCGCCGTCGTCCTCTTCGACCTCCTCCCCGGCGAGGTGCACGACCAGGTCGTCGAGGTGGACGAGCAGCTCGTCGGGCGGCAGGTCGACGTCGGCGAGGGTGCGCACGGCCGTCCGCAGCCGTCCCATGGTGGCGGAGGCGCGCAGCCCGTGGCCGACGACGTCGCCGGCGACGAGCGCGACCCGCGCCCCGGACAGCGGGATCACGTCGAACCAGTCGCCGCCCACGCCCGCGCCGCTGCCCGCCGGCAGGTAGCGCGAGGCCACCTCCACCGCGTCCTGCCGGCCGAGCCGCTGCGGCAGCAGGCTGCGCTGGAGGGCCAGGGCGGTGGCGCGTTCGCGGGTGTAGCGGCGGGCGTTGTCGACGGCGACCGCGGCCCGGCTGCCGATCTCCTCGGCGACCAGCAGGTCGTCCTCGTCGAAGGGGTCGGGTCTGCGGTGCCGGGCGAGCACGGCGACGCCGAGGGTGATGCCGCGGGCCCGCAGCGGGATGACCATCACCGAGTGGATGCCGTGCAGGCGCAGCATGGCGGCCCGTCCGGCGTCACCCGCCGCCCAGCCGTCGATCGCCTGGTCGACGGTGCCGTGCAGCGAGGCGCGGCCGGTGAGGAGGGAGCGGGTGGGCGGGGAGTCGTCCGGGTACCGGTCCAGCTCCCCGGTCGCGGTCACCGACTCGGGCAGGCCGGGCAGGACGGACTGCTGGGCGGCGCGGCGGAGGGCGACCCCTGGTTCGCCGGGCTTGGGCTCCACCCCGCGGAACAGCGGGTCGAGCAGGTCGACGGTGGCGAAGTCGGCGAGGTTGCCCACCACGACGTCGGCCATCTCCTGTGCGGTGCGGGTCACGTCCAGCGTGCTGCCGATCCGGGTGCTGACCTCGTTGAGCAGGGCGAGCCGCTCCCGTGCCAGGTACTGCTCGGTGGTGTCGACGGCGGTGAGCTGGACGCGGGGGGTGCTGCGCTGCGGGTCGGTGAGCGGGGAGAGCGTGATCGTCCAGGTGCGCGGTGCGGGCGCCCCCCGTGACCGGATGCGCAGGTGCAGGTCGTGGGACTCGCCGCTGGCCAGGACGTGCCGGACGCCCTCCTCGACGGCCTCGCCGGCGCTGCCGGCGAGGTACTCCGAGGGGAGCCGGCCGCGCATCTGTTCCTCGGTGCGTCCGGCCTCGCGTTGCATGCCCCTGCTGGTGCGCAGGGTCCGCAGCTCGTTGTCGAAGATCGCCATGGGCAGGATGGACTGGTCGAAGGCCTCCTCGACCACGCTGTCCACCGCTCCCCACTGCCGCCGGTCCACCGGGGAGACCACGACGAGCCGCTGCGGCCGGCCGTAGCCGTCCAGCGACGGGTAGACGCGCACGGACACGTCCAGGTGGCGCCCGTCCCGTCGGCGCAGCACCGACCTGCCGCCCCAGCCGAAGGGCATCGCCAGGAACCACTCGGTGGAGCGGGCGGCGTCCGAGCCGAGCAGCCGGCTGGCGGGCTGCCCCACGACCTCGTCGTGCCCGTAGCCGAGCAGTCGCTCGGCCTCGCTGCTCCAGCCCGTGACGACACCGTGGGCGTCGATGACGGCCGTGGCCGGAACGGTCGGATCGGGCCGGGGAGGGAGGCCGCCGTCGAAGTCGTCGTCGAGGCTGGAATCTCGCATCGCCATCCGTCGCCGTTGTCGCCCGTCCTCTTCCGGCCCCCTCCAGGACGCGGCTGCCTGGGCCCTCCTCCACTTCTACCGCTCCTGGCCCGTGGCCGCAGGTCGGGCCGCCCGCGGTCAGCGCGAGGCCGGGCCGGGCAGGGCGCCGCCGCAGTTCCCGGCCGGGAGGGCGCCGTCGGTGCCGGCCAGGACGACCACGCGGTCGTCCTCGTGGCCGTCGGCGTAGGCGGCGGTGCAGACCACCTGGCGCCTGGCGTTCTCGGGCAGCTCCTGCACGGGGAACGGCAGCGAGACCCGGACGGTGTCCCCGGAGGAGGTGACGTCCACCGGACCGGTGGTGGCGGGCAGCCCGGTGCCGAGTCCCGCCGCGCTCTCCTGGGGCTCCGGCCCGTCCAGCAGCACGGTGACGACCTTCGCGGTCGCCACCGGTGTGCCCGGTGCGACGTCGCCCGTCCCGCGGAGGACGGGGGTGAGCCGGCCCTCGGGGGAGAGGAAGAAGAGCGTCAGCCGGTCCGGCGGCCCGGGGAAGACGTCGACGGTGGCGGGCCCGCCCGCCTCGACGACCCCGGACCCCTGGACCCCGCAGCCGGCCAGCAGGGCCGCCGCCGCCACGCACAGGGCGGCCGGGAGGCGGCGGTGCCTCACGGCGCCGTCTCCCTTGCCGGGCCCGGAGCGGCCAGCGGCATCCGCACGGTGAGGACGGCACCGCCGTGCGGGCCGTTGCCGGCGCGGACGGTGCCGCCGTGCAGGCGGACGTTCTCCAGGGTGATGGCCAGGCCCAGGCCGCTGCCCGCGGAGCGGGTGCGGGCCGCGTCGGCCTTGTAGAAGCGGTCGAAGATGTGCGGCAGGACGTCCGGTGCGATGCCGGGGCCGCTGTCGGCGACCTCGACGGCGAACCGCTCCGGCCCGTCGCCGGACGGTTCGGCGCGCAGCCGCACGTGGACGGGGGCGGCGCCGTGGCGCAGCGCGTTCCCGACGAGGTTGGCGACCACGACGTCGAAGCGCCGCGGGTCGAGGCGGGCCCGGATGCCCGGGGGCAGTTCGGTGGCGACCTGATCGGGGTCGGTCCAGTGCCGGGTCGCCAGGGTCTTGCGGATGGTCTCGGCGACGTCGACCTCGTCGGCGTTGAGCTCGGCGGCCCGCGCGTCGAAGCGGGAGATCTCGATCAGGTCCTCGACCAGGACGGCCAGCTTGCCGGTCTCGGCGCTGATGAGGCGGACGGCGGCCGCGGTGTCCGGGGCGAGCCGCCCGGCGTCCTCGTCGAGGACCTCGGTGACCGCGAGCATCCCGGCCAGCGGGGTGCGCAGTTCGTGCGAGACGTCGGAGGCGAAGCGGCGGGCCCGGGCCTCGGCGCGGCGCAACTCGTCCACCGACCTCTCCAGTTCCAGTGCGGATTCGTTGAAGGTGTGCGCGAGGTCGGCGAGTTCGTCGCTGCCCTTCACCTGGATGCGGGTGTCGAGTTCGCCGCGGCCCATGCGCTGCGCCGCCGTGCGCAGTTCACGGACCGGGCGGAGCACGCTGCCGGCGGCGAGCAGGGCGGGGACCAGGGCGACGGCCAGCGCGGGCAGGGCTCCGTCGCGGGCGGCGGCGAGCAGTGCCCGGACGCCGTCGTCCTCCGTGGCCAGCGGCATCACGGCGTAGAGCACGAGGCCGGTGGGGCGGGCGGACAGCCCGGTCTTGAAGACGGTCGGCACGCCCACGGTCAGCCAGGGGGCGCCGTCCTTCTCGACCCGCTGGAAGACGCCCCGGGGACGTTCCGCCGCGGCGCGGCGCAGTTCGGGCGTGATGACCGTGGAGACGGGACTGGTGCCGGAGGAGACCCGGATCGAGCCGTACTCGGCGAACACCACCCAGGTGCGCGGCTTGCCCTTGCGGGCGATGTCGCGCAGCACCTCCTGGAGGGCGGTGGTGTCCATCGGGAGCGTGGTGCCGACGGTGGCCACCTGCTCGCGGAAGGAGGCGACGGCGGTGTCCTGGGCCTGTTCGAGGACGGCGTTGCGCGCCTCGCGGTAGGTGAGGGTCGCGGTGGTGCCCGCGCTGACCGCCGCGACGAGCAGGAACGCCAGCACCAGCCGGGTGCGTAGCCCGATCCGGGCCCTGCGGAGGATCACCGGTGGCTCACAGCGGCCCGAAGCGGTAGCCGAAGCCGCGCAGCGTCTGTATGTAGCGGGGGCTGCCGGGGACGTCCTCGATCTTGTTGCGCAGCCGCCGGACGCAGGCGTCGACCAGCCGGGCGTCCGCGTGGTAGCTGTGCTCCCACACGTGCTCCAGCAACTGCTGGCGGCTGAAGACCTGTTCGGGCGCCGCGGACAGGAACAGCAGCAGCTTCAGCTCGGAGGGCGCGAGTGCCAGCCGCCGCCCGGACTTGGCGACGCCGAGCCCGGCGCGGTCGACGGCGAGGTCGCCGTGCTGCTCGACGGCCGAGCGGCCCGCGGGTTCCTCGATGCGCCGCAGCACGGCCCGGATACGGGCCTCGATCACCTCGGTGCGGGCGGGTTTGACGATGTAGTCGTCGGCACCGGCCTCCAGCCCGACGACGACGTCGAAGTCGTCGCCGCGGGCGGTGAGCATGATGATCGGCAGTTGGCTCGTCTCGCGCACCTGCCGGCAGACCTGGACGCCGTTCATCCCGGGCAGCATCAGGTCCAGCAGCAGCAGATCGGGCCGGAACTCGGCGACGGCGGTGAGCCCGGCCTCGCCGGTGGCGGCCGTCCGTACCTCGTGACCGCGGCGGCGCAGGCCCAGTTCGACACCTTCGCGCACGGAAGGGTCGTCTTCGATCAGCAGGACGCGTGGCATGAGCGGAGTATCGCAAGTCATCGTGCACCGCGCCGCAGTTTGCCGAGCAGTGCCCGCCGGGCCGCCTCGACCTCGGTCAGCCGCAGCGGGCGGGCCGCGGCCACGAAGACCAGCACGACGGCGGCGGCCCCGGCCGTCGCGGCGGCGAGCGGTCCGAGCGGCGCGGCGAGGTCGGCCGCGACCCGGCCCAGCGCGGCGGCGGGCACCGCGACGAGCAGCAGACGGGCCAGCGCCCCCGCGGTCGGCGAACGCCACGGCCCGCGGCCGCCGTCCGGCGCCGCCAGCCTGCGGTCCAGCACGTGCGCGGTGACCGCCCAGCCCGCGAAGAGCGCCACCGAGTACCCCGCGGCCATGCCCGTGACCGCCCAGCGCGCGGGCAGCAGCAGGTAGGCGGCGACGGACAGGCCCGCGTTGAGCCCGGAGATCACCAGGTTCAGCAGGAACGGGGTGCGGGTGTCGCCGAGCGCGTAGAAGGTGCGCGACAGCACGTACTGCCCTGAGAAGGCGACGAGGCCCGGGGCGAAGGCCACCAGCGCGCTCGCCATGACCGCGACGTCGGCGGCGTCCGTCCTGCCGTGCTCGAAGACCAACGCCATCGCCGGCCCGGCGAGCGCCAGCAGCGCGCACGCGGCGGGCACCACCAGCGCGGAGTTGCTGCGCAGCGCGTACGAGACGTCGCGGCGCACCCGCGCGGGGTCGCCGTCGGCCGCCGCCGCGCTCATCCGCGGCAGCAGGGCCGTGACCAGCGAGACCGTCACGATGCCGTGCGGCACGGCCCACAGCAGGTAGGCGTTGTTGTACGCGGTGAAGCCGGCGCCGCCGTCGATGCCCAGCGCCGCGGCGCGCTGCCCGGCGGAGGTGGCGAGCCGGGTCACCACCCAGTAGGCGACCTGGTTGGTGAGGACGAGCAGCACCAGCCACCCGGCGGAGCGCAGCGGCCGGGCCAGTCCGCTGCCCCGCCAGTCGAACCGCGGCCGCCAGCGGAAGCGCGCCGCCCGCAGCGACGGCACCAGCGCCAGCGCCTGCACCGCGATGCCGGCCGTGGTGCCCCAGCCCAGCAGCGCGGTCTCGCCCGGGGTCAGCCCGCCGCCGGTGCCGGCCGTCACCAGGTAGAGGCCGAAGACGGCGATGACGACCAGGTTGTTGAGGACCGGCGTCCACATCATCGCGCCGAACCGGCCGCGCGCGTTGAGCACCTGGCCGAGCAGCGTGAACAGCCCGAGGAAGAGGATCTGCGGCAGGCAGGAGCGCGCGAAGGCCACCGTCGTCGCCGCCTGCGCCCCGGTGTAGCCGGTGTACGCGGCCACGATCGCGGGCGCGGCGAGCACGGCCGCCGTCGTCATCAGCAGCAGCGCGGCGGTGCACACGGTCAGCAGCCGGTCGGTGTAGGCGGCGCCGCCGTCCGCGTGTTCCTTGGCGGCCCTGACCAGTTCGGGCACGAACACCGCGTTGAGGGCGCCGCCCAGCAGCAGCATGTAGACGATCGTGGGCACCGAGTTGCCGACCGAGTAGCCGTCGGCGGCCAGGCCGACGCCGAGCGCCGCGGCGACGGTCGCGGACCGTACGAAGCCGGTCGCGCGGGAGACGACGGAACCCGCCGCCATGAGGGCGCCGCTGCGCAGCACCGAGGCGCCGGCCGTCCTGTCCGCCGTCGCATCGGCCGTGGCGTCGGCCGTGGAGTCCGGCGTCGCGTCGGCCGGTCGGGCCGCCGAGGGGGCGCTCACCGGCGCGCCATGTAGGCCTGGAACGCCCGGTAGAGCGTGTGGTTGGCGGTGCCGTCCAAGGCCGTCTCCCATTCCCCCAGGGTCTCGACGACCCGCCCGCCCGTGCCGAGCTTCCAGCGGGTGAGCCCGAACGCCCGGTCCTCCGGGTCGAGTGTGGAGGGTACCCCGCGCATGTCGTACTCCAGTGCGCCCTGTTCGCGGGCGTCCGTGAGCATCCGCCACTGCAGGGCGTTGGAGGGACGGACGTCACGGCGGTGGTCCGCCGAGGCCCCCGTCTGGTACCAGACCCTCCGGCCCACGGTGATCATGGTGTGGGCCGCGAGCACCTCGCCCTCGTGGCGGGCGAGGTAGAGCTTCATCCGGCCCGGCTGCTCGGCGTTGAGGGCCGCGTACTGGCGCTGGTAGTACTCCAGCGAGCGTCCCAGCCGGAAGCCGTCGCGCTCCTCGGTGACGCGCAACAGCCGGAAGAACTCGGGGAGGTCGGCGGCCCCGCCCACGTCCACCTCGACGCCCGACCTCTGTGCCCGCCGTATGTTGCGGCGCCACTCCTGGTTGAGTCCCGCCCACAGGTCGTCGGCGCTGCGGCCGGCCAGCGGGACCCGGAAGACGTGGCGGGGCTGGGCGTCCGCGTCCCCGCCGCCGTCCGGCCCGTCGCCGTCCCCGCCGCAGCGCCGCCAGCCGCGGGCCCGCAGGCGCTCGGCCACGACCGTGCCGAGCGGGTCGACCTCGCAGGTCAGCACGTCGGACAGGCGCCGCCCGAGCCCGGTCGCGGACTTCAGGACCGCGGCGTCCCAGCGGCGGTGGGCGGGCGAGGGGCCGATGCGCACGGCGAAGGCGCCGAGTGTGCGCAGGTGGCGCAGGAGCGGCGACAGCCAGGCGTCGATGTCCGGGTCGGCCCAGTCGGCGACCGGCCCTTCGGGCAGGTAGGCGAAGGACTTCCGCGTACCGGGGAACTGCCGCAGCAGCACCAGGGCGACCCCGCGCAACTCACCGGGCCCCGCGCCGTCCGCGGGTCCCCAGCCGACCAGCCGGGCCCGCCACCCCGGCTTCACCTGCGCCCACGACGGGCACTGGAGGAAACCGGGACCGAGCGCCGAGCCGGTCCGGGACGCCAGGAACGCGCGGTACGTCTCCGCGCTGACCGGCCCGAGCCGGGCCTGCCGGGGGCCCGGGCCCGCCGTCACGAGCAGTGCCGACACTGCGCCTCCCTGGAGTGTGGTCGGTTGGGTACACAGGAAGGCTCACAGCCCTTCATGACCGCCCCGAGCGGCCAATGTGACCGGACCATGACTGTTCCGTCCCAGCTGCCGTCATACGGCTCCCAAGCCCTCCACCTGGGCTTCCGGCGGCCTAGAGTCCCCGGGGTCCGGCCGGTTCCGGCCGCTCTCCCCGTCCTTCACGGAGGTCTCCGTTGTCCAGGAAACGTGTGGGCCCCATAGGCCGGCCCCGCCCGCGCACCGCCGTTGTGACGGCCGCCGCGCTGTCGGCCGCGCTGTCCGCCGTGCTCACCGGCTGCTCGGGCGGCGCCCCGGCGGCGACGCACGCGGCCGGCGACGCGGAACAGCGCAAGGAGCGGCCCGCGACCGTCACCGTCACCCCGCACGGCGGGCGGGTCCAGGCCGGCGAGCCGGTACGGGTCACCGCCCGGGGCGGCACCCTCACGACGGTCACCGTCGCCGGGCCGCACGGCAAGGGGCTGACCGGCACCCTGTCCGCGGACCGCCGCACCTGGACCTCGGAGCGCAACGTCGTGCCCGGCGCCTCGTACACCGTGCGGGCCGGCACCCGCACCTCCGGCGGTACGACCGGCACGAGCGAGTCCAGCTTCAGCACGGCCGCCGCCGGCAAGGTCAACAAGGTGGACTGGCGGCCCGGCGACGCCACCACGGTCGGCGTCGCCCAGCCGATATCCCTGGTCTTCGACAACCCCGTGACCGACAAGGCCGCCGTGGAGCGGCAGCTCGAGGTGAAGACCTCGAACGGCACCGAGGGCTCCTGGGGCTGGCTGACCGACTACTCCGGCCGGGACCGGGTCGACTGGCGGCCCAGGGAGTACTGGCGGCCGGGCACCGAGGTCACCCTGGACGCCCACCTGGACGGCACCGACTCCGGCCGGGGCGGCTGGTTCGTCCGCGACTACCGGGCCTCCTTCACGGTCGGCGCCCGGCAGGTCGTCAAGGTCGACCTCGACCGCAAGCGGCTCACCCTGCAGCGCGACGGCCGGACGGTGCGCACCCTCCCGGTCTCCGGCGGCACCCCCGGCCCGGACACCGGCTCGTGGCGCGGCACGGCGGTGGTGCTGGCCAAGGAGGGCACCGTCCGGATGAGGTCCGAGACCGTCGGCCTCGGCGACGCCTACGACGAGACCGTCCACGACTCGATCCGGCTGACCTGGTCCGGGATGTACGCGCACGCCGCGCCCTGGAACGCCGCGTTCTTCGGCCGGGCCAACCGCAGCCACGGTTGCGTGGGGATGAGCGACGCCGACGCGGACTGGCTGTACTCCCGGGTCCGTGTCGGCGATCCCTTCGAGATCACGGGGTCCGAGGCCAAGGGCACGGTCGCGACGAACAACGGCTTCGGCGACTGGAACGTGGACTGGGACGGGTGGCGGGAGAAGAGCGCGCTGCGCTGACCCCGCGCCGCCCCCGTCCGGTGGTGGTTGTCTGGAAGGGGCGGCACCACCGCCGGCAGGGGCGGTGCCGCCGCACCGCCGAGAGGAAGGCAGCGCCATGAGCGGCTCCGGCGACTTCACCGCACAGTCCACCGCCGCCGAGGTCGTCGGCGGCATCGACCTCACCGGCCGCCGTGCCGTCGTCACCGGCGCGGCCTCCGGCATCGGCCTGGAGACCGCCCGTGCCCTGGCCGGGGCCGGCGCCGAGGTCACCCTCGCGGTACGGGACACCGCGGCCGGCGAACGGGCCGCCGCCGGACTCGCGGCCGGCGGCGGGCGGGTCCGGGTCGCCCCGCTCGACCTCGCGGACCAGCGCTCCGTGGCGGCCTTCACCGCCGCCTGGGACGGCCCCCTGGACGTCCTCGTCAACAACGCCGGGGTGATGATGACGCCCGAGACGCGCACGCCCGAGGGCTGGGAGCTGCAGTTCGCGACCAACCACCTCGGGCACTTCGCGCTCGCCACCCGCCTGCACGCGGCCCTCGCCGCCGCGGGCCGCGCCCGGGTGGTCTCCCTCAGCTCGGTCGCCCACCTGCGCAGCCCGGTGCACTTCGACGACGTCCACTTCCGCGACCGGCCGTACGACGCGGGCCTGGCGTACGCCCAGTCCAAGACCGCCAACGTCCTGTTCGCGGTGGAGGCGAGCCGGCGCTGGGCCGCCGACGGCGTGACCGTCAACGCCGTCCACCCCGGGGCGGTCCTGGGCACCGACCTCTCCCGGCACCTCACCCGCGAGGCCCCGGACGCCGCCGCCGCGTCCGGCGGCCACACCTTCAAGACCCCGGAACAGGGCGCCGCCACGGTCGTGTACGTGGCCACCGCGCCCGGGCTGGAGTGCGTCGCGGGACGCTACTTCGAGGACTGCGCCGAGGCCCACCGCCACATCCCCGGGAGCTCCGGCGGCGTCGCCGACCACGCCCTCGACCCGGACGCGGCGGCACTGCTGTGGCAGGTGTCGCTGGACGCCCTCGCGACGGGTGTGCGCGGCTGACGGCCACCGGGGGCTGCGGGGCGGGAGGTCCCGGCGGGGCCGGGGTGGCGGTGGCGGCGGTCAGTGCGGGAAGGTCCGCGGCGGCCGCTGGCGCGGCAGTTCGTCGCGGAACTCCTCGACGATCGAGCTGATCTGCCGGGTGAGCTGGGTCCGTTCCAGCCGGTCGAGGTAGAGGTTGCGGGCGGCCAGGCCCACCGCGTCCACGCAGAAGTAGAGCGCCATCAGCGGGTTCACGAACAGTTCGCTGTGCTTGGTGCGTTCCGTGAAGCGCACGTTCCCGAAGTCCCCGCGGACCGCGGCCGCGACCGAGCCGTGCACGATGCTCGGGTGGTCCGGGGTCGCCTCCTGGGCGTGCGCGACCGCGTCAAGGTAGAGCCGGCCCTCGCGGCTGTCGCGCGGCAGCGAGAACGCCCCGAGGTACGCCCCGTCCCGCTCCAGGGCGGCCAGGTTCTCCAGCACCAGGGAGTGGTTGACCCCGTGGTACGCGTCGACGCCGAAGCCGAGGCAGACCACCAGCCGCTGCGGGACGCCGGTGAGCCCGCTGACCGCGGCGAGGCTGGCCATGTCCTCCTCCGGGGTGCCGAGTCCGCTCTCGTCGCCGCGCATGAGGATGTCGGTGCCGCCGTCCACCAGCACGATCGCGTCGACCCCGCCGAGGTGGCCGATCAGCGCCCGGTAGGCGTCCCTCAGGGGCGCGACGCCGGCGCGGGACAGCGCGTACACGGTCGAGGGCAGGCCCTGCGACTCCAGCCAGCGGGCGAGGGTGCGCTCCGGGAAGTAGTCGCCGCGGGCGGCCGTCGAGGGTCGCACGGCGGCGACGTCGTGGTCCAGCCACACATCGAGGTCCAGGCCGTACAGGTCGGCGAAGGAGAGGTTGGCGAGGTGCACCTCCTTGCCCGCCTCGCGCAGCGCCAGCGCGATCGGCAGCCCGGCGTAGACGTCGAAGCCGCCGCCGGCCCCGGCGACGAGGACCCGCCGCGCGTCGCGCAGGCGGGTGAACAGGGCGGGTTCGAGGAGGGAGAACACCGGGGGACGGTAACAGCGGGCGGCGGCCCGCGGCAGTGGATTTCCGTGCCCGCGCCGCTCGTTGGCGCGCCCCTTCCCATGGGGTGTTGTCGGAGCCCGCGCCTAGACTCGGCCGGATGGTGACGGAGACGGATATCGCACTCGCCGACGGGCGGACGCTGCACGTGTACGACACCGGGCCGGCCGGCCGGGAGGAGGGCGCGGAGCTGGCCGTCCTGTGGCACCACGGCACGCCCAACATCGGTACGCCCCCCGAGCCGCTGTTCGCGGCCGCCGCCGAGCGCGGCATCCGCTGGGTGGGCTACGACCGTCCCGGCTACGGCGGTTCGACGCCGCGCCCGGGCCGGGACGTCGCCTCCGCCGCCGGCGACGCGGCGGCCGTGGCCGACGCGCTGGGCATCGGCCGCTTCGCCGTCATGGGCCACTCCGGCGGCGGCCCGCACGCGCTGGCCTGTGCGGCCCTGCTCCCGGACCGTGTCCTGGCGGTGGTCTGCGGGTCCGGCCTGGCGCCGTACGGGGCGGAGGGGCTCGACTGGTTCGCCGGTATGGGGCCCGCGGGCGCGGCGGAACTGGCCGCGGCGGTCCGGGGGCGTGCGGTGCTCGAAGAGGCCCTGGCCTCGGGCGACTTCGACCCCGAGCTCTTCACCCCCGCCGACCACGCGGCGCTGGCGGGCCCGTGGGCGTGGCTGGGCGGCGTGGCGGGCAAGGCGCTCGAGGGCGACCCGGGCGCGATGGTCGACGACGACCTCGCCTATGTGGCGCCGTGGGGCTTCGACCCGGCGGCGGCCGCCGCGCCCGTCCTGGTCCTGCACGGCGAGGCCGACCGCATGGTGCCCGCGGCCCACGGGGTGTGGCTGGCCCGGCGGTGCCCGGACGCGGAGCTGTGGCTGCGGCCCGGCGAGGGGCACGTCTCGGTCCTCGGCTCCGCCGTGGACGCGCTGGAGTGGCTCGCCGGACGGGCCCGGCGGGGCTGAGCGCGCGGCCGTGCCGTCCACAGGCTGTGGACGGCACGGCGCGGGCGGCGCCTCCCGGCCGGGGAGTCCTCCCGCGTGGGGGCGCGATGACCGCACGGCGCTTCGGTCGTACCGGAAACGCCCGTTTCCGCCCTCTCCCGCGCGGAATTCGACCGCGTCGGGGCAACCATGTGCCCTCCTCGGGTGTCTGGACGTCCGAAGATCCCCCGTGCCGGCCACGGGGTGGACCCAGAGGCAGAAACGTGACGACCGGGCGCCCCGCGGGGGGCGGGGCCCGGGCGTGGACGGAGGACCGTACGACCGTGGACAGGCACGACGGCAGCGACATCGACCCCGCGGACCAGTGGGTCCTCGACCCGGAGAGCGGCACCTACCGGCTGCGGCTGGACTCCGACGCCCCGCCGGCCCCCACGGTGCCCCGGCAGGGCGGGCGCCGGACGCACCGCGAGGAGCGGCGGCCCGACCCGGCTCCGGGCGGCCGCCGCCGCACCGAAGCCCCGGCACCGTCCCGCAAGGCGAAGCGGTCCACCCGGCGCAGGGTGCTGATGTGGACCGCGGGCACGCTCGGCTTCGTGCTGCTCGCGGGCAGCGCCGGCGCCTACCTCCTGTACCGGCACCTCGACGGCAACATCGCGACCGTCGACGTCGGCACGGCGGGCAGCAAGGAGGTGACCAGCAAGGACGCCGTGAACATCCTGGTCATCGGCACCGACAGCCGCCAAGGCCTCGGCGGCAAGTACGGGGACGCGGGCAGCGTCGGCCACGCCGACACCACGATCCTCTTCCACGTGGCGAAGGACCGGTCCAACGCGACCGCCATGAGCATCCCGCGCGACATGGTCACCGGCATCCCGGACTGCCCGACCAAGCAGAAGGACGGCTCCACCAAGACGATCCCCGGCACCCCCCAGGCCAGGTTCAGCCCGCGCTTCAACGAGAGCCTGGGCCAGGCGGGACGCGACCCGGGCTGCACCATGCGGACCGTCACGAAGATCACGGGCATACCCGTCGACCACTTCGTCCTGGTCAACTTCGAGGCCGTGAAGACCCTGTCCACGGCGGTCGGCGGGGTGCCGGTCTGCCTCACCCACCCCATCAAGGACACCACCCCCGAGGGCGAGGGCTCCCACCTGGACCTGCCCGCGGGACCGAACAAGGTCCAGGGCGAGCAGGCCCTGGCCTTCGTCAGGACCCGCCACTCGCTGAAGAACGGCAGCGACCTGGACCGGATCGACCTGCAGAAGCAGTTCCTGGGCTCGATGATCCGCCAGATGAAGTCCGGTGACACCCTCAGCGACCCCCGGAAGCTCTTCAAACTGGCGAACGCGGCCACCAAGTCGCTCACCGTGGACACCGGCATCGGCGGCGTCGCCAAGCTCACCGACCTCGCCAAGGACCTGAGCCGCGTCGATGCCGAGCACATCACCTTCACGACGCTCCCGGTCAAGGACAACCCGGCCGAGGGCACGAAGCACGCGACGGTCGTCGTGGACGACTCGAGGGCGCCCGCCCTCTTCAAGGCGATCAAGAGCGACGTCTCGCTGACCAAGGCGAAGAAGAAGCCCGCCGCGGCCGACTCCAAGCTCCGCGGGGCCAAGGCGGACCCGTCGCAGGTCCGGGTGACCGTCTACAACGGCGGCGGTCCGCAGGGCGCGGCGCGGACGACGCAGGAGTGGCTGCAGAACACCGAGGGCGTCACCCACTCCACCAACGGCGGCAACGCCCCCGGGGGCAGCCAGGACCGTACGACCCTGGAGTACGCGCCCGACCAGGCCGACCAGGCCCGGGCCCTGGCCGCGATGATGGGCCTGCCCGCCGCCGCCCTCCGCCCCGGCACGGCGGACGCCGCATCCGGCGCGGACATGACCCTCACCCTCGGCGGCGACTTCCGGGGCCCCGGGACCGCGCTCGCCGACCCGGACCGGCTCCCGGACGACATCCCGCAGTCCCGCGCCGACAAGGAGCAGTGCGTCGGCTGAGCCCCGGCGGGCCGCCGGGCCGGGCCGCGCCTACGGTGGAGGGGAGGAAGGGGCGCCCCGCGCGCCCGGGATGCGACGGCAAGGAGCGCCCCATGTCCCGCAGCGACAACCTCTCCGTCCTCGAGGGCTTCGGAACGGCGGTGAACGACGGCCGGCTCGGCGAACTCGACGCGTACGTCGCGTCCGGCTCGGTGGACCACGACCCCGGCCCCGGTCAGGGCCCCGGTCCCGAGGGGTACGAGGAGATGTTCGGCGCGATGCGGCGGGCCTTCCCCGATCTGCACGTCGAGGTCGAGCACGTCATGGCCACCGACGACGAGGTCGCCTTCGCGTACACCATCACCGGTACCCACCTCGGCGAGCTGATGGGCCACGCCCCGACGGGGCGCACCGTCAGCTACCGGGGCATGCAGATCAGCCGGTTCGAGGACGGGAAGATGGTCGAGCGCTGGGGGAGCAGCGACCAGCTCGGGATGCTGCACCAGCTCGGCCTCAACCCCTGACCGCCCGGCGCCGGGCCGGTGTTCAGTCCCCGGCGGCCGCCGGCAGGCGGAGTGCGAAGAGCGCCCCGCCCGCCGGGGCCGTGCCGACGGTGAGGGTGCCGTCGTGGCGGTGGGCGACGTCGCGGGCGATGGCCAGGCCGAGTCCCGCGCCGCCCTCGTCGCGGCTGCGGGCGTCGTCGAGCCGGACGAAGCGCTCGAAGATCCGCTCCCGTTCGGCGGGGGGCACGCCGGCGCCGTCGTCGCCGACCGTGAGGACGACCTGCCCGTTCCGCGGGTGCGCGGTCACTGCCACGGTCACCGCGGTGCGCGCGTGGCGCTGGGCGTTGTCGACCAGGTTGCCGAGCACCCGGGCCAACTGGCCGCGCGAGCCGGCGACGTCGAGCAACTGACCGGCGCCGTCGGCCGCGCCGACGACCCCGGCGCCCGCGCCGGCGAAGGCTCCCCGGGCGTCACGGCGAGCCGGGCGGCGGCCGCCGCGGTCGCGCACACGCCGGGCACCGTCACGAAGATCGAGCCGGACGACCGGCACCGCGGCTCCTGGGAGGTGTACGTCACCGGGGCGGACGGGGCCGTCCACGAACTGCACGTGGACGCGGTGACGGGCCGCGTCACGGAGGACGACCGCCCCCGCGGCCGCACGCGTACCGGGGACGCCTCCCGCACCGCCTCCCCCGCACCCGCGACCACGCGGCCCGGGTACGACGACCACGGCGGCGACCGCGCCCGGGGCCGGGGCCGCGGCGGCGACGACCACTGACATCCCCCCGTGTGGCCGGGCCCCCACGCCCGGCCACAGGCGCCGCCTGCGGAGTTCAGAGCCGCCCGACGTCCATCACGGCCTGCGCGAACGCCGCGGGCGCCTCCTGCGGCACGTTGTGCCCGATGCCCTGCAGCGTGCGGTGCGCGTACTTCCCGGTGAACTTGGCGCGGTAGGCCGAGCCGTCGCCAGGCGGGGTGAACGGGTCGACCGCCCCGTCGAGGGTGATCGTGGGCACGGTGATGACCGGCCCGCGGGCGAGCCGTGCCTCGATGTCGTCGTGGGCCGGGTCGCCCTCCGTCAGGCCCAGCCGCCAGCGGTAGTTGCCGATGACGATCGGCACGTAGTCCGGGTTGTCGAAGGCCGTCGCGGTGCGCTCGAAGGTGGCGTCGTCGAATCCCCAGGTCGGGGAGTTGAACTTCCACACCAGCCGGGCCAGGTCGTCCCGGTAGCGCTCCAGCCCCTTACGGCCCCGTTCCGTGGCGAAGTAGTACTGGTACCACCACGCCCACTCCGTCTTCGGCGGCAGGGGCTGCTTGTTCGCCTCGCGGTTGGTGATCAGGTAGCCGGTCACCGAGACCAGTCCCTTGACCCGCTCCGGCCACAGCGCCGCGATGATGTCAGCGGTCCGCGACCCCCAGTCGAAGCCGGCGAGGACCGCCTTCCTGATCCCCAGGGCGTCCATGAGCGCGACGATGTCCAGCGCGAACGCCGCCTGCTGGGGGTCGCGCGGGGTGGCACGCGACAGGAAGCGCGTCGTCCCGTGGCCGCGCAGGTAGGGCACGACCACCCGGTAGCCCTTCGCCGCCAGCAGCGGTGCGACGGCGACGTAGCTGTGGATGTCGTACGGCCAGCCGTGGAGCAGGATCACCGCCGGGCCGTCGGCCGGTCCGGCCTCGGCGTAGCCGACGTCCAGCACCCCGGCCTCCACCTGCTTCAGCGGGCCGAACGCCGGGGTGTCGCGGGGCCGTTCCTTGCCGGGGGCCATGGGCGGCGCCGGCTTGTTCTCGTCGGGCCCGGTCGTCGCGCAGCCCGTGGCGAGCCCGGCCAGTGCGGCCGCGAACGCCCCGGTGCCGACGATCGTGCCGAAGGTCCGCCTGTCGATCATCCGAGGCCTTCCGTGGGATGCGGGCGCGGGCACTGCGATAGGCCATGCCCCGTCCGGCCCGGTCCGCGTCGCCCCACCGGCGAATGTCATCCCCATGGCACTGGCCCCGGGGGGCCCGGTGAGGGCCGGACGGGTGAAGTCGCGGGCGCGGCGCAACCGGCGGGCGGAGCGGGGCTGTCCTGCACGGCGAGTCCGGTCGACACCGTCCGAGATCCGAGAGGAAACACCATGAGCCTTCTCGATACTCCGCAGCAGTCACTGGGTGGCGTCCCGCTGGGGGCCCACCTGGCCGCCGTCGACGCGCGCTGGGTGGAGGTCCACGCCGCGCTCATCGCGGCCGGGGTGCCTCCGCTGCCCGGGGACAGCGACGCCGTGCACACCATCGCCCGGCAGCTCGACGACGCCACGGTCAGCGCCGTCGTCGCCTGGATCGACAGCGCCGCCTCCCGCTGACCCCGGCCCGGGTACCGCGCTTTGTGACGGTCATGTGACCGGAATTGTGGCCTCCGCCACGGCCGGGAACGGGAGGGCCCTGATGGGGTCGCCGGATGCGCACCAACGCCCTCCTCCTCCCGGCCGTCCTCGCCGGTCCGCTGCTCCTGGTCACGGCCTGCGGTGTCCCGCACGCGGACGACCGGGACACCTGCGCCGTCCGGGCCTCCCCGGTTCCCCCGGCGGGCGCGGGCGGTGCCACCGGGACCGGGGGCGGCGGGGACGTCGAGATCACCGCCGTGAGCGCGCCGCCCGCCCACTGCCCGGGCCCCGCCTCGTTCCACGTCGCGTTCCGCGTCACCAACCACTCCGGCGAACCGCTCACGTACACCGTCACCTTCGGGCTCACCACCGGCGCGGGAGAGGCCCTGGGGAACGTGCCGCACACCGTGCCCGCGGTGCCGCCCGGCCGGACCGTGCGGGGCGAGGCCGACCTGGACGCGCCCCCCACGCCGCGCTACACCGCGGAACGGGTGCGCGTCGTCAAGGTCAGGAGCGTCCCGGCGGACGAGGTCCCCGCCACGGGAGGCGCCTGCCCGTCCTCCGGGCTGCGCCTGACCGCCGACGACGGCGACGCCGCCATGGGGCTGCGCGTGGTGGGCCTTCGCCTGGAGAACTGCTCGTCGCGCGTGCGGCGCGTCGAGGGCTATCCGCTGGTCCGGCTCCTCGACGAGGAGCGCCGGCCCGTCAGGGGCGTCGAGGTCTCCCGGGGCAGCGGGGGCGTCGCCCTCCTGCCCGGTTTCGACGACGCGCCCCGCCCGGTCACCCTCGCGCCGGGCCGGAGCGCGACCGCCGCCCTTATGTGGCGCAACACGGTCACCGACGGCACACCCGTCAACGCGCCCTACGCCCGGGTCCGGGCGACACCCGGCGCCGCTCCGGTGACGCTGACCCCGGAGTTCGACCTCGGCACGACGGGCAAGCTGGGCGTCAGCGCGTGGAAGCCCGACGAGACGACGCCGACCCGCCCGTGACACCGGCCCACCCGGCCCGGGCACCGCGCTCCGTCCGCGCAGGTCCGCGTCGACCGGGGGAGCGCGGTCGCGGCCCCGTGAACCGCTGACGTCCCTTCCCGTCCGTACGAAGGCCCCGGGCTGTCCGCCCGGGGCCTTCGTGCTGTCCCGGGCCGCGTGGTTCCCCGCATCACGAATGTCACGGTTGTGTCCCGTCGGACGCCGGGGCGGCCGCTTCGTTTGACACGGCTCGGGTCCCCCTCCCATCATCATTCCACTAATCGAGTAGCTAAAGGGTGTTGAAGCTCGTGGAGTTCCGCATCGACAGGCGCAGCGGGATCGCCGCCTACCAGCAGATCGTGCAGCAGACCAAACAGGCCCTCCGGCTGGGCGTCCTGATGCCGGGGGACCGGCTGCCCACCGCCAAGGAGGTCGCCGAGACCAGCGCCGTCAATCCGAACACCACGCTCAAGGCCTACCGCGAACTGGAACGCGAGGGGCTGGTCGAGCCCAGGCCCGGCCTCGGCACCTTCATCCGACGCTCGCTGGCCCGCCCCCAGGCGGGCGCCGACTCCCCGCTGCGCGGGGACCTGGAGGCGTGGATGAGCCGGGCCCAGGCCGCGGGCCTGGACCGGGAGGACGTGGCGGCGCTGGTCGCGGCCGTCCTGGAGGAGCGGTACGCCGGAACCACGGCGGCCGACGGAACACCCGAAGGCCGGGAGAAGAGGATGACCAGTGCGTGACACCACGGATGCCATGGACAGGGGAGGCCCGGTCGAGGAGTCGGCGATCGAGGCCCACGGGGTCGGCCGCAAGTACCGGCGGGGCTGGGCCCTGCGGGACTGCTCCTTCCGCCTGCCGGCCGGCCGGATCTGCGGGCTGGTGGGCCCCAACGGCGCGGGCAAGACGACGCTGATGTCGATGACCGCCAACCTGCTGGAGCCGACGGAGGGCACCCTGACGGTGTTCGGCGCGGCGCCCCAGTCGGCGGAGGCGGGACGCCGCACGGCCTTCCTCGCCCAGGAGAAGCCGCTGTTCCGCCGCTTCACGGTGGCCGAGACGCTGCGCCTGGGCCGCGAGCTCAACCCCGGCTGGGACCAGCGGGCCGCCGAGCAGATCGTCCGCGCGGGCAACGTGCCGATGGAGGCGAAGGTCGGCACCCTCTCCGGCGGCCAGCGCACCCGGGTCGCCTTCGCCCTCGCCTTCGGCAAGCGGCCCGACCTGCTGCTGCTCGACGAGCCGATGTCCGACCTCGACCCGCTGGTGCGCCACGAGCTGATGAGCACGCTGATGGCCGAGGCCGCCGAGCACGGCACGACGGTGCTGATGTCCTCCCACATGCTCAGCGAGCTGGAGAGCGTCTGCGACTTCCTGCTGGTCATCTCCACCGGCGGGCTGCGCATGGCCGGTGACGTGGACGAGATCCGCAGCGCCCACGTACTGCTGCAGGGCGTGGCCGAGCGCGAGGGCGCGGGGCTGCCCGCGGAACTCGCCCGGCACACCGTCGTGGAGTACCGCACCAGCGGCCGGCAGGTCACCGCCCTCATCCGCCCGGACGGTCCGGTGAGCGGCCAGTGGCAGTCCCACACCCCGCAGTTGGAGGAACTCCTGCTCGCCTACCTGCGCTCGCCCGAAGCGCCACCACTGATCAGTCCGGTGGCCCAGATACCGGGCCGCCCGTACGGCGCGAGCGGCCGGGGGGCGGCGGCATGAGCAACCTCACCGCGAACCCGCCCGCACCGCCCGTGCCCCCCGTCGCCGCCGGCGGCACCCGCCGTCCCCGGCTCAGCGGCATGACCTGGCTCATCTGGCGCCAGCACCGCGCCGCCTTCTGGACCCTCCTGATCGCGACGGCCCTGGCCGTGGCGTGGATGCTCTACCAGCGCGCGGGCCTGCTGGACCACCTCACCGCCAGGGGCTGGCCCCACTCCCCCTCCGACAAGTGGATGGAGGACATCAACCCGCGGAGCGCGGCGCTCCTGAAGGCCGCCTTCGGCCTCGGCTTCGTCCCCGTCCTCCTCGGGGTCTTCCTCGGCGCCCCCCTGCTCGCCGGCGACCTGGAGAGCGGCACCGCCAAACTCGTCACCTCCCAGGCCCCCGGGCCCGCCCGCTGGCTCGCCGCCAAACTCGGCATCAGCGCCCTGGTGGTCGTGGTCTGCACCGTCGCCCTCTCGTTCGCCTTCGGCCGGTGGTGGGCGCCGGTGAGCAAGCAGAACACCGTCATGGACTGGACGTCCGGCCAGGCGTTCGACAACACCGGGCCCGTGCCCGTCGCGCTCGCGCTGTTCACCGTGCTGGGCGGCGTCGCGATCGGCATGGTCCTGCGCCGCACCCTGATCTCCATGGTCGTGACCTTCTTCTTCGCGGCCGCCGTCCAGGTGGTCTGGGCCCACTTCCGGCTCGACCTCGGCAACGTGCTGAGGGCCACCAGCAACTCCGGTGTCAACGGCGACGGCCCGCGCCTCCCCGACGCCGCCTTCCAGGTCGACCAGTCGTTCCTCACGTCGTCCGGGGAGACCCTCGGCTGGAGCACCTGCGTGCGCGCCGGATCGGAGAAGGCCGTCGCGGCCTGCCAGCAGCAGAAGGGCATCGTGGGCTGGGCGGTGGACTACATCCCCTTCTCCCAGATGAGCGGCATGCAGTGGTTCGGCGCCTCGATCCTCTTCGCCCTGACCGCCGCCGTCACGGCCTTCATCTTCCTCTGGGGCCGCAAGCGCGTCGTCTGACGCGGGCGAACGGGGTGCCACGGCACGGCCCCGGGCGGCGCACCGAGCGCCGCCCGGGGCCGTGCCGTCGGCGTCAGCGGCGGAACGCCCGGTGCGGACACCGACTGACGATCCCAGGCCACCTGCGACCACCGCCTGGTGTGTCGTGGCACCCGTCCGTGAGACCGCGCCAACCTCGACTGTTCGTTCTTCGTCCACCCGGCATAGCGGCGGGTCGCCGTGCTCGTCATAGAGGGTGCCGATCGATCCGGTCGACACGGAAGGTGACGATGGACGCCCTAGGGCAAG